>NZ_JANRMI010000002.1:900000-1013458 GCF_029531655.1 Bdellovibrio svalbardensis
GCTCTCGCAATGTTCGCGTGAACAATGTGGCTCCTGGCTATATCGCAACAGAAATGACTGATGTTTTATCAGAAGATGTTAAAGCAAAAATCTTGGCCAAAGTTCCACTTGGAAAAATTGGTGAAGGTACTGACGTTGCTCAGGCTGTGAGATTCTTACTGAGTGATGAATCAAAATACATCACAGGTCAGACTCTGAGCGTGAACGGCGGAATGTTTATGGAGTAGTAGCACCTTGGTGCTGTGAAGTATCTCACCCCATGTGAGATGAAATAGCGCAGCTCTAGAGCGACGGAGCAGTCCTTCGCCACTGAGTTGCGATTGATTGAGATATTAGATTTGGTTTTAAATTAAAAGTCTGCTGTAGCTTTAGCGAAGGCAGAAGGAATGAATGTACCTAGGAGGATTAAATGGCATTGCATCCAAAAGTAAAAGACATCATCGTTGAACAACTTGGCGTAGATCCAGAGAAAGTTAAGCCTGAAGCTTCTTTCATCGACGATCTTGGTGCTGATAGCCTTGATATCGTTGAACTAGTAATGGCAATGGAAGAAGAGTTCGATCTTGAAATCCCTGATGAAGATGCTGAAAAGCTTAAAACAGTTCAAGACGTAGCTTCTTACCTTGAGAAAAAAGGCAAAGCGTAGTTTTTTATGAACTCCCGATTTGAACGTCCATCCAAAGCACAAAGAAGAGTTGTTGTAACCGGCGTTGGCGCTGTTACTCCCCTTGGCAACACCATTGAGGATAGCTGGGCTGCTGCCATTCGTGGTCAATCTGGCATCGCCAAAATTACGAAATTCGATACAACAGGCTTCGACGTGACTTTTGCCGGTGAAGTGAAAGGGTTCCAACCCGACCTCTACATCGAGAAAAAAGAACAAAAGAAGATGGACGAATTCATTCACTTCTCTATCGCCGCTTCAAAAATGGCGATGGAGATGGCAAAGCTTAATCTCAGCGATGAGACTAAGGAAACCACGGGAGTTATTATCGGCGTGGGTATCGGTGGTCTTCAGACTATCGATGACACTTCGATCAAACTAAAAGAAAAAGGACCGGGTCGTATCAGCCCGTTCTTTATTCCAAGTGTGATCACAAACTTGGCTGCCGGTCAGGTTTCAATTGCTCTTGGCCTTAAAGGTCCTAATTACTCTGTCACTTCTGCTTGTGCTTCTGGCGTTCACTCTATTGGTGATGCTGTTCGCTACATTCGTGATGGCGTGGCGGACGTAATGCTTGCAGGTGGCGCTGAAAGCACAGTGTGCGGTCTTGCCATTGGCGGTTTCGCAGCGATGCGAGCACTTTCAACTCGCAATGATGCCCCTGAAAAAGCCAGCCGTCCTTGGGATAAAGACCGTGATGGTTTTGTTCTTGGTGAAGGCGCTGCCGTTCTAGTTATTGAATCTCTAGAGCATGCAGTAAAACGTGGTGCAAATATCCTTTGCGAAATCACAGGCTACGGCGTTTCTTCTGATGCCTACCATATGACATCTCCGGCTCCTGAAGGCGCTGGTGGTTATGCGGCGATGGCGATGGCCGTAAAGGATGCAGGAATTCAACCTGCTGATATCAATTACGTGAATGCTCACGGCACATCAACTCCTGTTGGTGACGGCCTTGAGTCTTTTGCAATCAAAAAGCTTATGGGCGATCATGCGAAGAAAGTCTGGGTCTCCAGCACTAAATCCATGACTGGTCATGCTTTAGGTGCCGCGGGTGCCATCGAATCTGCCTTCTGTGTGATGGCAATTCGTGACCAAATCGCTCCACCAACGATCAATCTTGAAAATCCAAGCGAAGACTGCGATCTCGATTATGTCCCACACAAAGCTCGTGAAGGAAAATTGAATCACGTCTTGAACAACAGCTTCGGTTTCGGCGGAACAAACGCTTGTTTGATCTTCTCGAAATACACTGAGAAATAAAACAGAGTAGTTATATGAATATTTTTGTCGGCTGCGATCATGCGGGTTTGGATTTAAAACTTAAAGTGATGGCAGCACTTCCAGATTTTAACTGGAAAGATCAGGGTACTTTTAACGGAGACTCCGTAGACTATCCTGATTTTGCCGACAAAGTTTGCAAAGAATTAGTTCAAGTAGAACTTCAAAACCAAAAGACAAATGTTCAAGATTCACTTCAAGGTCCTGCGATGGGCATTTTGATTTGTGGATCCGGACAAGGCATGGCAATCAGAGCCAATCGTTATCCTCAGGTGCGCGCAGCTCTTTGCTGGAATGAAGATATCGCTCGCCTTTCCCGCGAACATAATAATGCCAATATCTTAGTTTTAAGCGCTCGTTTCACATCTCCAGATCTAGCTGTGAAAATGATTAAAGAATTCTTCAAGACCTCTTTCGAAGGCGGCCGCCACCAAGGTCGTGTTCAAAAACTCTCAGCCGACACTGGTTGTTGAGACTTTTAAATTCCAGACATTCAAGCGATACTTTTAGAGTTGCTACAAGCAACCCTTAACAGCTAAGAGGTAAATCTTATGCATTCAACGTCACAATCAATGAACCAAGCCTTAGCACAAGTCGATCCTGAAGTTTCCGCAGCGATTGAAAAAGAATCTGAACGTCAACAGTTCGGATTAGAAATGATTGCTTCCGAAAACTACACATCCAAAGCGGTGATGGAAGCTCAAGGTTCAATTTTGACAAATAAGTACGCTGAAGGTTACCCAGGAAAACGCTATTACGGCGGCTGCGTGAATGTCGACACCGTTGAAACACTAGCGATTGAAAGAGCTAAAAAACTTTTCGGCATGAAGTTCGCGAATGTTCAACCACACTCCGGCTCTCAAGCCAATATGGGTGTTTATCTCGCAGCCTGCAAAGCGGGCGATACAATTCTGGGAATGGATTTATCTCACGGTGGACATTTGACTCATGGATCGCCAGTTAATTTCAGCGGCATGCTTTTCAAAGCTGCATCTTATAAATTGGACGCCGAAACAGGTCGCATTAATTACGACACCATTCGCGCGGTAGCTAAAGAAACAAATCCTAAATTAATTATAGCAGGCTATAGTGCTTATCCACGTACTTTGGATTTCGCTAAATTCAAAGAAATTGCAGATGAAGTTGGCGCACAATTGCTTGTCGACATGGCTCACTTCGCAGGACTTGTTGCAACTGGCCACCACCCATCCCCTGCTGAATACGCTGATTATGTAACGACAACGACTCACAAAACTTTGCGCGGTCCTCGCGGCGGAATGATCCTGACGAATTCAGAAGAAAAGGCCAAAGTCATGAACTCAAGAATCTTCCCGGGAATCCAGGGTGGACCACTTGAGCACGTGATCGCAGGGAAAGCTGTGGCCTTCGGCGAAGCTTTGAAACCAGAATTCAAAACCTACAGCGGCCAAGTGATCGCAAACGCCAAAGCACTCGCAGAAGAAATGCTCAATCAAGGTTTTAAGCTTGTTACGGGCGGTACCGACAATCACTTGATTCTTGTGGATCTAAGCGACCGAGAAATCACTGGTAAACTAGCTGAAAACTCTCTGGATGAAGCGGGTATCACAGTAAATAAGAACACTGTACCCAACGAAAAACGCTCTCCATTCGTAACCAGCGGTGTGCGCATCGGCACCCCGGCCCTTACAACAAGAGGCATGGGAACCAGCGAAATGAAACAAATCGCAAAATGGATTGCCCAAGTTCTGAACAATCCCGAAGACACCGCCAACAAAAGCAAAGTGCACGAGGAAGTAAAACAACTCTGCAAACAGTTTCCAATCTACTAATCCAAACCATCCACACTCCGGCCGGACCGGAGTGTGCTGCAATAAACTCGACCTACAGACTCAAAACCCGCACCCCTAGCGCATTCTGAGACAATCCCCACCCACTCAATCATTCCAATTCGCTATACCGTAAGTACGAATCCAAAGCATATTTTCCTCTAAACCGAGTTCCACAGCCGGCCGATAAGTAACGCATAAAAAACAAGCAAACATCCGGCGAGGACTGTCCGAGAGTTTAGAGGAAAATATGCTTTGGATTCGCGCCCTTATGAGCTATAGTGAACCAATGACACCAGGATGGACTCAACTAGTTAAGACAGCAGGATGCATGTTAATTACAGGATCACTCATATCCTGTTCCAGTTTCAATTCCCCTCTTTCCAATGGGAACTACCAAACAGCAGCAAGCCATGAAAAGAAGGCCGTATCTGTAAGAACAGCCGCTTCTGATCAACCAATGACGATCATTCAAGATATGACATTTGATTGGCCGGTCGATAGCGCCCGCATGACTCGTGGTTTTTTACCCAACAAGCGCAAGCCTCATTTGGGTATCGATTTGGCAGCTCCAAAAGGAACGCCTATCTTAGCCGCTCAGGAAGGCACTGTGATCTACGCAGGTCGTGAGTTCCGTGGCTATGGAAAGATGGTTCTGATTGAGTCTGGCGAGGGCTGGGCGACTCTTTATGCGCACTTCGACAAGATCTTGGTTTCTGAAGGACAAAAAGTTCGCAAAGGCGAAGTCGTTGGAGCTATGGGCCGTACGGGCCGCGCTACCGGCGTGCATTTGCATTTTGAAATCCGTCACAACCGTGGACCAATCGATCCTCTTCCTTTGTTACCTCACGTAGCCACTGCTCGAAACTAAAAGTGGACAAAAGCGGACCTTCTTTATTATTATAAAAAGGAAGGTCGCGCAGAGCCGCCTTTTCCGCCAAAGACCAGATCACTCTGCCTTTTCAATTATGAAATAGAAAAAACTCTTTTGACTATCCCGCGGAAGACAGTCGACAAGGAGTTTTCATGTCCACAAGTCCGTCACGTAAAACAATGAGCAGAATTGACGAGCTCAAGATCAGAGCGAAAAAGCTGCAAAAATCCCTGAGCGCCAACAATAAAGAAATCAAACTTAAAGAGGCCCTCAATAAGATTGCATCCTTAAATGGGTTTACCAACTGGCGAGACCTCAAACACAAACTTGAGGAGACAGAGCTTTTCTTAAATCGCGCCACCGGTCCCAGCACTTTGCATTGGTACAGCACGCAGGAAGAGGCCCGTTACTTCGTCAAAACTCACGGCGGGTATATCATCCCATACCAAACAGATTTTTTTGCTGGTGATGATGATTACCTGGCTTCGCTGGGTATTGATAAGAATGATGCTGATTTGAAATTAGTTGGTCAAGATTGGTCCGAGCCAAACGATGCGGAAGCATTCAAGAGATTGCAAAACAAGATCAGGGCTTTTCGCGACCAGAAGTAGTCGCTTTCGCCAGAAGTGGAAATAAAAAAAGGCTGCCTTTGAGGGCAGCCTTTTTGAATTCGTTCGTCTATTAAAGACTGGCGATGAATTAGAACAAGTTGATGTTCGTAGAAAGAGCTACGTTTGTTCTGTCAGCGCGGATGTCTTTAGGAGTGAACTGAACGTTCGGGTAAAGGTAGATATCACGAGTGATAGAAATACCTACACCTACTGATTGGTATGGTTCACGTTGTTTCAAATCTTGTGGATTGTTGTATTCGTTTTTGTAGTGAACGAATTGGAAGTAACCGAAAACAGTACGTAGAGAGTACTTGTCGCTGATTGAGTATTCCGCGAATGGGAACAAACCTACACCGTAGTCATCGCGCATGATAGCGCCTGATTGAAGGTATGGAGTGTATTCAGCTTTTGCATCACCATTGTAGAATGTGTAATCCAAAGAAACGTTCACACCACCAGAGAAGTTTGAGTTACCGAAATCAGCCAAGAAAGTTTGGCTCAATGACAAGTTACCGAAAGATTTCAAGTCAGCAGAGTCTGAATCTGTGAAATGAGAGTAAGTTGCACCAGAAACTTGTTGCATGCCCATAGCTTTGTAACCACGGCTCCAGTCCAAGTATGGAGTAGAGATTTGGTAACGAGATACAGTTTCGCCTTCACTTTGTTTACGTGGATCGATAACTGGTTTCGCTAGGTTACCATGAAGTGGATCCATGATTGTGATACCAGTACCGAAGCTCAAGTTGTCTTTTTCAGTTACACGGTAGTTAACACCAACGTTACCGTTGATAACTGCCAATGACTCAACAGACGCACCAGCGCGGTAGTTAGGACGAATAGCATCGAATGGTTTTTCAACAGATCCACCGTTGAAACCGAAGTCAGATTTGAAAGACCAACGGGATTTAGAACCCAATTGAGCACGAAGACGTGCATTTGTGATTTCGTCATCGATGTCTTTTACTTGTTCGTCCTTTTTTTGAACGTCAGTAACTTTAACTGATGAAGAGTTAGTAGTTTGTGATGTCTCTTTTTTTTCTTCTGCATGAGCAAAAGAAGAAACCAAGGACCCCGCCAAAATCAGTGATACTAGAACTTGTTTTTTCACTGTTTTTCCCTTTCGTGTATGTTTAACCTTAATGGTTTTAATTATGTTTCTTTTCAAAAACCTTAATTCAATATTCAAAATCTCTGATTTGCCGACCTTAGTTGTTAAATACCAAGGTCAAAACCAGCGCCCCTAAATGGTCCCAAAATGGATCCACTGGGCTATAAAGCAAGTAAGGTGCCAGAACTTTAGTCCCGTTTCAACACCATTTCTTAACGAAATCCTAAATTATCCCGCAACTTACCAATTTGTAGTGCTTAAAACAAAGGCAATGCGTTGCTTAAATTTTAAGCCATTGAGATGTCCTCAAGTTCAGATTGAAGATATTTCAAATCCCTCTGCAACCCTACATATTGAGAGCTTCCAAGGGGATCCGCATAATGTTTTGAGGAGGCTTTATGGCAAATCAAAACGTCCCCACTTACCACACCACCGCACCGCAACCGAAAATCCATGAAGAACGAGATTTTTTGCATGATGTGGGCGTTTCGTTGAATGCCGCACTGTTTATCATTGATCGATTGATCGAGGAAATTAAAGAAGAGGAAGGTCGCCTGGAAATAGATGTCGAAACAGAAAAGCTCTTCCATCATCTCGCGACCTATTTGGCAAAGATTGATCGTCTCGTGAAGGATCGCAGAACACACCTGTCGGAAATATTGGATGAAGAGATGCGACATGAAAAAATCCGGGAAAAACAGAAAACAGCTACGCAATAAGAGAGCCTAAAAAAGAAGGGGGCCAGCGGCCCCCTTATGCAGAGTTTCTTCCTTCAATGGAACCAATAATCATAACAACGATTATTGTACCCTGCTCACAAGAAGATCATCGCTCCATTCCCCGTCCCGCACAATAAGGAGTTTGACAATGTCAGCCCGGACGCCAATCTCAAGTCTTATGCTTTCAGGTGGCGGTGCTCGAGCCGCCTACCAGGCTGGAGTCCTTTCTGCCATAGGGGAAATCTGTACAGAACTCCGAATCGCACATCCATTTCATATATACACCGGTGTGAGCGCTGGAGCTTTGAATGCATGTCTCTTAACATCACAAGAGGGAACATTCTCAGAAGGATGCAAAAAACTAATCGACCTCTGGAGCACCATAAAAAGTGAAGATGTTTATATTAGCAATCCCTGGTCACTAACTTACGAAGGTCTGCATTGGATTGCTGATCTTTCGTTAGGAGGAATGAAGAAAGCAACGCCGGGAAAATCTCTTATCAACACAGCTCCTCTGAAGGAGATGATTGAAAAAAATTGTGCTTTTGAAAACATCCACAAAAAAATCAAACAAGGAGACATCCTGGGAGTCGGTGTGACCGCTCTGGATTATTTCAATGCCAGCTCCGTCACCTTCATGCAAGCACACACACAACTTCCATCCTGGGAACGTGTGCGCAGAAGAAGCGAGGCCGTGGAAATCAATGCCGATCATCTAATGGCCTCCGCCGCCATTCCCCTGATCTTCCCACCGATTAACATCGACAATAAATACTATGGAGACGGCAGCATTCGCAACCTCAGTCCTTGCGCCCCAGCGATCTATATGGGGGCTGATAAAATCCTGGCTATCGGTGTTCGCTGCCATCAAGACGTCTGCTTCACACAAAAAGCAGAGTCCACATTAGAACCGCCAAACACGGCGCGAATTCTAAGCGTCATGCTCAATGCAGTCATGATTGATGGAATTGAATTAGATATAGAACGTATCGAACGCATTAATAAAGGTATGCAGAATATTCTGGAATCTGAAAGAGAGAAGCTTTCCATACGCCCCATTCAAACTCTATGGATTTCACCCTCACGGGATCTTTCAACTATTGCCGCCAATCGCTCCACAGACTTGCCTCGCATGATTCGCTATCTACTCAGAGGATTGGGATCTTTGGAAGAAGCCGGTGAAATCACCAGTTTCTTGCTTTTCGACACCACCTTCTGCAAGAAACTTATTGAACTCGGTTTCAACGATGGCATGAGACAAAAAGATAAAATCAAAAAATTTCTGACTGATTAAATTTCAATCTGAATACCAACTTCAATAACCTGATTTGGCGGAATGCGGAAGAAAGCCGTAGGTCTTTGGGCATTTTTCGACATCACTGCAAACAGACGTTCACGCCAATGCGGCATTCCCGGCTCTCCTGGTTTTGGCGCTCCAGGCACTGCAATGATGGTTTCCCGACCCAACACAAAAGTTGTGTCACTCACGTTGAAGTTAATGTCCCGCTGACGGCAGGCCTCAAGAATGTGCTTCATCTTCGGAGTTTCCATAAAACCGTAGTAAGCCAGGATACGATAGAAGTTTGGAATTACTTCCTGAATAGATACACGATCCTTCTTACTCACGAATGGAACCTCGCGAGTTTGAATCGTCAATATAGCCACACGCTGATGCAAAACACGGTTGTGCTTTAGATTATGCAATAATGGAACCGGAACCCCCCAAGGGTCCCCCGCCATGTAAATCGCTGTACCAGGAACACGCAAAGGTGGTTCACGCAAAATCTTTTGGCAGAAATCTTCCACAGGCATTGAACGTTCTTTCAAACGACGGAAGAGCACTTGACGACCTTTTTGCCATGTCGTCATCAAAAGATAAATCACCGCACCAATCATCAAAGCAACCCAACCACCATGTGGAATCTTGTGGATGTTTGCACCAAAGAAGGCCAAATCCATCACCAAGAAAGCACCAAAAATGCTGGCCGCTTTCATAAAGCTCCAATTCCATTTTTGTCTGGCAACTTCGTAGGCCAGAATTGTCGTGATAATCATGGTGCCTGTCACTGCAATACCGTAGGCAGCAGCGAGGTTGCTTGAAGTTTTAAATGTCAAAACAAGCCAGATAACGCCTACAAAAAGAGACCAGTTCACTGCCGGAACATAAATCTGTCCGATTTCCTGACTTGAAGTGTGAATGATCGAAATACGAGGACAGAAGCCGAGTTGAATCGCCTGACGAGTGATCGAGAAGACACCCGTAATCAAAGCTTGAGAGGCAATGACAGTCGCCAAAGTTGAAAGAACAACCATTGGCAAAATGGCCCACTTAGGCGCCAATAAATAGAACGGATTTGAAATGGCCTCAGGAGTGCTTAGCAGCAAGGCACCTTGACCAAAATAGTTCAAAACCAAGGCTGGCAGGGCTACAAAAAACCAGGCCAAACGAATCGGGCGTTTACCAAAGTGCCCCATGTCAGCGTAAAGCGCTTCACCACCGGTAACAACTAGGAACACGGACCCCAGCACCAAGAAGCCATGAAGCCCATTCGCGTAGAAAAATTCCAAGGCATGATTAGGCATCAAGGCTTCAAAAATATGCGGGTTCAACATAATGCCGTTGATCCCCAAAACCGCCAAAGTACCAAACCAGATCAACAAAATAGGCCCAAAGATCACACCAATGCGACCGGTTCCATATTTTTGCATGAGGAACAAAGCATTCATCACAAAGATGGTAATAGGAATGATGAACGGCTCAAACTGCGGGGTTAAAATTGTCAGACCTTCCATCGCAGAAAGAACTGAAATCGCAGGCGTGATCACACCATCACCATAAAGGAGAGCCGCCCCGAATAAACCTAAGATGGTCATGATCCAACGACGATGAGTCATGTCCTTCGTGTGCTGACTGCGCACGGCCAAAGCCATCAAGGAAAGAATTCCACCCTCACCTTTATTATCTGCGCGCATGACGAAGGCCATGTACTTCACGCAGATCACAATAATAAGTGTCCAGAAAATCAGAGACAAAATGCCGATGACATTTTCAGGAGACGCCGGGATACCATACTCGCCGAAACATTCCCGCAAAGAGTAAAGTGGACTGGTTCCGATATCACCAAAAACAACACCGAGTGCGCCCAATGAGAGCATTAACAAATTCTTATTCGTACTATGACCAGCTGCTTTTTCGATGACTAGACTCCGTGAAATGCGCGCGTAAGACTTAAGTTTAGGAAAACTCCCAGTGATTGTCAGCTTTCGTCCTCAAAGTATGACGCAGCCATCCAATGGGACTGCACATTACAGCAAGTTCAGTTGCAATTCTTTTCAGCAATGCGAGACAATTTATAGGTATATTGATGTCCCAAGCACTCAGCAAGATCTGAGCGAGCTTGAGACCAGGAGTGTAAACTTATGCGTTCCGCTTTTTTTCATTCGAAGTGGTTATTGGCAACCCTCATACTCGCCGGTTTGGTTTATTTTGAGGGTCGCCTGAGTTCAAGAACAACGGTCACTGACAACCGAAGCCCCAGCGCCGCAGAGGAAGCTACGCCTTCTTCTTCAACTCGATAACCGAATTGGCATCCAGCTTCGCCGAAGACAGGGCCTTCGTGAACTTTCCAAAGTTTTTCGCTTGCTGCAGAAGCAAGGCCTTGATCGCCTCGTCCTGAACTTCACCATCCGCATTAATGACTTTGTGTGAAGCCATAATAAAGACTCTTTCTGGAAACATAAAGGCATTACGGTAAGAGAAGATTTGCTGCAAATGTTCCACCGGACGCAAGCCTCCAAACATTCCCGCACTCAGACCCACAAAACACACAGGTCTGTATTCGAAAGACTCTGGAAATCTCCAGTGATCGATAAAGTACTTTAAAACACCTGGAAGAGATCCGTTATATTCGGGACAAACCATAATCAAACCATCACTTTGTGCAATCTTGTCCAAGTAAGGTCTAATGCCGGGTTCATCTTTTCCATAGTGTGGTCCCGTGTGAAGATGTTCTTTCACCTCTAACAGATCAATGATCTCTACGTCTTCGCCGAGGCTTTTATAGATTCCTTGGATGTATTTTGAGAGTTTGAGCGTGCTTGATCCCGGACGATCCGTTCCCGCGATGATGTATTTCATTTGGTAATTCTCCTAGACAAAGTCCATAAAATTTCGATCTAATGAACTATAGTTAACACCTCAGGAGCTCTTTTGTGAACTTAAAGATCTGGTTTATTCTGAACGAAGGACAAGTGACGGGTCCTTTTAATCCCGAAGAGATTGAATCCAAGATCGCAAATCTGAGCGGTCAGCCACAAATTTGGGGGCGTGGCCATGCGGAATGGATGACTCCCGGAAAATGGCGTCAGTTCATTAAAGAGTTCCACCCCCTTAAAAATGAAACTGACAGTCAGCAACTTTGGAAGATCCGCATCGACGGAATTGAAAAGTCCCCGATGAAGTATTCAGACCTCATCACTCTTCTTAAGAGCATCAAGGATTTCTCAACAGTTGATCTCAGCTTCGCCGACTCCGGATGGAAAGAGATCTTTAGCTTTCAGAAAATCGTCGATGACCTTGAAATCAGCCGCAGATCTCACCCTCGGGTTCCGATCGTTGGCACTATTGTTTGCGAAAGCGAACAAGGTGAATTCTCTTGCCGTGTGATTTCCATCAGCGAAGGCGGTTTGGGCATCAATGATGCTCAGAAATTGAAAATCGGCGAACGCTTCAATGGAACTCTCAACAGTCCGAATCTTTACGTAACAATCAATTCCATTTGCGAAGTCGTTTACGTGGGAGCCGATGGTTACGCGGGAGTTCGTTTTGTCGGGCTTACAGAGGAATTCAAAAGCTCTATCATTGAGTATGTTAACAAGTTCGCAACGGTTTAACTTTCAAAGAAAGCTGCCAAAAGTCAGCAGGACCTGATCCTGCTTTTAAGGTTAGGATGGGCGATGAATTTTGCCCGGCTTTCCAGAGCTCTTCTTTCTTTTCTTTTGCTGCTAGCCATCCCCAGCAGAGTCCTCTGCGCGGAGAAACACATTCAATCTGAGTGGACATTTGGGGTTGATACTCAACTTGAAGAAATCTATTTTCCTGAAGACTATGGCCAGGATACGAATAAAAGCTTATTTAAATTAGAGCTCGACCCGACGGCAAAATGGAAATATGGGGAGCACTGGCGCTTTAATCTGCGCCCCATTTTCATAGCCAACCCTGACAACAAATCAGAGCGCGAAAAATACTACTTCGATCCCTCCGAAACTTATTTTAAGTTTCAAAAGAATGTTTTAAGTATTCAGGTGGGCTTCAATCTTGTCACTTGGGGTGTCACCGACGGCTACAACCCCGTGGACATCGTCAACTCGAGACAGATTTTCGATCCCCTGAAAACAAAGAAACAAGGCGCCCTGTCTTTGATCATTTCAGAATCGCTTTCATGGTTTGACTATGATTTCACCTATATTCCCAAGGCGCGGGAATCCATCTTGCCGGGGGAGCAAAGTCGTTGGTTGCCACGGGAAGTCTTCGTCCCTCAAGTTCCCGATAACAATTTAGTCCTCATTCTGCCTGACAATCTTCGCTATACCTATGGAAGCAATGAGACCCTCAACAGCGCTCTGGATAACAACTTCGCCCTGAGACTGCAAAAAAGCATTTCGATTTTCGATTTTAGCCTCAGTGGCTTTGACGGCCAGGCTCTCTACCCTATTATCGAACCTCAAGTCACAGGAAACATCATTCAGGTTTCACCGAAGACCGTGGTTCAAGTAAATCCAGACGTGGTATTGAACACAAAAAGCTATCGTGTGCAACAAGGCGGATTTTCACTGGTCAGTCACCAATGGGATTTTCTATTTAAATACGAAACAAGTTACTCGCAGCCCCACGGTGACTACGTCAATCTTCCCGGCTGGATTCATGAAAACGTTTTGGGTCTGGAAAAGACCTTCAATTTTTCCGATGGAACCTTTATTGGCATTCTTCAGTACTCCTTCTTGAACACTGAAAAAGAAAATGACTCCAACATCTCATTGACCGAAATTTACCGCAGAGCATGGATGGCCGGTGGAAGAATTTCCTGGAAAGAAGTTTGGACCGCCTCTTTACTGGGGCTTTACGACAGTGTTCATTACAGCCATTTCGAAGAGATCTCGATCGGCAGAAGGCTCTTTGATACGTGGACCCTGAATCTAACGGCAGACTTCATCAGTGGCAGCAGTGAAAACCCTCTGGGTCTTTACAATAAAAATGACTCCTACCGATTGTCTTTAAGTCGCTCCTTTTGATTTGCAAAACAATCTCAAGGACAACTTAAAGACAACAAAACATACTACGGAGCAAGCTGCAAAAGAAGATCTGAGTTAGACAGGCTTTGCGCTTTCTTAATTTTTAATGTCAACCCTTCCATGACCGGAATACTTGGCAAAGCAACAGTCATTGTTTTCCCGGCAATTGCGCCTAAAATACGACTCTGAATTGTTGAAGCCCCAAATCGCTTGGAAGGACCATACTTATTCACATAAGAAGAATCCCATTGATACTGCAAATTCAGACTGGTATTTGCAAAGGCCACCTTAAGAGTGCTGTCACTCACTGCCAAATTCACTTTGCTATTAAATGGAATCACAAAGTTCATGAAAGGAATATACTTCCCACTCTGTGGAGCCTGCATTCTGGAAAGCAAATTCATATTCAATTGATACTGCAACCCTTGCCCCGCAATTTTGGGATCCTTATTTGAATAGATATCAAATAAGAATTTGCTGGATTTAGAGTAGTTCATAAGTTCTGGCCAAACGAAAAACTGGACAAAACGAGAATTCATGATCGTAGAAAAACCCGGCAAATTTGACGAATACAGACTATGCACCCATGAGTTTGCGGAGTAAGCCTGCCCCATCACTTCCTTCACAAAATCTGCAGGCAAGCGAATCACCGCTTGGGCACTATTAGGAATATTCGCCAACCCTTCAGACAAGAGCAATTTCTTGATCCCCTCTTGGAAAGAGCGAGTAAACTCCAAATTCAAACGTCCTTTCGCGATCATTTGCTCTTTGTTCGAATCATCAAAACTATCGACAATCATATTCATTTTGATATCAGAACGGGAACTCACGAGTTCGCGCCACTTGGAAAGATCCAAACTATAGTTGGCAAAGTAGTTCTTTACATAAGAAACAAGCTGTTCCTTGCGAGGATTCACAAAGCTATTTGAATCAGCAGAAATCTTTTGTATCTGCTGATTCACGAGATCAGCAAAACCTTCCACCCCGGTACAGGAAAAATCTTGAGCCTGCCAGGCGTCTGCTTGCCAGCGTAAATCCACGTCTTGCACTTCCGCCGCAATTTGATGACCACCCACGGCAGGTTTTAATGAAATACCAAAAGCACCCATCCCTGGGCGCATATTTAACACCACATTTTTACACTGAGCCTGAATTCGAAAATGCCCCGTTATACCGCCCACTGTTTGCTCGACTATTTGATCGACAGAAATCTCTGAAATCACCATTTGCGCCTGCAAATCACTGGACTGCAAAACAAGATTTGCCTGGTCCTGCCCCAAGCCGGGCTTAGAAAGCTGGGTCTGAAGTGCCAGTGAAAGTCCATTGAGATGAACCTTGATCCCTTGCTGAGCCTCTACCACTTGATCTGAAAACTTCCAGTTTGCCTTAAACTTCTCATTTGCGAGACTTTTCCATTTTTCTTCAATGAGATTCTGTTGAAACTGCTTAGGCAGAATCAACTCAAACTCCGACTCAATCACCGAAGACGAATGAGCACACGGGGCCAGAAAGAACGCAGCCAGGAACACCGGACAGACCGAGAAAATATTTTTCAAAGCATTTTGTTTTTTAATCATGGGATTAAGTTACGGTGATTCAAGAAAAATCTAAAGAAAGTTTTTCGACGAGGTTCGAAAGAAGACAATAAGAAGACCATCATCCTTAAGCATTCTCCATGTTCGGATGTATCCTCATTTTTCATTCTAGAAAAAGGTCTGACATTGAAAACACTTTATACTTTTTCCAAAACTTTCAGGAATGTCTGAATTACTATAGAACTTTCCGGCACTCACGACATTCCAACTTGTTTTGAACATAAACTTGTCGTTTTTCAGCAGATTTCAGCGAGCGTAGACTCTTGCCGATAGCAAGCCGTGACACTATTTCGAGAATAGGATTTTGCAAATGAAAAGACTGCCCCATCAGTTATCAATAAAGACAGTTGCGATTTCTTCTTTGGTGCTGGTGATCTTACTGACAATCCTAAGTCTTTTCGCTTTGCCAAAACTACAAACTCAATACAGCCTTAAGCAGTTTCTTCCCAAGGATAATTTGCTTCTTAAAGAAGATGAAAAGGTCCGCCAGGCCTTTCAGCTTTCCGAAGCGCAACCCTTTGTGATTACCGCACAAATTCAAGATGCCTCTTCCGACTGGTTTGAAACGACCAAAATAGAAAGCTTGCAGCGACTGACAGATCTTTTGGCTAACTATCCTGGAGTGAAGGGAACTCTCAGTCTGGCAACTGTTCAAGGAGCCATCAATAGCGATGCAGGCTTGAGTGTGGGGCCACTTCTGAAAAGTCTTCCGGTGGAGAAATGGAGGAGTGAAAGCCTCTCCAATCCCCTCATCTCCCCGACCTTAATTTCAAAAGATGGTAAAACGGCTTCGGTGATCATCAACATTAAGGTTCTCAATACTCACGAAATGACAGCGCTTCGTCAAAATCTCGAAGTCACGGCCGCGGCAGCGGTACCATTCGCTCACATTCAAATTGGCGGAACTCCCGCGGTGCAAACCGATGTCGGAGTCCTTTTGCAAACGGAAATCCGCAACTTCGTAGTCCTGGGCTTTGTCGCCTGCTTCGTGGTTCTTGCCCTTATCTTTGGAAATTGGTCTCCGTTGATTATCTCTTTCATCATTATCGTCTGCGCGAACATTCTGGTGTTGGCAATCATGGCCTTGGCCGGCTATCCATTTTCCATTCTCTCAAGCACCATTCCAATCCTGACCACTGTGGATGTCGTCTCCCTTTGCATCCACACGCTCTTGCGATATACGGAGGAAAAGAAGCATCAGCCGCATTTAACTCACGAACAGTTGTCCTTAAATACTCTTAAAGCAATCATCAAACCCAATCTGATTGCATCCACCACAACAATGATTGGTTTTTTAAGTCTGTTGACAACAAACGTTCCATTAATTCGCGACTACGGCTGGACGGCAGCACTCTCCATAGCTGTCGGCTGGATCGTCACAACTGTTTTGTTGCTGCCATTGATGCTTTATCTTCCAGGATCCCAGGCTCGTGAGTGGGCTTGGAGCAAGGCCCGCTGGGGGTTATACCTATTCCGCCGTAGCGGCCTGTGGACCGTTGGAATTGTGATTATTTGCCTGGGCCTGGCTTTAAAAGGACAAAGCTTGTCGTGGTCGGCTCGTCTTTTTGATGATCTCCCACAAAATCATCAGGTCCGATTATCCACGGAAACAATTGATAAAGAGCTCGGCGGCATGATCCCCGTAGATATCGAAGTGAAAGGACCTCAAGAAGCCTGGAATGATCCAAAGCTCGTTAACAGTCTCGATGGACTTCTCGCAGATATTCGTCAAACCCCTGGAGTGGGTAGCGTTGTTGGATTGCCGGACTTAATTGCCGCGGCAAACCTGCATCATTCGCGATTACCCGCCAGCCGCAACTCAACCGCCGAGATTTTCTTTCTTTACTCACTTTCAAATGAAAGTCCTTTAAAAAACTTTCTTAGTGCTGACAGTTCTTCCACCAGAATCTCAATTCGCACTCAGGATCTTCCGGGAAATGAACTACATCAGTTAGTTCAAAATCTACGCTCTAAAACGGAAAAATCCTTCCCCGATATGAACGTAAAAGTCACAGGCATGGGTTCCACCATTCATCACCTCAATAATGATTTATCTCATGAATTGATCTTTGGATTCTGGCAATCCATGGCTGCTATCGTTATCGTACTCATGTTTGTTTTTAAATCTTTGCGCTGGGCTTTGGTCGCCTGCATTCCAAATCTGGTCCCACCCGCAACTCTTTTGGGCTTCCTGGCGGTTTCTGAAACTCCCATCAAACCTAGTGTGGCCATTATTTTCTCAATCGCACTGGGCCTGGCATTTAACAACACAGTGTATCTCCTGGAAAGATTGCGTACCTTGCAGAAAAACACCAAAAGCCGCCATTTGAATATTGAAAAAGCTCTTTGGCTTGAGGGCAATCCTTGTTTGATATCCAGTTTAACCTTGCTCTCGGGTTTTTCTGTTTTTATGGCCTCTTATTTTGCTATGAATCGTATTTTTGGATTCTATATGCTGCTTTCTATGTTGGCTGGCCTTGTGGGAGATTTGATTCTTCTACCAACTATGTTGAAAAGTTGTCCTTGGCTATTGACCCCCGTAAAATGGAAGAAGGAGAAAATTATGGCTATTACCAGTTCTCTCATTCTTGCTTTCCTTATTTTCAGCGCTCCAAAATTCGCCCAAGCTCAACCTCCCACACCAGAGGAGATTGGCAAAGAGATGAATACGCGAATCAAAACTCGCGATGAGGAATTTACGGCGCAGATGAAAATCATCGAGGCTGATGGCTCCAGCAAAGATCGAGAAATGAAGATTTGGCGTTTGAGTCCCTCCAAAAAAGAGCACTCTCTTATGGTCCGCATGCTAAAACCCGCCGACTTAAAGGGCACGACATTGCTGGCAACATTGAAAGACAACAAGGAAGACAAGTGGATCTATCTTCCCTCAACCAAGCAAACACGGCGGTTAACCGGAGAAAGCAGCAAAGGTGGCATCCTGGGTTCTGAATTGAGTGCTGAGGATTTTGATTTCAACAGGGACCAATCCGCGAACACCACCATGCAAAAAGAACTGGATATCAAGGGGCGAAAGTATTTTGTTCTATCCAGCGATGTAAACAATAGCTCAGCAAACTACTCAAAAGTGGTGAGCTTCATTGCGGCCTCCGAATTTCTTCCAATCAAGGCGGAATGCTACGACAAGCAGGGCAAGCTTCTTAAAATCCTTGAATTCAATGAGTATAAGAAAATATCCGGAAACAAATGGCGTGCGGAAAAAATTAAAATCCGCAATGTTCAGAACAAACGTGGAACTGATATTGTGCTCTCGGATATCAAGCTGAACCAAAATCTGAAAAGTTCAAAGTTTACGGCGAAGGCTCTGACTGACGATTGAACATTATCTTTTCAAAATGACCGTCGTTTTTCATCTTAGTTAATGTTTTAGAGAAGATATCAGCATATTTACGGCCTTCTTCGCTGTCCTGGAACGCATAATACACCTCTTGAACAGACAGGGGTTTTCCCGCTTGATATCCGACATCTCGCACGCCGCTCAATTCAAGGGCCTTCAAGCCTGAACGCTCTTCAACAACAAAAGCCTCAATCAACCCCTGCCCAAGCTTTCGCATATTCGCAATATCGTCTTCCGCAAACTCAAAGCGGATTTTTTTGTTATCCATCAGCTCTTTGGCATAGGGATAGCGAAAAGTCAGACCGACTTTTTTACCTTCGAGGTCAGAAATTTTAGAAAGCACTTTTCCTTTTTTGTAGAAAACAAAATCCGCTTTCTGGTAGAAAGCCAAAGTCCGCGAAGTTTTTCGTGGCATATAAACATCTAAACCCGGGAAAAAACCATCTGCGCGGCCACTGCTAAACGCCAATAAACTTTTCCCGGTGGGAATAACGTCTATAGCAATTTTGATATTATTTCTTTTTGCGATCTCATTGGTGAGATCAATGAAGATGCCCTTTTTGTCGCCCTCAACCATCAGTGGAATTGGAAAGGTCGTCAAACGCAGTGTCTTTGCAAACGTGACCGTCGCCGTAGTGGACCCCAAGATGACACAAACAAAAATGTTCCGGAAATAGGCCATAACTAATTAAAAATTTATTTACGCAATTAATCAAGCACTATTGCAATCGTGAAAGTTACATTTTTGAGAAGTTTCTCAAACCCAAGGTCGAAGTTCTTTTTCCACAAAACCCCTCTCTCACGATCACCTCAAAGCCATGATTCCGAAGAGCCGTACGAAAGCTTGCTCGGCAAGCATATGTCGACATCACACTTTGCTCGGCCACTCCGTAACTTAACAACTTCTCAAGAAATGCCTCTTCCCAAAGGTTGGGAGTGGTTTTAGAACTAAAAGCATCATAAAGCAGGCAGTGATATTTTGACTCCAGGACCACATCCAAACTTAAAGCCCCGCGCAAATCTTCTAATTTCTTAAAGTGATTTTTCAAGAAGGCTTTCATCTGTTCAGCCTTCAAATCTGTGTCCGCAAGAATGAACGTTAAGACTTGATCGTAAGTCTTTTGAACTTCAGGATGAAGTTTTTCGGAGTCATGCAACCAAGCGAAGAAGAACTCCCGCAATTCAGGAACGCTTTCATAGCTAGTGATCAACCCGACATCCGCCGAATTCTTTCCCGCCAACAGGGCTTCCCGCGCAAGCGTGAGTTCAATATAGCCAAGTCCTAAGCCCACAACTAAAAAATGAGGCTTCGTAACTTTCAATAAAACGTCCCTCATGGGCAGGCCATAAATCAGATTTGTTTCGGCGCACGCTCCACCAGAGTGATGCATAGATTCACCCCGAAACTTCGTCGGATCGACTGATTCCAGAAGGCGCAAAGTAGGGCTGCCATCCATTGTTGCTTCGATTTCAAAGCCAATATCTTGCCAAGACTTCATTTCATTGACTTCCTGCAGAAGAAAAACGTATTAATGCCTTATGGAAAAAGGCTGGTTAGGACTTCCCTATCACACAATAAGCGAGCACTACAATCAACTCTTTGGTGAGAAGGTCTACAAGATCCCTGTCACCGTGGTGGATGATTGCCCTAACCGTCGCGGCTTAAAGGGCATGCAGACCTGTGTGTTTTGCGATGTCTGGGGATCTGCGGCCAATGCCGAATCGCTCTCTATGGAGCTGCGGGCACAGATTGAAAAGTATCACGGCCATATTGCACAAAAATATAAAGCCAAAGCTTTTTTAATCTATTTTCAGGCCTACACAAATACCTTCACCAAGGTTTCAGCTCTTCGCCACAATTTCGACGTGGCTCTGTCTTATCCCTGGGTCAAAGGATTTACCGTTGGAACACGCCCCGATTGCCTCTCTAAATCGGTATTTGATCTTTGGAATGAATACCATGAGAAGTCCTTTGTCTGTGTCGAAATGGGCGTCCAAAGCTTCTTCAATGATCAACTTGAGTTCATGCGCCGTGGTCATACTGCTGAGGCCTCTATTGAGGCGATTCATAAGATTGCCGACAATACCAAAGTGGATCTGGGCATCCATTTGATCTTCGGAAATCCAGGCGAAACAGATGAAACCATCGTGAAGACTGCAGAGATCGTCAACACTCTGCCCATCACGAATATCAAACTTCACAACATGCACGTTCTGAAGAACACTCCACTGGAAGAAATGTATCATAAGGGAGAATTCACACCGATAGATCGAGAGACTTACGCTCGTCGGGTCGAACTCTTCCTGCAACATGTTTCACCACGCTTTGCCATGCATCGCTTGGCTGCTTATTCATCACGGTGGGATGAACTAGTTGCTCCAGAGTGGACGAAAAACAAAATGGGCACTCACCAATTCATCATTGATCAACTGCGCGCGAAAGGTTCCTATCAATCGCAGTTTTTTAAAGCAGAATCAGTCGTAGAACTTGAAGAACAAAAGTTTTTGGCGAAGAAAGCCGTCTTCACTCCATCTTCATTGGTCTGATTTGCGTCCAATTAAAGTTCACCACAAAATTACAGATGCTTACTTTCTGAACAATTTAAGATTCTGTAAGATCAGTACAGGTGAATTTCACTTCAAAAGCCCCAAAACAGTGAGTTCACGCCTAGACTAAGGTGTTGTCGAAGGGAAATAACACTCCTTTGCACTCTTTTTTTGCACGACAGATAAGTCAACAACACCTCTAAAGCTGCTTAATTGATGAGCAACGTCACAAAAAAGTTGGCGTTAAGTGAAAAAATATTCTTGCAACTTATCCGAAAGAATTACACAGTTGGAATTGAGATCGATACCCGCCTTATGGACAAGGCACCTGTGAACAACCCCTAGATATAGGGGTCAACGAGGGAGGTTCGAAAACCCGTCAAAGGTCTAAATCAGCACGTTACTCAACCTGCGATGAAGATTTCAACGGAACTAGGCTGAAGGCTAGGTTTAAAAACCAAAGACGACAGCCAAGGACATTAGCTAAGGATTAGCTGCTCAGTCTCACCAATCATTAAATTTTATATTGAACCATGATCTGAATTTCTACGAGGGGTAAAAGTTCGGAGCAGGGATTTTTTTGCCCAAACGGAACGGGGCAGAGGGGATACATCATGTTGGAAACAACAGCTCACATTATGAGAGTTAAAAAAAGAGATGGCACACTTGAGCCGGTTGACGTCACTAAGATCGTTGAGCGCGTTACAAGAAATTGCCAAAACCTCACCCAAGTGGATCCACTTCGTGTAGCTACAAAAGCTATCAGTGGTCTTTACGATGGTGCAACGACTAATGAATTGGATAATCTTTGTATCCAAACAGCTTCTTTGTTGATCGGCGAAGATCCAGAATACTCTCGTCTGGCTGCCCGCCTTCTTTCTGTCTATGTAGATGAAGAAGTTCGTTCACAAAAAATCCAGTCTTTCGCAGACTCAGTAGCTCATGGTTACGCTGCGGGATTGCTTTCTGAAGCGACTTTCAAATTCGTAGAAGCCAACAAAGCAGCTCTTTGCGCAGCGATCGAGCCTTACCGCACGGATCGCTTTGAGTACTTCGGTCTTAGAACTGTTTATGATCGCTACCTTTTGAAAAACCCAACTTCACGCCAAGTGTTTGAGACTCCTCAATACTTCTTCATGCGCGTGGCTTGCGGTTTGGCACAAAATGTTGAGGAAGCGGTTGAATTCTATCGTTTGATTTCTTCTCACGATTACATGGCTTCAACTCCGACATTGTTCAACTCTGGAACACTTCGTCCACAAATGTCTTCTTGCTATCTTTTGGATTCTCCAACTGATGACTTGGAAGGCATCTATAAGAAGTACATGGACATCGCTTTGCTTTCTAAATTCGCAGGCGGTATTGGCGTAGCTTACTCTCGCATCCGTTCACGTGGTTCTTTGATCAAAGGAACAAACGGTCACTCTAACGGTATCATCCCTTGGTTGAAAACTATGGACTCTTCTGTGTCTGCAGTAAATCAAGGTGGTAAACGTAAAGGTGCAGCCTGCGTGTATCTTGAAACATGGCATGCGGATATCGAAGAGTTCCTGGAACTTCGCGATAACACAGGCGATGAAGCAAAACGCACTCACAACTTGAACTTGGCAAACTGGGTTCCAGATTTGTTCATGAAGCGCGTTGAAGCTGACGGCATGTGGTCTCTTTTCGACCCACGCGTTGTGCCTCATTTCGTAGACACTTACGGTCCAGAATTCGAAGCGGCTTTTGAAGCAGCTGAAGCGAAAAAACTTTATGTGAAACAAATCAAAGCTCGCGACCTTTACTCTCGCATGATGAAAACTCTTGCGCAAACTGGTAACGGCTGGATGACTTTCAAAGACGCTTCTAACATGAAGGCAAATCAAACTGGCGAAGCTGGCAATGTGATTCACTTGTCTAATCTTTGCACAGAGATCCTTGAAGTGACTTCAAACAGCGAAACAGCTGTGTGCAACTTGGGTTCTGTGAACTTGGGTCGCCACATTGAAAACGGTCAATTCAACTTCGAAAAGCTTGCGAAAACAGTTCGCGCAGCCGTGAAGTACTTGGACCGCGTTGTTGACATCAACTTCTACCCTATTCAAACAGCTCAGGACTCTAACCATAAATGGCGTCCAGTTGGTTTGGGCGTGATGGGTCTTCAGGATGCTTTCTTCCAATTGAAACTTCCTTTTGACTCTGCAGCAGCTCGTGATTTGTCTGCAAGAATCCAAGAAGAAATCTATTACAACGCGCTTGTAACTTCTTGTGAATTGGCTGAAAAACACGGTGCCCACGGTGCTTTCGAACAAACAAAAGCAGCCAAAGGTCTTTTGCAATACGATCTTTGGAATGTAACACCATCAAACCCTGCACGCTTCGAGCAATTGAAAGCGCAAATCAAAAAGCATGGTTTGAGAAACTCTTTGTTGATCGCTATCGCGCCGACTGCAACTATCGCTTCTATCGTAGGTTGCTACGAAGCGATCGAGCCGCAAGTTTCTAACTTGTTCAAACGCGAAACACTTTCTGGTGAGTTCGTTCAGATCAATAAGTACTTGGTGCAAGATCTTAAAGCGATGGGCTTGTGGAATGAAGATCTTCGTAATGAGATCAAACTTCACGACGGTTCTATCGATGAAATCGCTATGATTCCTCCGCAAATTAAGGAATTGTACCGCACTGTTTGGGAAGTTCCGATGAAGTCATTGATTGATATGGCTGCAGATCGCGGAGCTTACATTGACCAAGCTCAATCTTTGAACTTGTTCATGGAAAGCCCAACGATCGGTAAAGTATCTTCAATGTACATGTACGCTTGGAAAAAAGGCGTGAAAACGACTTACTACTTGCGTTCTCGTCCAGCGACAAAAATCGCAAAAACGACAGTGAAGTCAGGTTCTAACGGTTACGCTGATATGAATACAAATACAGCAGCGAACTCTATGGATGCGGCACCTACAGCAGTAGCTGCTCCAGCGGAAGAACCTAAAAAGACTTATACAGATGCAGAAGTAATTGCTTGTTCTTTGGAAAATCCAGAGGCTTGCGAAGCTTGCCAATAATCCTCCTTCGCCAAGGCTGCGGCGGGACAAGTCCCCCCGTAGCTTTGTAAGATTGCTGGATGTTTTTTTGTTTCTTTGAATATTTATCTGCGCTGCCTGAATACTTTGCAGCCAGTCGCGCTGTAGCTTTAGCGAAGGCGGAAGGAGAACTTTTTATGATTTTAGATCCTGGTTTTGACTTAACTTTGCGTCCGATGAAATACCCTGTTTTTTTCGAAATGTATAAAAACGGGATCAAGAACACATGGACTGTGGAAGAAGTTGATTTCTCTACTGACCTTGTCGATCTTCATTCTAAATTGAATGACTCTGAAAAGCATTTGATCCGCCGTTTGGTGGCTTTCTTTGCAACTGGTGACTCTATTGTTGGGAACAACCTTGTATTGAACCTTTACAAGCACATCAACTCGCCAGAAGGCCGCATGTACTTGTCTCGTCAGCTTTATGAAGAGGCTTTGCACGTTCAATTCTATCTAACTCTTTTGGATAACTACATTCCAAATCCAGACGAAAGAGCGGAAGCTTTCCGCGCGATTGAAACAATTCCTTCTATCAAAAAGAAAGCAGATTTCTGTTTCAAATGGATGGATTCAATCAACGAACTAGACACTTTGAAAACTAAAGAAGACCGTCGTCGCTTCTTGATGAACTTGATCTGCTTCGCAACTTGCGTTGAAGGTTTGTTCTTCTATGCAGCTTTCGCTTACGTTTACTTCTTGCGTTCTAAAGGTTTGCTCACAGGTCTTGCTAGCGGTACAAACTGGGTATTCCGTGACGAATCCATGCACATGGCTTTTGCTTTGGAAGCGATCAAAACAGCTCGCAAAGAAGAACCAGATCTTTTCAATTCTCAAATGGAAGATATGGTTGTGCAGATGCTTGAAGACGCTATCGAGTGCGAAATGGAATTTGCGAACGACGTACTTCAATTGGGTCTTGCCGGATTGTCTGCTAAAGACATGAGACAATATCTTGAATATTGCGCTGACCAACGCCTTGAAAGCTTGAACATTGCTCCACGCTACAACGTAAAAAATCCGTTTGGCTTCATGGAACTTCAAGACATGCAAGAACTTGCTAACTTCTTCGAAAGACGTGTTTCTGCTTACCAAATGGGCGTGAGCGGTGCGGTTGCCTTCGACGAGGCCTTCTAGTTGCGTCGTTCTAGTTTTCTTTGGCTTTTATTTTTTGTAATATGCATCGGGGTGGGCTTCCTTCACGGATTCCTGCCCCAAGGCATTTCTAGGGACTACATAATTCGTCCAACCAAAGTTCGCATTCTAACCACAGACGAACTTTTATTCCCTAAAGAACTACGTACCCTGATTGAAGATGAACTTCATGTAAAACTTGAAGTAACTCTAACTCGTGACTGGAACGTACTTTTGGCCAAAACAGTGGCCACCCCATCAGAAGATATCATTTTTCTTCCTTCTTACTGGGCAACAACTCTACGCCAGCAGAATCTACTCAGCAACATGGCTCTTAATAAAGAGAGTGAACTCCAACAAAGAGTCGCACCCGACTTTATTGACACTTCTGTTGCCACCAAAAAGACATTCGATTTTCTGCCCTTCTATTGGATTAAAACGGGCATTCTTTCTTCCAAACACAAAAGCTTTACTGAGTTCTTAAAAGACAAGACGGAAAGCACTTTATTTCTGCTTGCCGATGAAGATTTGATTCTAAAACATTTTCAAATCTGGAACGAACAAGGCCTGGGCAGCTTGGTTGCTCAAAAGAAGATTCTCACTCTACAATTAGACCAGATCCTTAAAACCAACCGCAAAGGTGTTATGGAAGTTCCTTTGAACGAGATCAATCCCGATCTGGAGATTTCGAACCAACTCAGCGCTTTGATTGTCTGGGGGGCTGTGATCCCAATGAATTCTGACAAAAAGGACCTTGCTCAAGAAATCTTAAATGTCCTCACCACCCCTCTTTTGCAAGAGAAAGTACTTGTTCAAACACCATTCAACAGCACCCTGACGCAGGTATCTGACCAGGCTTTGCCGGTACAAAGAAGAGCTTCTTATATTCGTGATTTGCAACTGAAAGACACACTCTTGATCGACAAGAAAGACGTCGATGCGAAGAGCAAGCTCAAGAATGAATTCAATTTAGTTTTGTAAGAAACTACGGCTTGGTCACACTGAAATAGCGAACAGCATTGGCCTGATTAAGGGTCGTTTTGTTTGAAGAATCCAATACGGGCAACTGAATCTTCAAATCATTAGTTCCCGTCGCTAAAGATCCGGGACTGATGATGATCGCAAAACGCCCATCTCGGCATTTTGGATTGTAAGAACCTGTTTTTAAATCCATCGCCGCAACGGCCGCACCGACAGAGTTAAAGACCTGAACGTTATTATCTGGATAAGTAGATGTGTAACAACTGCCGGTCACTTCCACAGAACTGGTACTGGTCGGCATCACCAAACTACTGGAATCCACAGCTATAAAAACCTCTGTAGAAAGAGGATCCTTATTCACCGTGTGACTGGACGAATCGTTTTCCTGATCAGTTAAAAGGGAATTGTCTGCAACATTGGAACAACCGACTATGCTTGAAAAAGCCATCGCCAATGACGCCAAAAGTGCCATGTTAGATAAAACGGACTTCATAATTCCCCCACTCAGTTTAGGATAAATGAGGGAATCGACGAACAAAATTAGTTTTTACTGAGGTCCAGCTTTGAGACAACTTTTTGTTCCAAAATGAGAGGATCCACAAACAAAAAATAGGTCGACATCATGGTCATCGCAAAAGGTCCCAGACCCATAAAGATAGCAATCCCTGAATGGAAGAATACTCCCACAATCAGCCACAGGTAGCGGGTCTTTTTCCACGCCACCATCACCGGGAAATACACTTCAAAAATCACCGTAGAATAGGCCAACAAAGGAATGATCCAAGGTATATTTCTTAAGAAGTCAAAATTCATCGTGGTCATCTGCGGATTGGCCATCACACTCCACAACGCGGTACCATCCCACCAGCTCATACCTTTGAGCTTCTCGGCCCCTGTATAAGCATAAAGAACACCGATCTGAACCTGCATCATGCGCATCATCACTGAGCTAATGATATCACCATCTTTGAAGACTCTTTTTTTCCGGAACAGATTCAGAATACTGAGTCGCTCACAAGACTGAGTGAAAGACATATAGAAAAGGAACAAGGCTGCAATGATATCCGCACCAAAATTCACGGCGTAATTTCGCTGAATAAAGGCCGCATCCAAAATCCACGCCAGCCACATAATCCAGCGTCCACCAATTCCCAAGGTCAGAAGACCCAACAGAACAACCAACAAAACATGGGCCACACCCATCATCGAGTCCGGCCAGAATCCCCACAGGAACAACGGACGATATAGATCACCCATAACTTCCAAGGCGCGAGCACGGGGAATCCAACTAGCATCAGTATAATACTCAAGATTCGCCAGGCGAATCACGTACAGATAAAACATCGTCCCGCACAAAGCGATACGCATGAAAGCCAGGCCCAAAAGATTTTGTGGAGCAAACCAAAAACGCTCCCAATGAGACCAACCCTGCGACACCAGATTCTTAATCATAACGTCACCTCATCTTGAGTCTCAGAGCACGAAACGGTTTCACGAACATATTGCAGCTCTTGGGAAAGATCCTTCACACCTTCATTCTTGAAGGTAACCACTTGATCCAAAACAGGAACCGTCTCAATCACATGTTCCATATCTACAGAAGTTGCTCCCGGGTATTTACGACACAACCAAGGCCCCATAAAGACTTTCAGCCTTTTTGGATCGATCACCATAAAGCGCATCACATAGAGCTCACGCTTTTTAAAAATAGATTTCACTGCCTGATTTTTCTCTGGAGGGAAATAGCCTTCAACAGCTTCCTTCGTAGGATTGCCTTCAGCATCTGTGTAATTGATAAGATAACGGATATACATGACATGCGCCGGATCTGGAGAAAAGAAGTTCCAGCTAGCATTGAGTCCGACTGTATTTGCGTAGGGTGTGACAAATCTGGAACTGACGCGCCCAAAATAGGCTCCTATATTGGGCATCACCAGCATCGTAAAGATATTGTATACAATCCAAAGGCTTAAAGTTGCCTTAAATAGAAGACTTACCTTCTTCTTCATCGATATCGTCCGCTTCTCCTAAGAAAGGAAGTTCGTCATCCGAATCCTCTTCCTCGCCGTCTGCGAACAATTGATCATCGGAAGCCAAGTGCATGTCTTCATCATTGTCGAAAGCTTCAATAGCATCCGTCAATTCATTTTCTTCACTGTCTTCCTCAAGGGCTTGGTCACCGGCTACATCTCCACCGTCGTCTGAAGCTTCCATTGATTCTTCATTGGAATTCTCACCAGACTCATTTCCTGAAGACTTATTCATGAAAGCGGCTCTTTTCGCAGCCATCTCACCTTCTTTAATAGCGACCAAAGTCGTTCCTGCAGCGATGGCCTCATCGAATTTCTTCAACCAGTTTTCATCGCGAGTTGATACCGGCTCGCCCATAGCCAAAGCTTCACGGATATTTTGCGCACGTTCAAGATCGCGTTTCTCAGCCTGACGACGCTTTTCTTCAGCAAAGAAATCAGAAGAAGTTGAGATCTCTTCCAATTGTTCCTGAATCTTCATCAACTCATCTTCACCAGAAGAGTAGCTGACGGATCCGGTATTTTCTGACAATGAGTCTGTAATAGATGACAGAGTTGGTTTTTCTTCAGCTTGTTGTTCGTCAATACCTTCAGGCAATAACTCATCAATCTGAGAAAGAGTTGGAAGTTCTTTAAGACTGCGCAAACCGAAGATCTCAAGGAATTTCTTAGTTGTTCCGTATTGCATTGGGCGACCAGGAAGCTCTGATTTACCTTCAAAGGTAACCAGATTCTTTTCCATCAAAGCGCGCAACAAGTGACCAGATTCAACGCCGCGGATTTCATCCACTTCGGCCTTAACAGTTGGCTGCTTGTAGGCAACGATAGAAAGAACTTCCAAAGCAGGACCAGACAATTTGAACTGGCGCGTTTTTAAAGTGCGCTTCAAGAACTCCATATTGTCAATTTTAGTGCGAAGTTGGTAACCACCTGGAACTTCTTCCAAAGTAACGCCACGACGACCGCCAGCGTATTCCACCGCCAATTGATCAAGGGCTCTGCGGATTTTATCTCCGCGAATATTTGTACCTTTGAAAAGTAGTTTCAAAGAAGCCAGACTCACTGGACGGTCACTGGCGAAAAGAACTGACTCCACGATACTTTCAAGACGCTCTTCCTCGACGAATTCAACTTCTTCGATCTCCGCAGAGTCAAAACCGTCCAGCTCAGTTCCTTCAAGCGAAACATCATCAGCTTCCGAAGCCTCAAGTTCTTCAACTTCGTCTTCAGAAACTTCCGGCAAGAAACCCTCAGTCTCTTCTTCCTCAGAAAGGAACACAGAGGCATCAGATTCAATACCATCAAGCTCATGCGATAACTCTTCAGAAGAATCTGGATTTTCATCCATCTCAGAGATTTCGGCATCTACTTCAGCAGTAGCCACCATAACGTTTGATTCTTCGAATGTCGTTTCTTCGTGATTGCTAACTTCTGCTTTAACGTTCTTTTTTCTAGCCATCTTATACTTCCGTCACGTCGTCTTTAAACATTTCAGTTTCTGCTGCAAGAATCTCATCATCTGTTGCCATATCATCAACACCCAGATCACCAACAAGACTGTTGCCATCGGCCAAGCCTTCAACAAACTCAGTTCCTTCAGCCAATTCAGCACCCAATTCCATTTGGAGTGGCAACTCATCATTTTGAGCCGCAGCTTGAGCTGCCATCTGAGCTTCTTCCGCCTCTTCGGCTTCAGCAAGGGCCAAAGCTTCAGCGACTTCATTCTTCTTCGCATCCGTCATCATTTTTTCAGCGATCTGATCTGCGCCCATAGAGTCATACTCTTCAACGCGAGAAAGAACGTCGGTCTCAATTGTCTTCTTAGGATCCACCCAGATATCGCCGTAAGCTTCAGATTGATAAAGCCCCACGAAACCCATTTTTCCAAGCTCAAGCAAGGACAGGAATGTAATCAAAGCCTGGCGAGCACGATCTTCTGTCGCAGTCACCAGCTCCATCAAAGTCACTTTCTTACCAATGATCAAACGATCTTTGATATCCAAAATACGACTTGAGATGGACTGCGCTTTCGCCGCCACCTGGTGGACCTTCTTTTTAACAGCGCGAAGCGCTTTTCTATAAGATGAGATCAAAGAGAACAAAGCGTTCTCCTCTAAAACAATTTCATCTTCCTTTGGAGTCAAAGACTCGCGAGTTCCACGCAACCACACGTCACGACCAACCAAAGGGCGATCATAAAGCAATTTTGAAGCTTCTTGGTATTTTTGATATTCCAGAAGTTTTTGAACCAACTCTTTACGTGGATCTTCTTGTTCAACAACTTCACCGTTCTCGTCATACTGAGGAAGAAGCATACGAGACTTGATTTGAATCAAAGTGGCTGCCATAGCGACAAACTCGCCAGCAACTTCCAGATCCAACTCTTTCATCAATTTGATGTATTCGAAGTATTGTTTGGTGATCTCATGGACTTTGATATCCATGATGTCCATCTCTTCCTTACGGATGAGATACAAAAGAAGTCCCAAAGGTCCTTCGAATTTTGGTAGCTGTACATTAATACTCATGAATAGGTCCCTCTGGTCACTTTTCTGGCCACTTCATACTCGACCGCACTATATCCAAAGTCTTTTGTGCTTCCTTGCGTGCCTTGGCGCATCCAGCGGCGATGATTGAATCAAGCTGAGTTGGATTATTCAACAACTCTTTTTTCTTTTCTCGTGGCCCTGCTGAGATTTTCTCAAGGTTTTGCGATAAGCGTGCTTTGCAGTCCCCGCAACCAATTCCTGCGGAGCGGCATCCCGCTTCAACCCACTGCAAATCCTCTGCTGTGGAGTAAAGTTTATGATAACCATACACTGAACATTTCGACGGTTCCCCGACATCTTCCCTGCGCACACGCGCGGGATCGGTGACCATCAAGTTGACCTTTTTCTTCAGGTCTTTTTCCGAATCTTCCGTCAAATACAAAGTATTTCCGTAAGACTTCGACATCTTTCTTCCATCCAAACCAGTGACCAACGGGATTTCCGTCAGCATCGGATTCATTTCAGGAAGTTTTGCTTTATAGAGATGATTAAAACGACGAACGATTTCACGAGAAATTTCCAAGTGCGAAACCTGATCGGCTCCGACCGGAACTTTTTGCGCGCGATAGATCGCAATATCCGCAGCTTGCAAAACCGGATAAGCAAAACGCCCGAGATTGTGGGTGTCGGTTGCTTTCATTTCCTCAACAGCATCTTTCCAGGTGTTCACACGTTCCAACCACCCCATCGGAGTGATGTTCGCGAAAATCATAAAAAGCTCTATGTGTTCTGGAATCTGGCTTTGCACAAAGAGAGTGCATTTCTCAGGATCCACGCCCCAGGCAATGAACTCAGCAATCATCTCACGAGTCCAGGGTGCAATTTCCTTCGGTGATTTATAGGCAGTGGTCATCCCATGCCAGTCCATCGCACCAAAGAAACACTCGTACTCATCCTGCAGCTGCACCCAATTTTGAAGCGCACCAAAGTAATGACCAATATGAAGACGGCCGGTGACACGCATGCCCGACATGACTCTTGGTTTTCTCACTGGTTGTGTTGGGGCTTGAGGAGCTGCCTGAGTTACATCACTCATACGCCAAAGCCGCCCAGCGCGAAAGTCACGAGATGGTTATAGCTCCAGAATACTGGGATTGCGAGAATGCGCAAAGTTCCAGTCAAAACCAAAGCCATCAAAATCATGCTTGTGATATGTTCATTCTGTTCAAGCTTGTAATTCATTTGCGCAGGCAAGAAGCGCGCAAGAACTTTTCCGCCGTCCAATGGATGAAGCGGAATCATATTAAAGACAGCCAAGAACAAATTCGTAACAATGAAAGCCTTTAGAATCTCAATCAGACCGCTCGCATAAGTGGCAGTTAGGAAATACTTCGCCACCACTGCAATCAATACAGATCCTACGATCGCCAAGAAAATATTAGAAAGAGGGCCGGCTAAGGCGATCCAGAACATATCTACTTTGGGATTTTTCAAATTGCGTGAATTCACCGGAACTGGTTTTGCCCAACCGAAGAAGATCGGTGTCGCCAAAACAATCGACATGATTGGAAGAATCAAAGTTCCAAGCATATCCATGTGCGCCAGAGGGTTCATCGTTAGACGTCCCATCATTTCCGCAGTATTATCGCCACGCAAACGCGCCACCCATCCGTGCGCGAACTCGTGAAAGCACAGCGCAAAAAGGAAGGGGATAAAATAAATGCCAATCTTGGCGCCGATTTCGATAAAATCCATATTCATATCACTCTCATTCTTTAGAAGCTTAAAATCATACCTAGACTCTTGTCTAGCATGACGAATCACTTGCACATTTAAAGTGCAGCCAGTGTAACACAGCTTGTTAAGAGAAAGTCTCTTGTCCTTCTCTGCCACAACCAGCTCTTGAAATAAGGGAATGATGTGAGTATGGTCTTCGCACTGAATACTATGACTTAAGGAGAGACCATGTCTGACGTAACAAACGCACGTCCTGCACTCACAATGCTATCAGAGGACGAAGTTGCATTCCGCGATGCTGTTCGCGCCTTCGCTGAATCTGAAATCAAACCTCATGTGACACATATGGACGAAAAGGCAGAAATGAGCCCTGAGATCCTTAAAAAGCTCTTTGAAATGGGCTTGATGGGTATCGAAACGCCAGAAAAATTTGGCGGCGCAGGTTCAACTTTCACAATGGCTTGCTTGGCTGTTGAAGAAATTGGTCGCGTAGACGGTTCTGTTTCAGTACTTGTCGACGTTCAAAACACTTTGACGACAAATGCTTTCCTAAAATGGGGAACTGAAGCTCAACAATCTAAATACTTGAGCAAAATGGCCACTGAATGGGTTGGCGCTTATGCCTTGTCTGAATCTTCTTCTGGTTCTGATGCTTTCGCATTGAAATTGAAAGCTGAAGATAAAGGTGACAAATGGGTTTTGAACGGTTCAAAACTTTGGATCACTAACGGTAAAGAAGCTAACGTGTTTATCGTGTTCGCAAATATCGATCACGCTAAAGGCTACAAAGGCATCACTGCTTTCATCGTAGAAAAAGGCTTCCCAGGATTTAAAGTAGGTAAAAAAGAAGACAAACTTGGTATCCGCGCGTCTTCAACAACTGAATTGTTGTTCGAAAACTGCGAAGTTCCAAAAGAAAATGTTCTTGGCGAAGTTGGCAAAGGCTACAAGATCGCTATCGAAACTTTAAATGAAGGTCGTATCGGTATCGGTGCGCAAATGGTTGGTATCGCACAAGGCGCTTACGAAGCAGCTTTGGGTTATGTTAAAGGCCGTGAGCAATTCGGCAAACCAATCGCCCACTACCAAGGCGTTCAATTCCAGTTGGCAGAAATGCGCACTGAACTTGAAGCCGCTCGTTTGATGGTTTACAACGCCGCTCGCTTGAAAGATGCCGGCCAGGATTTCATCGAATCAGCAGCTATGGCAAAACTTTATGCTTCTCGCGCGGCAGAGAAAATCACTTCTAAAGCAATTGATTTGTTCGGCGGCAACGGATTCACAAAAGAATATCCAGTTGAAAAGTTCTGGAGAGATGCAAAAATTGGTCAGATCTACGAAGGTACGACAAATATGCAACTTCAAACTATCGCAAAAATGGAACTAGACAAGTAGTCCCCTACTGGACTTCGGCGGAATCTCATATCACTATGTTGGTATGAGATTCCTTCCGGCATTACTAGTTAGTTTTATTTTCTCGTATGCACACGGCATTGATGCATCAATGCCCAAATCGGTAAGCATTGATACTTCAATGCCGGTTAGTTCACCTTCTGTCTTCAGACTTCATCTTTCAAACGAGCCCTCAAGCTTAGACCCGAATAAACAGAAGACCTCCGCCTCCAGCTACCTTCTTGGCAATCTCTTTCGTAATTTCTTTACCTTTGACGATCAAAAAGGTCTGCTTCCAGATCTTGGAGAAAGTTGTACGCGCGCGAAGGATAAATCCCTCACTTGCAAAATAAAAAAAGATCAACAATGGAGCGATGGCAGCCCCATTACCTCCGAAGACTTTATTCGCACTTACAAAAAGATTCTAAATCCCAAAACAGCGGCTCCCCGCGCGGACTTTCTTTTTAAGATCAAAAATGCGCTTGAAATCTATAAAGGCGAAAAAGATCCCGGCACCTTGGGGATTTCAGCTCCAGATCGTTGGACTTTGAAATTTGAATTCTCGGAACCAGATCCTGATTTTGAATACAACCTCGCAAGTTTTATTTTGGCTCCTACGAAGGACAATCTCGAAGTTGCCTCTGGTTCAGTTTCTGGTTCAGTTTTTGGCCTCATTGTGTCTGGCCCCTACAAACTGAAAGAATGGAAAAAGGGTCAACGCCTGATCCTGGAACCAAATTTGAAATATCAAATGGGACATCCCAAGCGCCCTCAAGTTGAGTTTCTATTTATCGAAGAAGACACCGTGGCATTGCAGCTCTATGAAAAAAACGAGCTGCAATTCCTACGCAGACTGCCGACTCTGTTTATTCCCAACTACAAAGACCGCAAAGATTTCTACTGGATTCCGGTCACGCGATTTGACTATATTGGTTTCGGCCCAGAGCTCGCAGATCAAGAAGATCTCCGCAAAGCCTTCATTTATTCTCTGAATTATGAGGAGCTTCAAAAGATTTTTTCATCCAAAGGACGCCCTGGCTGTGCGGGTCTTCCTGACTCTTGGTTCCCAAGCAAAGCTCCGTGCTTTAACTATGATCTAAAAAAAGTCCCTGCCGTTAAAAGCTCGAAAACTTATACATTAATGTTTTCAGCCCTTGGCGGAGAAGATCACAAGCGTGCGACCGAATGGATGCAAGATCAATGGTCTAAGAATGCTCACCTAAAAACCAATCTTCAGGTCAAAGAGAACAAAATCTATTTGGCTGAGTTGCAAAATAAAACTCCAGCCCTCTTTCGCAAAGGGGTCGCTCCTGATCGTCCCACTTGTTTGGCGGCCCTGGAAACCTTCGGCCCTTTAAGCGCAGAAAACTACCTTCGCTTAAATTCACCGGAGTACAAAAAAATCCTAGACTCATTAGGGAAGTCCAGTAAACCCGTGGAACAGAAAAAACTCTGCCTCGAGGGCGTTGAATACCTTATGAACCATCACCTTCTCATCCCTATGGGGGCGATTCATTTCTCGATTTTGGCCAAAAAGGAATTTACTGGTTGGAAGCTGAATCAAATGAATCAGCTGGACTTGTCTCAACTCCATTCAGGCCCTTAAACTAGAAACCTATGACACTACCATCTCAGTCCGTCGATATTCACAAAGACCAACTTATTTTCAGTGAGGGGGATGCAGGCGATTGCGCTTACATCATCGAAAAAGGTCGAGTGTTGGTTTTCATCACAAAAGACAAAGAAGAAATTCCTCTTTCTATTTTGGGCGAAGGTGAGTTTTTTGGCGAGATGTCGTTGATTGATAATCAGAATCGCTCTGCCTCTGTCAGAGCCCTGGAAGATGTCACTTTAGGCATCGTCACAAAACAACAACTCTTAGAGCGCATTTCAACTGCCGATACCGTTGTTCAACTTTTGATGCGGGTTCTTTTGAAGCGTCTTCGTCGCAATAATATGCACAGTCGCGGCATCAGCCGCATTGGCGAGTTGCAACTGGAAAACACCGGGATTGGTGACGACAAAACTCAATCAGCTCTGGATCAGATCAAACTTGAAAATCAAATTTTCCTGGCATTTCAGAACAAAGAATTCGAACTTTTCTATCAGCCCATTATTGAACTAAAATCTCGCAAGATCGTCGGTGCCGAAGCTTTGCTTCGCTGGAAAAGCCCCACGCAAGGGTTGATCTCTCCCAATGTCTTTATCGACGTCATTGAGAACTCTTCAATGGTCATTCCGATTGGCCACTGGATTATCAACCAGGCTTTAAAAGATCTAAAGACCATTCGCGATCATTTGATTGCTAACAAAAAAGACAAAGTCGCTGATGAATTCATGATGAGCATCAACATCTCAGGTCGTCAATTCACTCACACTGACTTCGTCAACAACCTGGAAGATCTTCGCGAAAAGCATGATCTGCCCACCAAGAATATCAAACTTGAAATGACTGAGCGAATTATGATGGATGGAGCGATCGCCCTTGATGCTCTTCATCAATGCCGCGCACAAGGCTACGCTATCTCTATTGATGACTTCGGAACTGGTTTTTCGAGCTTGCAGTACTTAACACAGATGCCGATCAGCTTCTTAAAAGTAGATCGTTCATTCGTGATGAAAGTATTAAGCGATCCCAAATCACGTGCCGTCGTGAGCTCTATCATCCATTTGGCCCACGCCATGGACATTGAGATTATCGCCGAAGGAATTGAGACCAACGAGGAATCTATCGTTCTAGAGACTCTGGGCGCACGTTATGGCCAGGGCTATCTCTTCTCAAAACCAGTCGAATTTTCAAGCTTTATGAAAATGCTTTAAGCAAAAACAGCAAAAGGTGCCTGGCACCTTTTGCTTCACTCGCGGCGTCACGATCATAGGAATATGCGCTGACAACTTAAGGTGTTCGTTTTTTTGAATTCTCTCTTGATGACCTGCTCAAAAGATGGATGGAAATTAAGACTCTTTAACTTCTTTTTTAGAATATCAAAAGACGATCCCACCAGATAAGTTTGAAACGCTGTCTCCATAACCGGAGACCACTCCTGAGGACGGCTCCCTGGAACTTTCTTGGATCTCATTTTTTGAAGATTTTCTAAATCAAAAATCCACGCGGCGTCTTTCTGCGACAATAAAGTCTCATCCTTAAATCCCAGCTTCTTACGGAGTTCAAAATCCACGCGTGCTCCATCTAAATCGCGATAGAAGATCCTTCCCGTAAATTTTCCACTTTGATCTATTTCCAACAGAGTATTTTGCTGATGCATTTCAAGAGCAACACCATGCTGAGCCCCTTTAATAAAGGCCTCCAGCAAAGAAGGAAGTATTTCCTGCAGCACCAGATGTTCAGCACTCACCCCACGAAGAGCGGCCTCCTTCTCCAAAAGCGATCCATCCGAATGCTTGGCCACATAAGACAAAAGAGGCACCAGAGTGTTTGAGCCCTTCACCAAAGTTGCGGGAATTTCACGCACGATGAAGCCAAAGGGGCTATTAGGGGTTTTGTCATAAAACGCCAGCGGCTCAGGCAGAAAATGAAATCCTGAAGCCTGCGACAGAAGATCGTTGATGGCGGTCGCCCGGGACATTTGCAGGGGATAAACCGTGCGAATCGCCCCGTTAATTTTTTGTGGCAATGAGACTTTCACCATCAAATCATCGACAAAAAAAGTTCTGGGCGAAGTTGTTGGTCGTGCTGAAACTTCCTTAAGAGTCCCTTGCGAAATCAACTCTTTGAATAGTTCTGTGGCCTTGGGGTGAATGTAGAATTTTATCTTTCCATCAGCCGTCTTCAATTTTTCAAAAATTTCAGGCTTTAAAGATTTCGCAGAAATAAAGTCCACTTTTCCCGGGTCGATCTCCAAAACATAAAGCGTCTCAGTTTGATACGAACTCAATTCAGCCTTCGAAGGAAGCTGATGATAGATACTGGAATTCAACTGTAAATCATTGCGCTCAACTTCCCATTTTTGCCAACGCTCCAGGTCCGCATAAGCCTGAGAAAGAAATAGGAATGAGATGAGCCCGAAAAATAACTTCATACGCTTGATCTAGCAAATTGTTCGCCGTCAGAAAGGCGGCAAAAATAGCCGCCTCATTTTGAGATTCATCAAAGGAACACGAATTTTAATTCAGTCAACTAAAGTCCATAAGACCATCGCCGATAAGTTCTTTGTCTTAAGACTATTAACCAGCTTAAGAGTCAACTTGGGGGTTCCTATATGGCTGACAAAAAGTTTGAAAAACAGATTCCAAATAATGTTGTTTCTCTAGAGTCTTCAAAATGCTGCGGCGAAGGCTGCAAAAAGAAATCAGAAAAAGCCGGCTTTTGCGCCGAGCATTTCGACTGGTTTAAAGCGGGCTTGATTACAAAAGAAGGTATGAAAGCACCTGATTTTGATAAGAAGCATTATTACTATGTTGCCTCTAAAAAGGCTGCTTAATCGTTCCTATTTATCGATTTCTACCGTTAAGCTTTAATCTCCGTTAAAGCTAAAAAAGCCAGGTTTCCCACCTGGCTTTTTACTTTTTTAGAGGCCTATCTCCACCTAGAAAACATGTCCATAGAAGGCCACAAATATCGCCACTCCAAAAATGAAGTACTTAACCCCGACCGTTAAAGCCTCACGCATCGCCATAGAAGCCTCCTCTTAACTTCTCTTCGGGCCAGACCTCTGCTAACATAAGTCCAATTCGAATCACCTCAATCTAAGTCCTAGGAGATTTCAGCGTGAAAAAAGCCGCTCTCATTACAGGAGCCAGCAGCGGAATCGGAGCTGCCACTGCCATTGAATTCGCAAAGAATGGTTATTTCGTTTACTTGATGGGAAGAAATAAAGAACGCCTTCAAGAAGTGGCTCTTAAATGCCGCAGCGGCGCCTCTATCATGTCTTGCGACATGACTGACACTAACGCCTTGGATAAGCGTCTGAACGAAATGCTCACCACAAAAATCCATCGTATCGAAGTTGTTGTTAACAATGCGGGTATCTTTGATCGACATAGCACCGAAGAAGGCACCGACGACATCTGGCAAAAAGAGTTCGAAGTGAACTTACTGGGACCGGTTCGTATCACTCGCGCCTTCTTTCCCTACTTCAAATCTCAGGGTGGCGGACAGATCGTCAATGTTTCTTCAACCTTAGGCCTGAGACCTCAAGGGCCGACCTCGGCTTATTCCGCGGTGAAGGCCGCCATGGTGAACTGGACTGCCAGTCTTGCTATGGAAGGTGGGCCTTTTAAAATTCGCGCAAATTGTGTCTGCCCTGGAATCGTCGACACCCCGATTCATGGATTTCATTCATTAGATACCGAGAAAAAAAACGAAGCCCTGGAGGGAATGAAGAACCTTCAACCCCTGGGACGAATTGGAACTCCTGATGATATCGCCAAAGCGATCTACTTCTTGGGTTCAGACAATTCCAGCTGGATCACCGGCGCCATTCTGCCGGTTGATGGTGGAATCAATCTGTTATGATCCTCACCTTAAAGCAAAGCTTTAGCAGCGCTCATCTCTACAATCAGCTTCTTTGGACACCAGAGGAAAACCTCAAGCATTTTGGTAGATGTTACACGGAGCATGGGCACGGCCATAACTATACACTTGAAGTAGGCTTTAAAACCTCCACAACAGATCTTCAAGTAAAGCATGAAGAATATCAGACTCTACTGAAGAACTTATGTAACAGACTTGATCATGAACACTTGAATTTTGTAATCCCAGAGTTTAAAACTCAAATCCCCACAACTGAAAATATCGCTCTTTATTTCCTCAATAAACTTAAAGAGACACTTTCAGAAAAAGACCTGAGTCATATCCGACTTTATGAGATGGATGACCTTTGGACGGAGATCCGCCTATGAGCGAAGAAAAAGTACGACTTTCAAAATTGATGGCCGAAAGAGGCATTTGCTCTCGTCGCGAAGCTGACGACTATATTTCTCGCGGATTGGTCCTGGTCAATGGAGAAAAAATCAACCAGCTCGGAACCAAAGTCAGCCCCGATGTAAAGATCACTTTGGAAGCCCAGGCTTTGAAGCAGCAAAAGCGCCTGGCAACAATCATCCTCAATAAACCAGTGGGTTATGTTTCTGCACAACCAGAACCACAATACACTCCGGCAATTCGCCTTATCACACCGGAGAACCAATTTGGGGAATCAAAAACTCGCCTCACCCCTGATCTTCTCCGCGGGATCGCCGTGGCTGGACGACTGGATATCGACTCTCAGGGCCTTTTGCTATTCACTCAAGATGGCCGTATCGCTAAAAAAATCATCGGCGAAGAGACCAAACTTGAGAAAGAATATCTGGTCCGCGTGGAAGGGCGCCTTCCTCAGGATAAACTTGAACTTTTACGCCATGGCCTCTCTTTAGACGGAAAACCATTGAAGACAGCTCAAGTTGACTGGCTCAATGAAGACCAGCTTCGTTTCATCCTCAAAGAGGGAAAGAAACGTCAAATCCGTCGTATGTGTGAGGCTGTAGGCCTAAGAGTTACAGGACTTAAACGCGTGCGCATCGGCAACCTTAGATTAGGCAAACTTCCGGAAGGCAAATGGCGCTTCCTCGAAGACGATGAGAGCCTTGACTAGAATAAAACTGACCAAACTTAATACACCCATCCTGTATTAAGTTTCCGTCGTGTCAGGGAAGCTTGTGTTTCTATTGAGTGATCGTTAAAAGATACACATGCGCTTCCTCTGGATTTTCTTATTTTTCACCCTCACCTTTAATATTGCTCAGGCAAAATGTGTTGCAAGCGCAAATTCCTGCGAGTTTTACCGTTGCATGGAACAAGAAAAATCCTGCGGTTCCAAGGGCTACTGGAAAGAATTCGGGTATCCTTACTGCACCAAATTTCTTATCAACCAAAACAAGTTTTCTCCACGACTGCAGCGCTGGCTCACCGATGTTCGAGAGTGTCTGCAAGTTCGAGTGAGCGAGTCCACTCAACAGGCAAGCTGCTCCCAGACCTATCGAGCGGCGATGGACAGCCATGTCTCTTGCTATGTTGATACTGGATTTTGCGAACTAAATATGGCTGAGCGTTTTAAGATTTACTGGAGTCTTAAAGGCGCTCTTCGCCATCAAATCACCTGGAAAGAAGCGCGCTTGCTTAGACATGCTTGCAACGAAAAGCTCGATTAACTACGGAATAGCCACCACCTCTTGACCGGTCATCGCCTCGTCCATCAACGAACTGTAGTAATGCATAATCAAGCTTCCATAACCTAAAGTTGTAATAAGCTTTTGTATCAAAGAGGACGAAACTGCCGGACAACCCCAACTCAAGCCAAGACGTCCATATTTTTGCCCCGTCAGGGGGTCTATGGAGTTGATAAACTCATCGCCGACATACCACGCACCGTGCAGAACAATATCCCGGTTATAAGCTTGATCATTGGAGCCTTGAAGACCATACATTCTTAAAGTCCTGCCATAGCGCCCTGAATAGGTCTCACCCGTGAGATAGATCCCCAAAGAAGTCTGCTTTGAATCTTTCAGATTACTGAATTTCGAAGCAAAATTGCTCTTACCGCTCCCCACTCCATGTGAAGAATAAAATCGCGTCACAGCCCCTGTTGTGAGATTGATTAAAAAAAATCGAAATACCGTCGAAGGCTCCCCATAGTCAATAATCACAACCTGCTGAGGTTCGTTCAAGGTCACCAATTTACTTGAGCGAATTCGTTTGGACTCCTCACACGGAGTCACACTCGCCGGATCCGCCCCCACGCAAGTATAAATATCCTGGATAAAGCTGCGCCCTTTGAAGTCATCCATGAATTTTAATAGTCGGCTCAGGGCATCTTCTGGAACGCCTTGTGAAATGATTTTCTGGATAATGACAGGCGAAGGAGATGCCGAAGCATTCAAAGAAATCAGACTAAGAAGAGCCATAGATAAAAATTTGCTTAACACAGGACCTCCAAATCCATCGGGGCCATCATAATTTTTGTATAGAGGTTTTCATTCCGAATGTGAATACTACCCACAGAAAACCCACAAAAAACACCTCTTAGACGGCAAGAGTGTGAAGTCACAAGTCAGCACTTTACATGCAATCTACAGTGCCAAAGTTTTAGTCAGTGACGACCTTAAAAAGCTTTTTATCAAACTGACCGCGCCATAATCAAAATGGCTTCGCAACAAGGACGCATTTTTCGGGTCCGCACCTTGCAGTCTTTTAAAAGAATGGGAACTCTCTTAAAACGTCTCTCGCAAATTTTAATCCTGACTGGCTTCTTCATAAGCTCGTTTGCGAGCGCCAAAACGTTTTGCAGCATGACCCTCAATTCATCCGATGAAATTGAAACCTTTCGAAAAAGCCTGAACGGCCAGGGATTCGACTTCGTGGAACTTGTTCCACAATCCAAAGATCCTTTGTGGTTTAAGAAAGCCTGCGACAGTGGAATTCAATGTGATGTGCTTTTGATCTCAGGTCATTTCGGAGGTCTCTTCTTTGGCGAAGGCACATCGACAACAATAGGCATTGCTGAAATGGAACAGGCTAGTTGCCGCAATACCTGCGCTGGCATTCTGAAAAACCCCAAAGAAGTCTTTCTGATGGGTTGCAATACTTTGGCTACCCAAAGCAAAGATCACCGCACTATTGATCAGTACTTGAATGTCTTAATTAACGACGGAATACCGTTGGACTTTGCTGAACAAGTGGCAGCTTCCCGCTACAGCCAGCAGGGCTTTAGCTTAGAAAAGCGTTTTTCTGCCATCTTCAACAACTCTAACAAACTCTATGGCTTCCACAGCACAGGCCCCCTGGGCGCGTCTGCTGCTCCTCGACTGCGTCAGTACTTAAAGCAAGCGGGCTCGTATGGGGCTCACCTTGACAGCTTATCGACAGCTCCTAACAGCATTCTGAGCACACAATTTAAGGACACAAACTTTCGTGAAACGATCCCAACTAAAACCCTGGATACAAATTCACGTGAACTCTTCTGCGCATTAAGAAGCGAAGATTCAAGTCTGCAGTCAAAAGCCCTTCGTCAGATTGTTGAAGAGAAAAAAGTCATTTCGTTTTTTGACTCCATCGCAAATCAAGTCTCTGAACTTCAAGAAAACATCTATAATCTTTTAGACGCTCCCACAAAAGAGTCACTCAAACTAACACTGGCAAAGATAGCGAATAGCAATAAAGATCTGGTAACAATACAGCACGAGGTTCTTAAGGTTTCGAATTCAGTGGGCTTACTCGATAGTCCCACCAAACTAAAAAAAGTGGCCGCTCTTTTAGAACAGGCCTACAGCCAAAATCTCACTTATGCCAAAGTCAGTCAGATCTGCGGCATCCTCAAGCAAGAACCTGATTTGCAAAACTTGAGCGTTGAAAAAATTCGAAACCTATCAAAGGTTTCACCCTACTTTATACTGACCTTAGCCTGTTATCCGAAATTGGAGAACTCTACAAAGTACTTCTTGTTCGAAAAGATTTACTACCCCGATCAACTGTTCGAAAGAACTTTGGCCTTACAAATTCTTAAGCCGCACTGGACTCAAGATGATATCTCGTGGATATCATCAGCCTTGAGCTCCAACGATCACTCTCTGCGCACACGCATTTACTTGAGTGCAAGAAAGCTTCTCTTCCCTTACCGCACAAGCATTCTTAGCGCTCCAGGTCTAGCTTCTTGTATCCTGCAAAGTGAGAATCAAGGCGGCACTCAAGAAGGTACCAACTGGGGTTGTTTAACCGATAACAACAGCGAATTAACAGTCGATGTCTGTGACCATTTCGCCAGCCTCAACCCGGATCCCGAAAATGCGGATGATATGCGCTGGTATTGCTGGAGCAAAACCAAAGAACGCCTGCTGAATCAAAGACCCGAATGTTACGCCTTAGCCAATACGATGGGCATATTGGGGAACCAAATGAAGCAAATCTGGAACTGTGGCCATCGCTAAGGCGCGATAACAAAGCATGGCTCACCTCTTGCTCTACTCTATCGCATGAGCCTCAAACAAAGTTTATTGAACTTTAGAGCCCTGAAGAGACACTCCACGTCTCTTCTTGTCTATTCTCTAGTCAGGAGCCGCCGATGAAAAAGTATATAGCGTTACTTGCCGGTTTAATGATTTCAATGACCTTGGAAGCCAAGGTTTTGGTGATTTCTGATATCGATGACACCTTAAAAGTATCCCATGTTCTCTCAAAGAAAGGGGCGGCATCCTCCTTTGTGGATGAATCCAGTCGCTTCGTAGGAATGTCTGAAATATTTCAAATGTTAGACCTTCAACATGAAGACATTGAGTTTCACTATGTCAGCCTGGCCCCTAAGTTCCTCATGGAAGGACAGCATTTAGACTTCCTGGAAGAAAATGGCTTCCCAATCACAGAGCTTCACATGAACCCTGGAATGAAGCAGGATCCAGATTTAAAACAAAAGGCCATACGCAAAGTCTTGAGAGAGAAAAATCCAGAACTGGTCATCTACTTTGGTGACAACGGACAATTCGACACTGTTGTCTACGATCAGATGAGCAAAGAGTTTCCACAAATTCCAGCCATCAGCTATATCCGCGAAGCTTATTCGAAGTTGAACCTTTCCAAACATCCGACAAAGCCAGGGCAGATCGGTTTTGTGACAAGCGTTGAGGTCGTGATTGATTTAATTTCTAAAGGTCTGCTTCCGCAGAAAGCTTACGGCCCTATTGAAAATATCGTCTACAAACGCATGAAGCGCGATGACCGCCATGAAATGCTGGGCGCCATGGTATTCCCGTGGTGGCAAGATTGCCGTGATTTCAAATGGGTCTGGAATATCGCGAATCCATCGGCAAAATTGCAGGCTATTGAGGCTACGATTGCCGAGAAGTGCCGATAGAATATGACAACCTCAGTCCACTCAACGAAACTACGACTGGGGCTGAGGTTGTTTAAAACTCGGATAGGGATTTAAGAAATCCAAGCGAAGATCTTCGTAGTACTTGATCTCTTCCTCAGTAAAACCAGCCTTGGAACGCAGAACCCGATTGATCGGCTCAATACGCTTTGGCAAACGAATACGAAGCGCATCCATTCGAGCTGGAAAGTCTTCGCTCGAATCAATCTTTTGAATCTTACAAATTTCCCGGTACCAACGCGAACCAAAGTCCACATGACCAATCTCTTCAAAATTGATTTGCTTCACGATCTTTTGGATAGTCTCTTTGCCTGAGGTGGCTTCCAGACGGCGAATCAAGGTGTCGCCGGCATCTAGACCACTGCCCTCCAAATAACGATGCACGATCAGGATACGATCCAACAGAGTATCCTCGGGGGCTACCGCCCTCCACAAAGCGGAATGAACAGGCCAGTCGCCCCATTTGAAACCCAAAGCATGGATAGCCTCAAGACACATGCGTAAATGTTGGGCCTCCGAGATGGTCACCGCCGCGAGTTCCTCTTTAAACCCCTGAGGGGCCTCTGGATACTCAACCAGTGTTCGCACCCCTAGCTCCATGGCCTGAAGTTCAATGCTAGCCAAATCGTGGAGCATGCGGGCCTGGCCTTCGGGGGTGGAGAAACCCTTCTTGGGCGGATGAAGCTTTGGATGCAATAAGTCAATATCCCGGGCTGGGTCCAGAGGGGCCGCATAGGCAGACTTCAGCTTGAAGGCTTCCTCACAGGACTCCTCAATGCGTTCAATTTTTTCCCAGACGTCGGTAATTTCAAAAGCAAACATGGCCTGTTTTTACATGCAGCTCCCGCGCTTGCCAAATATTAACTGATTTGATTGTATAGAGAGCATGGGAAAATCATGGAAAACAGCAGGTAAAGTAGAGAAAGCCCAACAAAAGGGTCAAATATTCACAAAACTCGCGCGTGAGATTCAAGTTGCCGCGAAAGCTGGAGGCCCTGACCCCGCTGCCAACGCCCGTCTAAGATTGGCCATTGATGCGGCTAAAAAAGTCTCTTGCCCGAATGACACCATTGATCGCGCCATCAAAAAAGGTGCGGGCCTTTTGGACGACGGGAAAATCATCGAAGAGTTGATGTATGAAGGTTACGGACCTCATGGCGTCGGCGTTATCGTTGAGTGCCAAACAGACAATAAACACAGAACAGCTCCAGAAATGCGCCACGCTTTCAAATCTCATGAAGGCAATATGGGTGAATCTGGTTCGGTTGCATGGATGTTTGAACGCGTAGGTCTTTTGGAAGGTACGAAGCCAGGAACTTTCGATCCAGACGAAGAGGCGATTGAAGCTGGCGCCAACGAAGTCTCAAAAGGCGAAGACAACACTTATGAGTTCTTCACTGGTGCGGAAGATTTGGATGCCGTTCGCGATGCTTTGGTAAAACGCGGCTGGAAAATTGAAACATCTGAATTGTCTTATAAGGCAAAAAACATCACCGAGCTTTCTGATGAACAGAAGAAAGATGTCGAAGAGTTTTTGAACTATCTGGACGATATGGACGACACTCACAGAGTGCACGCGACTATCTAGTCAGTTTCTGCGGAAACTATCTAGTCAGTTTCTAAAAACATTTAACTAAAACAAAAGGGCTTCTTACGAAGCCCTTTTTTATTTTTAAAAAATCTATTTCTTTGCGTGTTCTGTGTGCTCAGCTTTTTTAGCTTTGCAGGCAGATACCACATCCGCACTTACATTCACCCCAGCTACCGACTGACCGGCCATCACTGGTTGCATACAGTCTTTATAAAGACCTTTCTTTTCTTTGTGCTCACCCTTTACAAATCCCGCTGATTCACAAGCCGATTTGATCTCTTTGCAAGGATGCTCACCCTTTTGAGCGAAAGCATTTACAGAACCAAAAACGATCATTGCAGCAATAAGACTCTTCATAAAACCCCCTACATTGTTTTGTAACTACAGGTTACCTGAGGGGGATTAAAGTCCGATGAGTTTGAAATTAATCTTTATTAATAAGAAGATTACAGCGGCCCAAAAAGAGACAACCTTAGCCTTTTGATTTTAATAGGTAATCAAAAGCCATTGCGTAATTTTTGATTTGTTTCAACATAGCATGCAAGCCATTCGCCCGACTTGGCGAAAGATTCCCCTCAAAACCCAGAGCTTTCAAAAACTCCGGAGGCGTCGCTAGAATATCAGAGGGAGACGAGCCCGAATAGACATACAACAAAAGAGCCACTAAGCCCTTCACGATCAAAGCGTCACTATCCCCCTGCAACTGGATCTGACCCTTGTCGCTCAAAGCCGCATGCAACCACACCTGGGACTGACAACCCTTAACCATGTTCTGTTCTGTTTTAAATTCTTGAGGCATATCCGCTAAAGCTTTGCCCATCTCGATGATTTTTTTATAGCGATCTTCCCACTGCGTGTAGGCTGAAAAATCTGCGATGACTTTGTTTTGGCGTTCCTGGATGGTCAACATATTCATTTACACTTTCAGCGCTAAAGGCAATTGCGGAATCATCTCAAACAAGTCCTCTTCCAAAGATTGACCTGTTTCACCGAGCATTTCGTGGAAGGATTTTTTATCCAAATTAGCAACAATCTCAAAGGATTTTTTATAAAAACCCTCCTGATCTTCATAATACCCGTTCCACAGTTCTCGCGCCTTGCTTTCCGTCATAAACCAGGACTTTTTCTCAGCGGCAGTGCCTTCAAAGCGATTGTGATAATCAAGTAAAGTCATAACCTGTCGAGGAGAGAAATCCAGCATCACCAATGCTTCTTCCAGCAATGCGAGTTCTACGTACCAAAGATAATTGCTCAATTTTTCCCAAAATTGCTCACCTTTTTTACCGTATGAACTTTTACAGAAAAAAGTGGTGCAAACCACACCGCGATTTCTCCACACGTTGCAGTTTTGATTTTCTTTATTGAAGTAAGGACAGAGCCAATCTTCGCGCTGACCAAACTCATGCTCTTCCCGATTATTAAAAGGAACTTGATACGCCACAGGTGCCACCAAACCAATTGGCAGAGCGTACTCTCTGCGTGCGATCTTGCCTCTGAATATTTCATGGGCCTTGGTGGATGACTGTTCGTTGAAAATCGCGCCCACCATAAAATTGGGAAGGAAAGGATGAAAGGTGCAGCATTTCAAATCTTCACGATAATGAATCTTGCCCGTTTCGCGAGGTCTCGCCATCGCGCAAGTATCGCAAGTGGCTTTTTTCTCTTCCGGAGAGAAATCCAAGATTTCTCTCGGCAACAGGTTTCCGTAAATATGGGGAAGTTGATATTTTAAGTTCATTATTTTTGGCAGCGCTCTTCAAGTCTTTGTTTTAATTCGGGGAGGTTCGGATATACACCGACATCATCCCATTTCCAAACAAAGTCATTACAGCGCATAAACTTTGGAAAAGCCACTGTGCCAACGTCATAGTCTTTCTTCTGTTTCAGAATGGCACTCGCAATATTTTCTGCCGTCCAGACAACTGATTCTTCCGCCAGCAACCCAGCCTTCTTCAGCTCGAAAGAAACCTCAACCGGCGTTACAAACCCCACCTGATCCGCGAAAGGAATTACACCTGCGTCCTCAGAGTCTTTGCTTGAATAGACCAGACGGATGAACTGATAGAAGCGCACACCTTTCGTTTCGTATTCGCTTTTGATTTGCTCATAAACCTCGGCGTCTTTTTCGCCGTTATCACCAAAGAAAATCACCTTGTCAGGATTTTCGCTGTTCATGATGGAACGAATCGTAATGAGTTTATGAGTCTCCATACTGAGATTTGTGCGAGGAATGTAAACGCCCGCGGGAAATTTTCCATTACGCAGAAACTGTTCGTGGGTTCCCTGCATCCACCAAGACGGGGCTCTGGAAACATAGTAAACGGAAAGATCCGGATTGTCTTTTTTGATCAAAGTAAACAACTCCGCCATCCCAAGAAAACGACTTTTATCATCAAAGGAATACGAAGCGGCACTGCTGAGGTCTAAAACATTTGCGAGCTTCAGCGTATCATCGACATCGCTCACCAATAGAGTCTTAGCCTGTCCAACAGAAAGAAATAGAAAGACGAGCGCAAGAATGGAAATACTTCTCATAAAACCCTCCGAGGGAAGGTTCTATAACTAGAGTCCTTGCTCGTCAAAGCGAATACTGAATTGATTTGGGGTCACTTTGACCTCCAGAGTGCCTTCTGCATTCTGGAAGACTTCGCCACTGCTCGGAAAGAACTGGGCGGCCAGCTTTTGCGCCATTTCCCCCTCAACTCTCAATGAAGCCGTTTTTAGCCCCAACTGGGCGCTCTTGGAGGGATGTATTAAAAGCATGCAAGTATAGCCACCACTGGTGCGATTGGCGCAGATAAAGTCCAAAAACTTAAAGGGAGTTTGCAAAGTTTTTCCGGGCCCTAAAATAGAATCCTGAACCGGGACATTCATCGCCTCAAACAACTTCTGCGGCAGCTCGTCGGTAGAGCCGTCATATCCTTGGGCTGCGATATTGATCATAAATTGCTGCCCCAGAAATCGCCCCTGAGTACGAGCCTGAGACAGACTGCCACTTGTCATAATTAGGATTGCCAGAGCTATTCTTTTCATGGAGTTGAGCCTAACAGGGGCGTCCATTAATTCAACAGGGGCGTTACACTTTCTGTCTTCTGTCAGCCTCATAACGGGACTGTTTTTATGGCTCACTTTGAGATGGAATTGCCTAGTTATATTAGATACTTGCGACGCTAAAGGCCTGGCATGTTGCCCACAATCTGGCCCGCGCTTTGCTCTCTTGTAAAGGTAACAGACAGAAACCTTTCAAAGGGGGACCTATGAAAACATTTATCGCCATCGCAATCTTCGCTTTCTCTTGCAGCTCATTCGCTTGGACTTCACATGATCCGGCAGCTAAAGAATATTCTTTCAAGTTCCGCATGGCTGGCCAAACTTTGGAGCTCAAACAAAATGCAGGAAGTTATGAAGAAGCATATGAGAGAGCGGCTCAACAATGTTTTAACTTCTTTAAAGGTCCTGGCAAAGTTTCTGAAAACCGCGGTCTTGATATTATCGACGTCTGCGCAAATCCTCGCTCATAATCTGCTGACACCCCAGCTTCGCTGGTAAAATGACTTGAAGCATAAGTTCCACTGAAAGCCCCTTCCCCCGAGGGGCTTTTTGTTTTAATCTAGTGCGGAAACATTACTTCGACGAAGTCGGAGTGTGTCCAGTAAAGGTGGTTTTAATGGGAATTCTAAAATCCATTGGTGAGTTTTTAGTTGGTAAAGATCCAGATATCTTCGATGAAAAGGGAAATGTTTCCCACAAACTTCCAAAGAAAAAATGGGAAGCTTGGCACAATCGCACTAAGACAGATCCACAAAATAACTGGAGAAACCACACTGGAATCTCTGGTGCGAATAAAAAGAAAACCAATTAGTCCCTTGCTCTAGCACAACTAGAGCGTTCACAGATAACTCTGATCAACCTCAGAGTACGACGAAAAAACCCACTGCCAGCAGTGGGTTTTTTGCTTAATACGATTGAAGAATTTATGTCATCCTCACTTTCTACAAATTCACCGTCTACAAACTCCAAGCAACTCTCCCCGACAACTGTTTGGATCATGGCCATTGCCACTGGGCTCAGCGTCGCGAATCTTTACTACAACCAACCTCTCCTGGCAGATCTTCAAGCCAGCTTTGGTATCACCGTTAAAGAAGTCGGTATCATTCCAACTCTGACCCAAGTGGGCTACGCCTTGGGAATGCTCTTTCTAGTTCCCTTGGGGGATATGTTTGAAAAACGCAAACTGATCGTCATCACATCCCTTTTGGTGACGATAGCCTTATTGATCGCAGCGACAGCACAAAGTCTGCTCACGATGGCCATTGCCAGCCTTCTCATTGGTCTCATGACCATGACTCCTCAGCTGATTCTTCCTTTTGCCGCCCACCTCGCAGAAGCGAAAACACGCGGTAAAGTCATTGGCATCATCATGGCGGGGCTCCTTATCGGAATCTTACTCTCCCGAACCTTGAGTGGATTTGTTGGCTCCATCTTTGGCTGGAGAGCGGTGTTCTATTTTGCCAGCGCGCTCATGATGGTTCTTGCTGCAGGTCTTTATTTCATCCTACCCTCCAGCGAGGTTTCATTCTCTGGATCTTATGGAAAACTTTTAAAATCCATTTGGACGATCGTGAAAGAGGAACCCACTCTTCGCCAATCCTCCCTTATCGGTGCGATGATTTTTGGTATCTTTAGTTCGATCTGGGCCACTTTGATATTTGTTCTTTCCGCACCTCATTTCGGTTACGGAGCGAAGGAAGTGGGATTGTTCGGGCTTCTCGGAGCAGCCGGAGCCGCAGCCGCTCCTTTAATGGGAAGAGTCTCTGACAAAAAAGGACCGCGCTATGGTCTTGGCTTAGGATTGGTCGTAATAGCATTTTCTGTTTTGATTCTCTTTTTCTCCGGAAAAAGCATGTTGGGTTTGATTTTAGGAATCTTTATTATGGATTTCGGACTGCAAGCGGCCCACGTCTCAAACCAAACACGCATCTTTGCTTTACGCGAAGATGCACGCAGCCGCATCAACACAGTCTATATGTTCACTTACTTCATGGGCGGGGCGATGGGCTCACTCTTGGGATCTTTCGCCTGGAATACGGGTGAATGGACGGGTGTTTCTATTTTGTGCGCAATTCTTTCAGCACTCAGTCTGTTTACTTTTTGGCTGGGAAGAAAAACAGCTTAAATCCCTGCCGACTTAAGCTTCGATTTTGAAGGTGTCCCTTAGAGACTGAATCAAAAGGGACGCCTCTTCCTGTTTTCTATCCTGAGCTTTTACAAAGAAGATATCATCCACTTGGCGTCCCCAAGTATGAACTCGCGCGGACTTAATACTCACGCCAGCATCACTTAAAGACTTGGCTGCCACCGCCAGCAATCCTGATTGATCGGGACCTTTAAAGCTAATCACCCATTCTTTTTCGTCAGCGCTCACAAGCTGAATTGAATCAAACCTCACTGTTGGAAGCACAGTTGAAACTGCCGTTGGAACTGTTTTTTGATTCTTCAGTTGGGAACTTTTTAAAATCTGCGATAGCTGTTGCAGATTTTTTTGTGTCGTTACCTGAAACCAGTCATAAACACCCACCTTGGGAAGAGTATGAATAGAGGCATGACGAACCCCTAAGCCCAAGGAATATAATTGCGCCACATAATCTGCCAGGATGCCCTTGCGATCATAACGATCATGGAAGCGAATCCAAATCTCCCCTTTGCGAGTTTTTAAAATCTTCGGAGCCAGGCTTTCTGAGCTTTGCTCAGCCGCCTTAAGATCTTCCACCAAATCCTTCATCGAAAGACTTTCCACTAAAACGGCTCCCAGCTCTTCATAAATTTCTTCCGAGATCTGCAGATGCTTCTTCTTTTTCAAAGAATAGAAATCGAAATAACCCTGGGCTTTCTTGGAGCTTAGACTTTCTACCAAGTCTTTCAAAAGCTTTGCTTTCCATTCATTCCAAGCTTCAGGATTCGTCGCACGAATATCAATGGCTGTAAACAAAGCCAGACGATACAAACGCGCCGACTCGACACCTTTGTCTTTGAGATCCTGCCAGACTTTGGGGTCCTTCATGTTTTTTCGAAAAGCTGCTTGAGAAAGTTCCAGATGGTTCTTCACCATCCAGGAAACATCGTCAGTAAACGCTTTGGAAAAACCAAAGGCTTTGAAATCGCGCTCAACAATCAAGGTCCCGGCCTCAGAATGCTCCGAAGCTTCCAAACCTTTTGCGAGATCATGATACAGGCAAGACCAGGAAAGGACTTTCCAATCATATGCCGTCAGATGCCCATGCAAAAATTTAAGTGGGCCCAACTCTTTTGGTTTGGAGTAAAGACGCTTGGCTTCGCGGCAAGCCTGCATAATATGGGAATCCGCCGTAAAGCGATGATATTGGTCATGCTGAACATAGCCAACCAAACGAGAAATTTCCGGGACTAATTTATCAATCAAACGGGATCGGAAAACACTCACCAGAACTTCATCAGAAGTCTTAACTGAAAGAACGTCTTCCAATAGTTTTCCGCGACTTCGCGCGGTCTTTTTGATTTGTGCATCAGAATAGAAATCATCCAAATGTTCACGGACTTTTTTCTGAACCAAAACACTGGAATTCTTATGTAACTCTTCGTAAAGATCTTCCGATTTTTTAAATTCAGTTCGCTCGATCTTTTTTAATTTCTCTTCAGAACTTTCCGCAACTTCAACAATCCAATCAGAAAAGAAATGCACCCGTGAAAGACCACGCTGCAGTCCACGCATGAAGTCCTTGTGAGTTTTAAAACCCATCCATTTTGCAAGTTCAAATTGTGTGGAGCTTGAAAGAATATCACCGTGTCCCTCCAGATGAAGCTTCTGGCGAAGGCACAACAGGTAGTTGCGATAGTAGTTCAAAACATTCAAGGCATGCCCAGGATTCACAAACTTTTCAGCGAATAGTTCATAGATCTGCAAACCTTGCTCAAGATCCCGCAAGCCCCCTGGGCCATACTTAATATTTGGTTCCAGATAGTTGGTGATAGAATCAAAACGCTTTTCGCGATTCTTGCGTTCCTCTTGAACTGCTTTCAAAAGTACTCTGCGAAAATGTTTCTTTTTCGCCCAGATTAATTTTTGCTGTTCAAAAAGTTTTTTCGCCCCCTCTGGGGTCAAGGGGCGAGCCTTTAGCAAGGCCAAGATATCAAAGGCTTCGACATTCTCAGTCCAGTCGTCAGGATTCTTTGGCATGCGATAACGCAGCTTCAGACCAGACTCTTGAACTTGATCGACAAAGATTTTTACCTTTTCTTCAGCGCCACAAAATAAAACATCGATATCTGATTTAGGACTGAGCTCTCCACGCGCCCAGGAGCCCAGCATAATGGGATGGGCTTCCCGCCATCCAGGAATAGCCTGCAGACGCTCCTCAAGCTTCACACCCAACCAATGCGAAAAGCTTTCCGACGAAAAGCAGAACACCTGACGAACATCTCCATCAGGTGTCATCAGCGGCGGAGTTAATATCTCAGCCGCTTGAGAAAATTGTTCTGTGGTCAGAAAAGACTTATGAGCCATCGCATCTCCGTAATATAAGGATGCTTTAACTTAAGAACAGATTCAAGCTCTAGCGATGTTCGCCATGAGTGGGTGGACGACGAGGATAAATTCCATCCGGACGCAAAGCGAAGTGCAGGAAGCTGGGATTAGACTCTTTGTATTCCTTCAAGTCCAACTCGCGCAACTGATTGACAGCGGCTCTTAATTGCCCGTTCGTCATAGGTCTTTTGAATTTTGCAATATAAGCAAGATCTTGCTTATCAAGGCGCTCCAATAGAGATTGCCCTACTTGATTTAACACCAACATCACTCCCAGCGTTTTCTTTGGCAACGCAGGATCCAGATCCGGAGAGCCCGTGAGCTTTTTCACCAGCGGCCATAAACGAGTCGTTCGCGTCGGCAAGATGATATTCTTGGCAATAAATGACTTCGGAGTATCGTGAAACTTATATCCCATTTCATCCATCCAACGAACCATCTCAGACAAAATAGCATCCTTGTGGCGAGAATCGCGAAGTAAACGATAGTCGCGCCAATCCAAAACAAGTTCAAAGCGCGGATCCACTTCCAAATCGTCAGGGGTGATCAAACTGCCATTTTTCAAATTCAATTTATCTAAAAAGTCTTTGCTGTTCATTTTCAGATTTGCCGGTTGAGCCGGAGTCAATACCGCCCCATTCGAGGCTTTGTCATAGGCCGAACGAGCCACCTCAACACAGGACATCTTCGAATAGTCTTTAAAGTTCATAAAATAATCATAGGGAACGCGCGCTTTGGCACTTTCCATCGCAAAGCCCGCGGCCTTTTCACCTAACACCCGGTCTTTAGGGCGAAGAACCAAAAGACGTGCATTTTCATTTTTAAGGGCAAAATCCATTTGGTATTTATCAACGCCGACACCAATGTATGATTCAATGGTATTTAATTTTTTCGTCATCGGCTCTTGACTTACAAAAACCACATGGCTGAATTGAGATTTATTGTCACTGATTTGAGAGATGATCGCACTGAAGAATGAAACTCCGCGCGCCAGCATCAAGTCCCCAGAGTAAAACTGAAACTTTTCGTCATCCACATCGGGGCGTACGCTGTAAGGCGCATAGGCTTTGCGATCATAAATAGGTATCGCCTGTTTTTGAAACTCTAACTTGGAGGGGTCCAAGGCTTGCGCTTTATAGGCAAACTCCCCCAAATAGTCGTCTTGATCATGCATGCGGTGAAACAATTCGCGAACTTGCAACTGACATTGCGGACTGACTTCAGAAAGGCGCGCATGAAGTTGCAAGCGCATTTGCCATAAAGCTGAAATCAAATTGGCGGCCTCTTTTTGTAACTCTTCATTGCTATACAAGTTGAAATCCAATGACTCCACTTTGCTGGCAATGGCTGAATAGACGGGACCGCAATTTGAGGGAGTGAAAGAGCTACTGCGAACAAAACCGGTATATTCCGAAAGGGATTTTCCGAAATCAACCAGGCTTGGTACTTGAACGGAAGCCACTTCGCGTGATGTCTTACTCACGCAACTTGCAAGAATCAAAAAGATTATGGCCGCGACTGCATTAGACTTCATAAAAAACCCTCCGAGATAAACCGAAATACATCGAGTACTATTCGGATTCGGAGGGCTTTAAATACACTAGACCAAGAGCCTGTTGTTGAGCTCCTTAGCCCAATCAAACTCTTAAATAAATTTTATGATACAGAGTTTGAAACGATTTCTTTCCATTTGGCAATCTGGTTCATCGCCTCGAGTGGACTCATTTGCATCAAAGGATACTTCTGAACCTCGTCCATCAAACTCTTCAAAGTCTCTTCGCGACGAAGAGTTTCTGGATCCACAGACGGCACGGGCGCTGCCATTTCTTCGTAAACCGGGATTGATGACAATTGATCCAACAAAGACAACTGACTGCTTGCTTGAACTCTTTTGGATTCAATTTCACGCAGCAAACCTTTTGCCCGCTTCGTCACTGTCGCTGGCAAACCTGCCAATTCCGCAACCTGCACACCGTAAGACTTCAGGGCCGGTCCTTTCACCAAAGTATGAAGGAATCGGATTTCGCCATTTCGTTCCGCCACAGTCATGTGGGCGTTGGTAATTTGCGAGAAGCTTTGATCCAAAGAAGTCAGTTCATGGTAATGAGTCGCAAAGAAGGTCAATGCTTTCACATCACTCAAAAGGTGCTCAAGAATAGATTGTGCCAGGCACATACCATCAAAAGTACTCGTGCCGCGCCCCACTTCATCCAGAATCACCAAAGAGTCCTTCGTGGCATTCTTCAACATGGCTGATGTCTCAATCATCTCAACCATGAAAGTAGAAAGACCTTCGGACAACTGATCGCTAGCACCGATACGCGTGAAGATAGAATCAAACAATGGCAAATGCGCTTCATCACAGGGAACGAAACTGCCCATTTGTGCCATGATCGACATCAAAGCGACTTGTCTCATCAAAGTCGACTTACCGGCCATGTTCGGCCCCGTCAGAAGCAAGCAAGAATGAGGACGCAGTTCGATATCATTTGCAACAAACTGAGATTTCACAGTTTGTTCCACCACGGGATGACGGCTGGCCTTTAACTTCAAGGAGCCATCATTCGTAAACTGAGGACGTACATATTTTTCTTCAAGACTTAACCAGGCAAGACTTGAGATCACATCCACTTCGCTGCACTCATGCGCCAAGGTCAAAAGTGCCGGGCATTGCGCGAGGATTTCTTTTCTCAAAGCTTCAAAGAATTCAAATTCAAGATCTGCACGTTTGGTATTCGCGCTCAGTACTTTTCTTTCAAGCTCCACCAACTCATCCGTGCAGTATCTCTCTGCGTTCGTCAAAGTCTGCTTGCGCTGATAGTTCGCCGGCGCCTTGTCTTTATGAGTATTGGTGATTTCGATATAATAACCAAAAACATTGTTATACCGAATCTTCAGGCTTGAGATGCCTGTCTTTTCTTTCTCTTCAGCCTCCATGCGCGCGACCATGGCTTGAGCATTGGTTGATAACTCAATCAACTCATCCAATTCAGAAGAAACTCCGGTACGGATCAAGTAGCCTTGTTTGGTCGCAAGAGGCGGGTCTTCCACCAAGGTGCGTTCAATTTTGTAGGCCAGATTGCGAAGAGGTTCAAAGTTCGCCGTGCCTCCTGATGTATGCAAAAGCACTTCCAGCGCACTGATCCCTGCATGCACACTGCCCGCTAATGCCAACAGATCTCGCCCATTGCATTGAGGCTGAGAAATCTTACCGAGGCGGCGTTCAATATCCCCCATCTGCCCCAATATCTGACGAACCCGTTTCAACTCAAGGACGTGACTTCTCCAGAATTCGACAGATGACAGACGATTTTCAATCGCCTTTGGATCGCGCAACGGAAAGCTCAACCATTGACGAAGCAAGCGACTGCCCGCTGAGGTCTGCGTGCGATTAATGGCATGGAACAAACTGCCAAGTCCTTCGCCTTTATAAGTGGAAAAAATCTCAAGGTGTCGAAGAGTTGTGCTTGATACATCAAGACGATGTTCAAGATCTCTTTCAACGAAAGGTGACAATGTCGCCAAAGCCTCTTCACCAGAAAGAGCCGTCACATAACTCAAAAGCCTTGCCGCTGTCTGGGGCGCCCCATTTTTCAAAAGGTCATGGGCAGAATCCTTCAGCTCCTCATGATGGGAAACCAGAAGATTTTGCAAACCACCCAAGAGGGCTTCATCTGCTTGTGCAATGACGATCTCTGCAACCGGAAGTATCTGAAGGAACCGCAGAAGATCTTGAGTTTTCTTAGACTTAAAGAAGAATGCTTCACCAGTGGTTGAATCCAGGAAACTGATGGATTCAGAATCAACACTCACCAAGTAGTGGGCTTTGGTCCCATCCAGAGTATCCGAATCATAAACCATTCCCGGAGTCAGAACGCGCGTCACCCCGCGCTTCACGATTCCTTTAGCAAGTTTCGGATCTTCAAGCTGATCACAAATCGCAATCTTAAAGCCATGAGATAGCAGCTTGTTAATAGGCCCCGCAATCGAGTGATGTGGCATCCCGCACATCGGGGTTTCATCTTGTGATTTTTTATTTCGTTGCGTAAGAGCGATCCCTAAAACCGGGGCCGCTTTGACCGCATCATCAAAGAACATTTCAAAGAAATCCCCCATTCTAAAAAGAAGGATTTTATCTTGATGAACGGACTTAATGTCCCAGTATTGCTTCATGAGAGGAGTGAGATTCGACATAGGCAAAAAACCTATCGAAGCCCACCCAAAGTTTCAAGACGAACAGGAGGTACGCCGTACCTTTTTGAGGCTCACCGCATTAGAGCGGGAGCCCGCTTGAGAAAATAGCCAAAAACCAGATCAATGACGCAGTGCGCTTCTTACTCAAGGGCTTTCATGAGTTTTGTATAAATGCCGTCGAATCCGCCGTTGCTCATGATGAGAATGACGTCGCCTGTTTTTGCACGAGACTTAAGAGCTTCGACGATATGATCGGCAGAATCAAAGGCTCCCGCAGTGACACCGGATTTTTGCAGATCCGCGACCAGCTCTTCACTGGAGAATCTGTCTTCGCTGTCGATCTTCGATTGATCGAAGGCTTTGGCCAAAAGAACCTCGTGAGAGCCCTTAAACGCCTCCACGTAATCTTTTTGGAAGACTTTACGGCGAGACGTCGCACTTCTTGGTTCAAACACAGAGAAGACTTTTCTGCTTGGATATTTCTTCTGAATTCCCTTAACGGTTTCACGCACAGCTGTTGGATGATGCGCGAAATCTTCAATCACCAGAATGCCATTCGGCTCGCCCAAAATTTCCTGACGTCGTTTGACGCCTTCAAAAGACTCCATCGCGATTTGAATTCTGTTTTCCGAAAATCCAAGAATTTTCGACATTGCAATCACGGCTGTCGCATTAAGAATATTATAATCCCCGGTGATTTGCATCGAGTATGGTCCTAGGATCTCACCTTTATGATGAACCTCAAAACCCACGCCTTTTTCATTCTGGAAAAGAACTTTCGCGCGGAAATCCGCCTCCGCTTTAAAGCCATAGGTGAATGAGTTTTTGCACTTAGCAAGTTTGCGCAACTCCAGGACATTCGCATCTTCCGCACAAGCCAACAAAGTTCCATTTTCAGGAATCAAAGTCATCAAACGCGCAAAAGAATCTTTTACAGCTTGAAGGTCTTTATAAATATCTGCGTGATCGAACTCCACAGAAGTCAGAATCACATGTTTCGGCTTGTAATGAATGAACTTCGGTACTTTATCAAAGAAAGCCGTATCGTATTCATCACCCTCAATAATAAAATAATTTCCCTCTGGATTTTTAAATGACTGAGAGAAATTCTTAGGAATACCACCGATCAAGAATCCCGGTTTCACTCCCGCATTTTCAGCAACCCAGGACATCATCGATGTCGTGGTTGTTTTTCCATGAGTTCCTGAGATCACAACACTTTCGCGATCTGCGATAATCAACTCACCCATCGCTTTCGGCAAAGACGTATAGGGAATTCCCAACTTCATCAACTCTTGCGCCTCTTCGTTGCTCTTAGAGATGACGTTCCCTACGATAACAAAGTCCGGTTGAGGATGAAGATTTTCGGCCTTGTAGCCTTTTTGAATTGTGATTCCCAGACTTTCAAGCTGAGTCGACATCGGAGGATACGGATTCATATCACTGCCCGTGATCTTAAATCCGCGATCTTTCAATAAGCCCGCCATAGAGGCCATCGCCGTTCCGCAAATACCCATCAAGTGAATATGACAACCAGGTTTTAAATCCATTTCAAACACCAGACCTTCTGTAATTTTCTACAATCCAATTATGTATTTCAGGGCGCAGTTTTGAAAAGGCTTTATTTTCAGATCCGTACAAAACGCGATTCGAGAGAACAATAACGCTCATATCCATCTTAGGATCGTACCACATCGAGGTTCCAGTGAATCCCGTGTGTCCGATAGAATCTAAAGAGAAATAGGCTCCGCAGCTTGCGGATCCCGGCGTCGGCATCATATAACCCATCGCCCAGTCACCTTTTCCCTCTGGCAAAGCACGCTTTGCAAACAACTGAGCCGTTTTCTGACGAATGGAATAGCGAGCAATCCCCATCAATTGCGAACGCAAATGCAGTGAATACCAGCCCACGTCATCGATACTGCCGAAAAGTCCAGCATGAGTCGAAACGCCTCCCATAGACCAGCAATTCAAGTCATGAACTTCGCCTTGTACCAATTTCTTACGAACAGGGCACTCCTCCGTCGGAGCAAACAAAGATGATTTGATTGAAGTCTGGTTGTCCGGATGGAACTCCAGCGTGGTTCCCAGATAGAACTTGTTTTTAATGTCCGTCCAAACATCCAAGATGGGCTTATCAAAGAGTTTCTCAAGCACATAACTCAAAACAATAAATCCCACGTCAGAATAAATAGCAGTCTCTTGCTTTTCCAATTTCAAATTCTGCAGAATCCCACGAAGCTGCTCGCGACGTTGATCGCGCGGCAATGCCATGTTGAGTTCCTGATAAAATGGCATCCACCAGGCAAGACCTGAGCTGTGAGTTAAGAGCTCTGTCAATTTTGTTTCTTTATGAGCAAACCAAGGAAGAAGATCCGAAACTTTTGTCTCAAAATTCCATTTCCCCAACTCAAAGGCATACATCATCGCCTGCTGAGTAAAAATGATCTTCGTCAAACTCGCCAAATCATAATAGGCATAGGTGTTGCCGACTGCGATATCACAGATGATTTTACCACCTTGATAAGCACGAACCATGACTCCTGGGGTTGTATCACGAATACGATCTTCAAGCTGAGTGATGAGATTTTTCTCAAGAACTGAGTATTTCATTAGGCTTTTCCCCCTGTCTGTATAGTGAGGTGCGCTTTTCCGCCTTCAAGCTGAAGGACGCACGAAGTATTGAAAGGCACCGGTCTTTGCACTGAAGCATGACCCGCTTCCAACCCTTTAAAGAGTGGAATATCCAGATCCTGAGCCCAGCGTTTAAACACTAAATCAAAATTATTTTTACCAGTTGATGGCTCTTCTCCACCAATAAAGTCACCCAGGATAATGCCCTGGCATTTCTTTAGAACTCCCCCTTGACGGAATTGTTCCAGCATCCGATCGATGCGATACCCACGCTCACCCAAATCTTCAATAAACAACAAAGACTTGTCAGCGTTAATCTGCCAAGGCGTTCCCATGGAAGATTGAAGAACCGTGAGGTTTCCACCGACTATTTTGGATTTTAAGCTTTTGATTTTCTTAGCCGAGTCATTCAAAGGTTTCAGTTTTTTAAACTCAACCGCCTTCTCCTGACCGAAAAGAATTCTATGCAGCTCTTTTTCATGTTTCGGAGAAACAAGTTTTCTGCCCAAACGATCCAAAAGGGGCGCATGCAAAGTGGGCCATCCCCATTCTTGAATCAAAAAAGTATGAATAGAGGTGATATCGCTAATACCAATAAGCAACTTCGGCTCTTTTGGTTTCTTTAGTTTCGCCAACATTGGAAGAAGACGATTGCTGCCGTAGCCCCCACGCAAACACCAGATCGTTCGGGAATCTTTCGATTCAATGGCGGCTTTTAAAAATGAAAAGCGCTGCTCATCTTCATTGGCATGCAAGAAGTGCGGTTTTACCAACCCCTTCGGAATACGTGGAACCAACTTCCACTTAACCAAAAAATCATGCGCACCATCGATTTCATGAGGCTGCGACGGGTAGCCAGGAGCCACCACATCAACGATGTCATTTTCCTGCAAGAACTTCCAATGTTCCACTACTTCACTCGTTTCAAAATATCTTTAATAGTTTTTTTGTGCTTTTTACCAGTGAAGATCTCTTCAATCTCTTTTGGCTTCAAAAGGGCCCGAACATCATCGTCACCCATTAACTTGTCTTTCAAGTTTTCTCCAAAACCCAAAGAATGACAAAGCCGCTGAACCAAAGAGTAAGCATCTTCACGACGCATCCCTTTTGCCACCAAGGCCAGCAAAACATGAGAACTGAACAACTGACCTTGAGAGCTATCGATATTATCCATCATGCGTTTTTTATTCACATCCAGACCATCGAGCAAAATACTCATACGGGTCACGGCATAGTCTGCAACAATAAAGGCATCCGGGAAAATCACACGCTCAACAGAAGAATGTGAAATATCCCGTTCATGCCACAAAGCCACATCTTCAAGAGCTGCCACTGCATAGCCACGAAGCAACCGCGAAAGACCGGTGATATTTTCAGCGCTGATAGGATTTTTTTTATGAGGCATTGCCGAAGAGCCTTTTTGGCCCTTGGTAAACCCTTCAGTCACTTCACCCACGTCACTTCGTTGCAGATGACGAAGCTCAATAGCTAAACGTTCCAATCCAGTTCCAAGCATAGCCAGCGCCGTCATCATTTCCGCATGACGATCCCGAGGAATCACTTGGGTCGCAATCAGTTCAGGCTTCAACTTCAATTTTTTTGCAACCATCAACTCGACTTTTGGAGATTGACTTGAGTAAGTCCCAACAGCCCCACTCAATTTACAGATGGCCATATTATCAAGAGCATCTTTCACGCGTTTTTTATTACGACGAACCTCCGTCAGGAAACCCGCCATTTTAAAACCAAATGTCGTCGGCTCTGCAAACATGCCATGAGTGCGTCCGGCACACATAGTCTCTGCATGCTTGGTCACCAAACTTTTCAAAGATCTTTCAAGATTCAAAATTGAAAGCATCAAGACTTGTCCGGCTTCACGAACCTGCAAACTGAAGGCAGTGTCCAAAACATCCGATGAAGTCATTCCGAAGTGAACATATTTTCCATGTGGACCAATATTCTCCGCCAGGTTACTGACAAAGGCGATCACATCGTGTTTGGTTTCTTTTTCAATTTCAGAAATTCGTTTTACATTAAAGCGAGCTTTCTGCGTGATGGTTTTTGCCGCGACCTTAGGAATAAGACCCAGTTGAGCCTGCACCTGAGCGACAGTCACCTCAACTTCCATCATCTTGCCAAACTTATGATCCATATCCCAAAGAAGTCCCATCTCTGGGCGAGTGTATCTTTCGATCACGGAGTTTGATCCTTTCTTTCTTTGCTTCGTTGCATACGATCTTTCTGTTCTTTCAACAGCTTCTCTTTCCACCATGCAACGATACGTTCCTGAATACCTTCACTGCGAGCAAAGCTTGCACTCCAAGCATAATGAGACCATTCTTCCGGCCCATCGAGATGAAGGTTGCTGAAAGAAACCTTCCCACGACGCGTTTTCTGTTTCTCTGAAAAGACCGGATAGCGAGGGGCTCCGAGCTGAGCGTAAGTATAGTAATATTCCTGTGGGAAACTTAAAATCTGAACTTCCGCCAAAGACATACGGCGAGCCAAGTGATCATTCATGCGCACACTGCGCGTAGTGAGATACTCTTTATTGAATCTTTGTACTGTAGGAATTCGCATCCACACATCAAATTGATCTTCCAAAGAAGTGCGCTGCAAGACCATCATATTCTCATGAGTCCATGGAGAATACAGATCGTCGACCACCACCGTGTGCAGTGGAAGACTGTCACGTTCAAAGCATTGCTTCAGGCCAGCACGATAACGAACCCAACACCACTCGGACTCAAGTGGTCCCTCAGAGAAGAAGTACTTTCCTAAACGTTCATTTAAAAAATAGCTCTCTTCGCTCGAAAGCATCCACACAATTTGCTCAAGGCGAAACAAGCCCTGCTTCTCTCCCGAGATTTCCAAACCGGTCACAGATTTACCGGCACCGAAAGATGCATCCACAATTTGTTGTGGCTCGAGAACTTCAACACCTTTTGTGCGAAGCCATTCCAACGATCTTTCAAAACCCGCACGAGTCGCCTGACGTACGAAGAACGAAGACAAGATGGGAAGACACTCCCCTTCATTCGCACCTCGTGCATTCGGCATATAAGTCGTTCCCGCCCATTGATGTGCGAAATGCAAAAGCCAGCTTTGATCAAAATTAAAATCAGAGAGGTTTCTATAAAGCACTTTTGCATTCTTATCTAACACCGATGAGTACAAAAGATCTTTCACTTGGGAAGCCAAAGGGAGATTGTCGATCTTAAACTTTGTCAGCGGCCCCTTAAACTCGACCGGCCCCTCAGGAAGCCACAGAGAAAATCCATTCGGCACTTCCTCGAAAGCATCCTCAGAGTACAAGCGATCCACTTGTGATTCAGAAATTCTTTCGTTCCGAAAAAAACCAAAGGGGCCTTCGATATCCTCTTTTGGCCAAACTCCAAGTTTGGATGAAACATCCACCAAGGTGGTTTTGATACCTTCTTGTGCAAGAGCCGCGGCCAACCAGTGGCCTCTTCCAAATGCTGAAACTATGATGATGGGATTTCCCAACTCCATGCTTGTTTGAACTCCTGCAAAAAGATAATGAATTTTAGACCTAAATACTCCTAATGATTAGAAAATCAGGAACCCTCAAAGTCAAAGGTGCGCACTGCAGCGAAACCCTTTGGGGGACTTTTTCTTGAGGAAAAGCGCAGATGACTCTAGACTCAGCCGCCTGGAGGCTCCTATGCGTCTTTTCGTCTCTCTTTTTATGCTCCTACTGGGCCTGACGGCTTCCGCTGAAAGCACAACATCTGCTCAGAATTTTTTCGAACTTTCTGCGACTGACATCTCTGGAAAGAAGGTCAATTTCTCAACCTACCGAGGCAAAGTGGTTTTAGTGGTCAATACCGCATCTCAATGCGGCTTCACTCCGCAACTCAAAGAACTCGAAGCAATGTACAAAAAATACGCAAATCGCGGATTCATCGTGCTGGCTTTCCCTTCAAATGATTTCAAACAGGAAAAAGGCGACAACACCGCAGTCAAAGGCTTCGCGGAAAAAGAGTACGGCGTGACTTTTCCATTTTTCGATAAAGCCCCGGTCACTGGCGCAGACAAACAACCGGTCTATCAGTTTCTGACTGAAAAGAAACCAGGACTTCTGCTGAAAGACGTCAGCTGGAACTTCGAAAAATTTCTAGTAAATCGCAAAGGGGAAGTCATCGAAAGATGGAGTTCGATCACCAAGCCCTCATCAGAAAAAGTCGTGGAGTCTGTCGAAAAAGCCCTCGGCGAACCTCTCTAAGAGGACCTCAAACCGCAATCTTGTTTCAACTTGAGACACTCCAAAAAGTCTAGCCCTATTCTGGCACTTTTCTTTGAAGTTTTCCCCTCTTTCATTCGATAATAATAAGAGGGGGAAATTGTGAAAACCACGGGGATTATTCTTCATTCCGGCCTTCTGGCATTTTTGATCGGGATTAGCTTTGCTTTGCCTTCGACGGCACAGGCACAATTATTGACCCCATCTTCTTCAGACCAGAAACATTATTTAATCGCGCAATCTGAGCCCGACGAGGCTTACGATCCATTTTCTGACTACAGTGAGTTCGACGAGGATTCTGACGAAGAAGCCGACGTGAATTTCTTCCGCAATGGTCGCTTTCTAACTGTAGGCATCGCGGCGGGATATCGTGGCTTTACCGGCAACTTCGCAGATCAATATTCGGCTGCTCCTGATTTTGGATTGTATCTGACTTACTTCTTCGATCTTCGCCTGGCAATGTCTTTGGGTTTCCAAACAGGCGATCACAACGTGAAGTTCACTGCCAACGACAAGGCTGTCACCTATTCAGGAAATGTCTCGATCACATCCATTAACTTTGACTTAAAGTACTACATGAACACTCAAAATGTGACTCGCGGCCTTGCCGATCTGAATCCATATATCTTGGGTGGTCTTGGACAATTCTACCGAACTTATACCTTGTCAGGTCTTGATGGCTACAGCCGTGACTCTACCATGGGGTTTGATATCGGAGCCGGCCTGGAGATCCCTTTGATGCGCAAGAAAGCCTTTTTGGGCATTCAAGGCACCTATCACTATGTGAATTTCTCTGATGAAAACAAGACCCGCGTTTCAAATGGCGGTGGCACAGATGTTCTGGATAAGCCACTCTCTGGCGATATGTATGATGTGCTCTTCATCCTTGGGATGAATTTCTAAAAAGAATAAAATAGACCCTACTCCGGTGAAGCCGGAGTGCCAGCAAGCTAAATTTAAAGACCATCCGGAAGGATGGTCTTTTTCGTTTTAGAATAAGCTCAAGACTTGTAGAACAAACCCCAGTCCAATAATTGCCGGAGCAACCCACTTCAAAACAAAGATCCAATGCGGATACATGGAGTAGCTAACGAACTTATCCTTATCGATGAAACTGACTTCTTTTTCTTTCTCGGAAGTTCCCTTATAGAAAGCCAACAAAATCGCCAACGCCACCAAAGGCAAGAACCAGTTGATTAAAAGAGAATCCAACGACTCAATCAAAGATCGCCCACCCACACGGACGGCTTTAAGAACAGAACTGGACAGCGCAGGGAGTATCGCCAACAACAGGGCCACAAGCCCCGAATACCAAGTGGCGCGCACCCGTCCGATATTTTTCTTGGTATCAACAAAATTGGAAACAACAACTTCCAGCAAACCAATACTGGCATTCAACGCCGCCATGTAAAGACAGACAAAGAAGGCCAAACCAAATAAGGTCCCGCCGTGAATCCCTAATAAATACCGCGGCAAAACTTCAAACATCAATGCCGGGTCCGTCAGAGGCACATTGGAAGCCTGAAAGGCCACTGGAAAGATCATCATGACCGCCACCAGGGAAATCAAGCTGTCGACCAAGGCCACGCGGAAACCCGCAGTCGGAACATGGTCTTCATCACGCATATAAGAGCCGTAAGTCACCATCGTTCCGAAACCCAAAGACAAAGTGAAGAACACATGCCCCAAAGCATGATTCAAAGAAGACATCGTCAATTTTGAGAAATCTGGATAGAAAAGAAACCGCACCACTTCAGGAGTTGAAGGCAAAGAAAAAGACTTCACCAAAAGCACAATCACCAGAGCCGCAAACAAAGGCATCATATAACTGATCCAACGCTCGAGACCTTCCTGAACACCTTTTACAACCACCACAACGGTGATCAAGATGTGAGCGCTGGCAAGCATAAGCTGCAACCAGCCATTACCCATCAACGCTGCCAAATTTGTTTTACTGGAAGCACTTTCGTAATCAGAAAATAAAGAGACAAAAAATTGGGTCATAAAATGCAAAACCCAACCACTAATCACGGCATAGTAAGAAAAAACAACGATGGTCAGAATTACCGCCAGACGCCCAGCCCATTTAAATCCCGTATTGGATTTCTGCGCCATCTGCTGAGTCGCCACCATCACCGACTTCCGTGTATTCTTGCCTAGCATCAACTCAGCAATCAACATCGGAGCCCCAATAGCCAATGCCATAAAAACATAGAGGAGGATAAAAGCTCCTCCTCCATTTTCACCCACGACATAAGGGAATCGCCAAAGATTTCCAAGACCACAGGCAGAGCCAATGGCCAAAAGATAAAATCCAAAGCGTGTTCGCCAAGCGCCGCGTTTTGCTGCCACTACTCGCCACCCTTACGTGACTTCATACAGAAGATACGAATTGGCAGACCGTGAAGGTCCCAACGTTCCTTGATGTTTTTCACCAGGAATCTTCGGTAAGAATTCGTCACTCCATCAGGATGATTCGCAAACGCAATAAACGCAGGCGGCTTCTGATAAGTTTGAGTCACATAATAGAACTTCACATTGTTAGTTCCATAAACTGGTGCCGGAGCTTTACGAATAGTCTCAAAGAAGAAGTCATTCAACTCAGACGTTGGAACACGGAAGTTAATCTGATCTGTCACCTTTTCGATGGTTTCAAACAAATCCTCGATACCATTTCCAGTTTTAGCACTTGTGAAAACCACATGAACGTCTTTAAAGAAATGGAATACGCGCTCTACTTGTTCACGGAAGGTCTTGCGATACTCAGGAACCTCTTTATTACCAAGGTCTGATTTATTCGCAACAACGATCACGCCTTTATGATCTTCCAGAATAGACTGCATGATACGCGCATCTTGATCTGTGGGACCGATCGTACCATCAACCATAAGCAAAACGATATCAGAACGTCGAAGGGCCTCGTGGGATTTAAACGCAGAAATGATCTCAAGATCCTCTTCACGCTTCGCAGATTTACGCAAACCTGCTGTATCCACCAAGGTGTATTTTCTGCCGTTATAAACAAACGGGGAATCCACAGAGTCAATGGTCGTACCAGCAACATCAGAAACCAGCATGCGGTTGACACCCAAAAGCAGGTTGCAGATAGAACTCTTACCAACGTTAGGTTTACCAACGATCGTAATGTTCATACCTTCCTTAACAGTGCCCGGATTTTCAGGAATATTTTTAGTGATCCATTCAATGATATCACCGACGCCACGGCGTTGTTCAAATGACGCCGAAACGATATCCACACCAAACTCATAGAAGTCCGCTTTCGCGATTTCTTCCTCTTGCGCCTTATCAACTTTATTGATCACCAGCAAGAATGGTTTTCCCGCCTGTTTGGCAACACGGATGATATCGCGATCTTCTGGAACCAGTCCCACACGACCATCCATAACGGCAACGATCAAGTCCACAGAGTGCAAGAACTCAGTCACTTGCTCTTTGATAAGCTTAGAGAACAAGTCTCCAGCTTCTGTGATACCACCGGTATCAATCAGGTCAAATTGCTTGCCCCAGATATCAACAGGCTCAATGATAATATCGCGAGTCACTCCAGCCTGGTCTTTAACCACAGCTTTACGAGTCTCAGTAACAATATTAAACAGTGTCGATTTTCCTACGTTGGGACGACCGATAATCGCCACCTTCGAGGCAAAATCAGTCTTCGGATTCAACGACATAACCCAACTCCTTCATCATTCTCTTATTGCCAAACCATTCTGGTTTCGCAGTTACATTTAGATCTAAAAACACTTTTTCATCCATCAGCTTTTCAAGCTCTTTACGAGCGTCCATGCCGATTTTTTTAATTACGCTGGCACCTTTACCAATAACGATAGGCTTATGGCTTTCGCGAGAGACGATAATCTCTGCGTAGATTTTTGGTAAAGCGGCGTTTTCATCAAATTTTATGATACGCACAGCAATGTTGTATGGAAGTTCATGATGAAGGTTTTCAAAACACTTTTCACGAATGATCTCAGCGGCCATTTCACGAACATTTTCGTTCGTGAACAGTTCCGTATCATACAAAGGTGCTGGTGAGGCTGGCATCAACTCCAGAAACTCAATCAACATGGCTTCACGCTCTTCAGCATCGCCCGCATAAGCCGTTGCAGAAATCGACATCGACTTGCCACCACGATCTTCGATCATCTTACGAAGAATCATCACACGGTGAGCTTTTTCCTCTATGTCAGTCTTGGTGATCACACCGATCCAGGGTTTTCCGCTTTTAGACACAAGATCCAAAACCTTTTCAGCGTCCTCTGGTTTTTGTTCATCCACCGGGATGATCGCAAGCAAAGCATCTGAGCTATTGATAACGTCATGGGCTTCTTGCGCCAGGAATCCATTAAGACCTGAATCAGACTTGATCAAACCTGGGGCATCAACGAAAACCACTTGGCCCTTGTCTGTACTCCAAATACCCAAAATACGACGGCGAGTTGTCTGCGGTTTCGCAGAAACGATCGACACCTTTTCATCAACAAGAAAGTTCATCAAGGTGCTCTTCCCTGCGTTCGGTTGCCCGATCAATCCTAAAAATCCAGCTTTGTAACTCATATCTGTGTCTCCTTAAACTTGTTCTCGAGGGCGCATTTTGCCGCAAATTGTTCGGCGTTTTTCTTACTTCGTCCCCGCCCCTGGGCCCAGACCTCTTCTTTTACTTTTACACACACCAAAAATTCTCTGTCATGTGGAGGTCCTTCTTCCGCGAGAACTTCATACTTCGGCGTTTCTTTCATCGCCTTCTGCACCAACTCTTGCAGACGCGTTTTATAATCTCTTTCAAAATCTTCCTGACCGCAGACTTTTTCACACAAAGGCAAAAACTCTCTGCGGATAAAATCTTTGGCCACTTCAAATCCGCCATCCAGGTAAACAGCGCCCACAATCGCTTCCAAAGAAGAAGCCAGTAGACGCGGCTTCAAGGCTCCACCCGTTTGCGCTTCACCTTTACCCAACTGCAGAAGCTTATTCAGCTCCATCTCCCGCGCCAATTCGAAAAGAACTTCTTCATTCACGATACTGGCGCGCTTTTTAGACAGACCGCCCTCAGTGTCCGCCGGGAACTTCTCGTACAAAAACTCCCCGACCACTAAATCCAAAACCGCATCACCCAAAAACTCCAGTTTCTCGTTATGCTCGATGGAATTTTTCAACTCATTTGCATAACTCTTGTGGGTCAATGCTCTTGCCAAAATGGCGTTGTTTTTAAATCTATATTTAAGTCTCTTCTCTAACTCTGTCATGTGAGCACCTCATCAGCCAAAATTTCGCCAATCAGATGGCCTTCCATATGGGCCTTGTTAGAGTGATCATATCCCGTGATCTGGACATCCACTTCCTGACCTGCCCAATGATCAACGAAACTTTCCGCTCCGGCGATACTGACTGGCCAGTAGTCATGACTCAAACCCTGTCCGCCTTTGGCAGCGTTCTTCAACACCAGAACCTTTTTGATGGTCCCAATTTGAAGTTTGGCCTGTTCTTCGTAACGAGCAATGCTGAGCTCGCGAAGTTTTGCTGCACGCTCTGCTCGCACGTGAGGATAAACAGAAACTTCCATTGCTGCCGCCCGCGTGCCACTGCGCTCGCTATAAGGGAAGACATGCAGCTTCGTCCATGGAAGAGCTTTTAGAGTCTCATAAGTGTCTTGGAATTGCTCTTCAGTTTCCGTCGGGAATCCAGTGATAACATCCATCCCGACGAAAGAATTGGGAACGCGCTCTGAAATCGCAATCAGGGACTTTTTAACGTCTTCCTGAGTGTATTTGCGCTTCATATGGAAAAGGACATCCGTATTGGCACTTTGAATGCTCATATGGAAATGCGGGCAAAGACGAGGATCCTTATAAAGATCCAAGAGTCTTTCGGAAACTTCAACTGGCTCCAAAGAAGACAACCTAAATCGAGGCATTTTCGTGCGCGCGAGAAGATTTTCAATCAAATCTTCCATCACCATTTTCTTGCCGTTGATTTCATCTTCGTAGTCACCAATATGAACACCCGTAAGGACGACTTCGCGAGAACCGTCGGCATAAAGATCATTAATACGCTGAACCAAGTCAGCAATTGCAATACTGCGACTCTTGCCGCGGGCATAAGGAATAATGCAGTAAGTGCAGAAGCTGTTGCAGCCGTCTTGAATTTTTAAGAAAGTGCGAGTGTGGTGTTTCTCAACTCCGCCACCCATTTCCAAATCTTCTTTTTTGAAGATATTCGATTTAAATACTTTTTCAGTCAGCTCCCCGCGGAAATGTTTATTCAACAAATCTGGCAAAGAACCTTTATGGGAATTCGCAACAATAAGATCTGCGCCGGGAAGGTTTGAGAAAGAACCTGTATCAACTTGAGCAGCACAACCGGTCACCACGATCGTACAGAAAGGATCTTTCACTTTCAGGCGGCGGATATAGCGAACAGCTTCTTTGGTGGCTTCAGCCGTCACTGCGCAGGTATTGAGAACGTGAATGCGTGCATCCTTATCACCCCTAACAACGGGAGCAAAACCATTCGCATTCAGATTCTTTTGGATGAGGCCGGCATCGTAAGTATTCACCTTACAACCAAAAGTATGAACCTGATATTTGGTGTTAGTTACAGCCACACCTTTGGTGTGAGTTACAGTGTGATCCATCCGCCCCCCACAAGTTCACGTTCGCGATAGAAGACGGCTGCTTGACCAGGAGTCACCGCTCTTTGAGGCTCTGTGAATTTCAGCTTAAAGCCGGTGTCTGTTTTAAAGACCTGAGCTTGAGAGCCTTTGTGCTGATAACGAATTTTAACATTCATCACTTCGCCATCTTGAATTGCACTCAATAGTTTTGGATCCACGACATCCACTTCGCTGGCGAACAGATACTGCTCATCACCCACCCAAACGGTGTTGTCGGCCGCATCGATTTTAATTACGAAGAGCTTTTCATGATGATCCATACCCAACCCCTTACTTTGACCGTAAGTGTAGTTATGAATACCTTCATGCTTCGCCATCACTTCGCCGGAAGGATAGCGCTTCAAAAGACCTTTCTTGGAATCCAAAACAGTCTTGGAAACCTGGCCTTTGATAAAATTTTGATAACCTTGGTTACCCACAAAGCAAATACCTTGCGAGTCTTTTTTACGAGCTGTCACCAAACCCATTTTTTCAGAGTACTCACGCACCTGGGGTTTCTTCATGTCACCAATCGGGAACAAAAGTTTAGGCACCAATTCAGGATCAATAGTAAATAAGAAATAAGTCTGATCTTTCCAGTCATCGGTCGACGTATGGATAGATGATTTACCAGCAGCATCCGTTACGATCTTCGCGTAGTGACCGGTTGCCAGGTAATCGCACTCAAGCTCTTTCATCTTTCTAACAAGATGATCAAATTTTAAATAGGTGTTGCAGTTTACACAAGGGAGCGGAGTCTGCCCCTCAAGGTAAGCTTTCAAGAAAGGATCGATAACTGCCTGGCGGAACTTTGCCTCACAGTTCAATACGTAAAACGGAATCCCCAAACGATCCGCCACCGCCCGAGCATCATCAACGTCGATACTTGAACAGCAGGTGCCATTACCTTCCTCGATATCACAAGAGGTGTAATCCCAGACTTGCATCGTGGCACCAATAACTTCATACCCCTGTTCGACCAAGAGCGCAGCCGCGGCAGAACTGTCCACGCCTCCGCTCATAGCAACAAGGACTCTTCCTTTAGACATGCAAAGAATCTCCTTCGTCATCTTTTAATGACCGCAACCGTGCGACCACTGCTTTTAAAGTTTCAACAAAACTATCAACTTGCTCGAGTGTCGTGTCCCAGCCCAGACTTACACGCAAACTGTTTTGCGCTTCATCACGAGTCAAACCCATCGCCAACAACACCGGACTGGGCTCCGGATTTCCACTGGAGCATGCCGCCCCTGTACTGACGGCGTATCCCTTGATATCCATCGACATCAACATGGTCTCCCCGTCGACTCCCAACAAAACCAATGAACTTGTGTTTGGCAAACGAGGGCTCTCCCCCGCTGTCACAGTGACATCAGCGATTTCACTCACAAGACGCTTTTCCATATGATCGCGAAGTGCGCGAACTGTGCGCGCTTTGTCTTCAATCATCGAAACGCGTTTAGCAACTACGCCCAAACAACCAATACCCATGGTGTTTTCAGTTCCACCACGGCGATGGCGCTCTTGCGCTCCTCCGTGAATTAACGGACTGAAGTTCGAGCCTTTTCGAGAATATAAAAATCCGCTGCCTTTAATCGAATAAAATTTATGACCCGAGAAAGATGCGAAATCGACACCCAACTCATGCAGATTCACAGGGACTTTTCCGAAAGCCTGCACGGCATCTGTATGAAAGAGCGCACCTTTCGCATGTGCCATCTCTGCCATTTGTTTGATCGGAAAAAGAGTTCCAGTTTCATTATTTGCGAACATCACAGAAACCAAGGCCGTTTCTTCAGTCAGATGCTCTTCATAGAATTTTAAATCAATCTCCCCTTTGCGATTCACAGGAATCACATCCACGCGAACACCCAAGGATTTCATATGCATCATGGTTTTGAACACGGCAGGATGTTCCACCGCCGAGCACATATAATGCGTGCGACGACGTTGTTCTGCGGGAAGAAACTGTGCTGATTGATTGTGTTCGAAAACGCCTTTGATCACTGTGTTGTTCGCTTCACTGCCACCGACTGTGAAGATGATTTCCAAAGAACTTGCACCCACTGCATCTGCAACAGCTTTGCGGGCATCTCTGATAATGTTTTTTGGTTGTCGGCCGGCCCAGTGAATAGAACTGGCATTGCCCCACGCTTCCGCAAACTCAGGAAGAGCTGCGAGAACTTCTTTGCACACAGGAGTCGTGGCATTGTGGTCAAAATAGGTGTGAGTGTTTGCGTGGGCCTTGGTCTGAATCATAAGTTGGCGCACCCTAGCATATTTCTTAAATGTTTGAAACCTCTAAGAGTTTTAGGAGTTTTCAGGGTGTTCACTGCGTTAGCAAAGCTGCAAAAAATACAAGCATTATGTAACACTAATAACCCCGAATCCCCTTAAAACTCCTTCTTTTTAAGGCCTTTTCCTAGACCCAGACTCAGGTTTTCAGGGCAAAAGCCGATAGGACAAGGGATGAGTCAACACGCTTGGTTTGAACATTTTAAAGAGAAACTACAAGGACTTACGGGTGCTTTTGAACAAAGCGGCACCTTCATGAGCCTTCTTGGTTTCGCCCTTAAAGAGAAGCACCTCAGTTCTGAGGACTATCTCAAATGGGCTATGACTCATTATCGCCTTCCTTTCCTTCAGGCGAAATTTTTTACAGAAACCCCTCCTTCTCCAGAGATGTTTAACAAGTGGGCGACTCATTATCCATGGTCTGTGGAGTGTTTGCCCGTTGCTGAGTGGGATGGTTCTTTGATCGTAGCCTGCATTCAACCGCCGCAGGATTTTCCTTCTTTTCCGCAAAGCATTCTGGTTCTCGCCTCTTTGGAGTGCATGGAGCAGACTTGGAAAAAGTATCATCCAGAGCTTGCGAAACCTGTTGTTGCTGTAGCGGCAACTCCAGCTGCTGAGGAAGTCCCTGAGGGAATCGATCTTTCTGTTGTGACTCCAGGAAAGAAATCCAGCGACTCATTCTCATTTGATGATCTCAATGTGAATGAAGAGGTTGCAGAGGTTATTGTTTCCGATGAAGAAAAAGAATCTCCACTGGAAGGTCTTTTTGAAGGCCTCACCGTTACTAAACTTGAAGCTTTGACTCCTCCAAGCACCACAGGACTTATTAAAACAGATTCTGTTGTTGTTGAAGTTGCGGCAGACACCAAAGTTCCAACTTCAACACTGACCTCCATTCCGACTGCTGGTTCACCGCTCGTGACTCTAAAATCCACCGAAGCGGCAACTACTATTGCGCCAATGCCTGTTGCAGCAACTCCTAAACCGGACATTCCTGCTCCTCCGCAAAAAACGGAACCGGTCGTTGCGGCCTCAGCAACAACACCTCCTCCGCCTATTGAAGACAGCTTCAGCAATAAGCCTATTCCTTTGGTTCCAAGACCTGCAGGAGTTGCTAAACCCACTTTAAACCCAGTGGCCAATGGAACTTTCTCATTGGATAAACTCAAAAAGAAAAACACGACGCTTTTGACGGAACGTGTGAAAACAACTTTGAGTGAGATGAAAACGCACTTTGAAAAATCCATGATTTTGACTCTTGATGATTTGGAAACTCAAGCCACTGCATTTGCATGGGATGAGAACTTCAAAGGAATGAAGGACACCTCTGTTCGCGTTCCATTGAAAACTCCGAGTATCTTCAATATCGTTGCCGCGACTTCCAAACCTTTCCACGGTTATGTGTCTTTAAATGAAATCAATGAGAAATTCTTTGAAGATTGGAACCAAGGCCGCATTCCTGATCATGTCACGATCGCGCCTATTCTTATCAATGATAAGCTTGTTGGCATGCTGGTCGGCTTTGCTGAAAAAGCCGCTTACAACAGAACCTCTTTGAATCTTGTAGAAAAGCTCTCTACAGAATTCGTCAAAGGCCTGCAGGCCGCGTAATCAAGACTCTTTGAATTTATTTGCTTACAATAACTGAACTGTGATACTTCGCTCGCCCTCTGTGGAGGTCTTTTGAAGCCTCACCTCCAGGCGCTGCCAATTCAACGGCAGGTAGTCATAATCAAGACGCTGTGCCCACTCAATAATGACCAAACCTTGCTTCTCCGCAAACAGATCCCAAAAGCCAGAACTCTCAAGATCATCGTCATCCTTTAGCCGATAGAGGTCCAGGTGATCCATGGATTTACCTTGAGCATTTTCATAACGAAGGTGAATCGCGAATGATGGAGATTGGACATCTTTCATTCCTAAAATCTCGGCAATCATCTGCGTGGATGTTGTTTTCCCAGCACCCACATCCCCACTCAAAAGCAAAATACAACGATCACTGATATGAGGAAGGAACTCTTGCCAAAAAGCTTTAAGTTCAGCCTCACTATGAATGAGATGTTTTGAATTCAGAATGGTCGACATCAACTACCTTCACCAAAAATTATGCGGCGAGTGAAGCAAAAGGTGCCAGGCACCTTTTGCGGAAACTATTTTAGGATTTTACGCATTTTTCTTACAGATTCTTCCATGCCGTGCTCAAGAGCGTAACAAACCAACGAGTGGCCAATATTAACTTCTTGAAGGTGTGGAAGTTTGTTAATTAATTTTGAGTGTTCGTAATCGAGGCCGTGTCCTGCGTGAACATTCAAGCCCAGATAGTGAGCCCATTCAGCAGCGTCACAAAGACGTTTCCACTCTTTTTGTTTTGCCGCACCTTTTAGCAAAACCCATTTTCCCGTGTGAAATTCAACGGCATCCGCGCCAATCTCATAAGATGCTTCAACTTGTTCCGTGGAAGGCTCAATAAACATGGAAATTTCAATGCCGATACGTTGAAGCTTTTCAACCATCGGAAACATTTTCTTAAAGCCTTTCTTCACATCAAGGCCGCCCTCTGTTGTCAGCTCTGCTCTTTTCTCTGGAACAAAGCAAACCCAGTCCGGACGATATTTCTTTGCATAGGAAACCATTTGCGATGTCGCCGCCATTTCAAGATTCAGCATCACCGGGCAGGACTTAGAAAGCACTTTAAGATCTTCCAACTGAATATGACGACGGTCTTCGCGAAGATGAATAGTGATTTGCTCAGCGCCGCCCTTGACAGACTTCTTCATCATATCCAACAAATTAGGATAAGCAGTTGTCCCACCACGAACCTGACGAAGCGTTGCTACGTGATCGACATTTACACCCAAACGAATTTTATGTTTCATTAATAACTCCAAAAATTAAAGCTGCTTCCGAGGAAAGCAGCTCAAAATAATCAACGCAATGAGCCTCAAAAAGGTACGGCGTACCTTCGGGTTAATTGAGTTCTTTTTCCAGGAAAGAGGCGATTTCTTCGGCGAAGTGGCTGATTTGTGTTTTATCAGGGCCCTCGACGAGAACGCGGATTACGGGTTCTGTGCCAGAGAATCGTACAAAGACGCGGCCGTTGCCAGCGAGTCTTTTTTCGATGTCCTTGACTAGATTGTTGTAACCACCGATTTCATTTAGATCCATGCGACGTTTTACCCGCAAATTGATTAGAACTTGTGGCATGTCTTCAAAGACATGATTGAGTTCGCTCATCTTCTTTTCAGTTTGTTTTACCACCGCAAGAACACTCAATGCGGCGATGATCGCATCACCAGTCGTGGTATGCTCCAAGAAGATGATATGACCTGATTGCTCACCACCGAGGTTGTAACCGTTCTTACGCATTTCTTCGACGACGTACTTGTCACCGACATCTGTTTTCACAAGCTTAATGCCAGCTTCGTTCATGCGCTTTTCAAGACCGAAATTCGACATTTGCGTTGCCACAAGAGTGTTCTTTTTAAGAAGACCACGCTCTTTCATATGCAAAGCGCAGATGGCAAGAATACGGTCACCGTTTACGATCTCCCCTTTTTCGTCGACCATGATCACGCGATCCGCGTCACCATCAAGACTGATACCCACGTCAGCACGGTATTGAACCACTGCCTCGGCAAGTTTCTGAGGATATAAGGCGCCGACTTTATCGTTGATATTGATCCCATTAGGTTCATCACCCAATTGAATCACTTCCGCACCAAGTTCTTCGAAGACTGACGGAGCCACTTTGTAGGCCGCGCCATTCGCTGTATCCAAAACAATTCGCATTCCATCCAGAGTGTATTCCAGAGGGAACGTGCTTTTCACATAAACGATATAACGACCCTGAGAGTCGTCGATACGCTTTGTGCGCCCGATTTCTTTGCTTGGAGGAAGAAGCGCCGTCAGGTCCTCTTCAAGAACCAAACGTTCGATTTCACTTTCCATTTCTGCAGAGATTTTAAAACCATCGGGCCCGAAAACTTTAATGCCGTTATCATGGAAAGGATTGTGAGACGCTGAGATAACGATACCCGCAGCAGAACGCATCGTGCGAGTCAGATAACCAATACCAGGAGTTGGAAGTGGTCCCACAAGCTGCACATGAATACCCATGGAATTCAAACCGCTCGCCAAAGCCTGTTCAATCATATATCCGGAAAGACGAGTGTCTTTTCCGATAACCACTCTCCGGGCCAAATTTGATTTATGGGATTGTTTTTGCAAAAGATAACCGATGGCTTGCCCAACTTTAACAACCATATCCGGTGTCATAGGCCATTGATTCGCAGTTCCGCGAATACCATCCGTTCCAAACAGCTTTGTTTTCTTTTCCACTTTAATGACCTTTTTGTTCGTCATGCTTTTGATCCTTTTTACCTACGACTTCGACTTGAATCTGATTCGGGCGAATACCTAAGATCTTCACACCCAGAGGAACCTCAATCTTATTCAAAGGAATATCGACATAAACAACGCCTTCGCCTCTTTGTGAAATATCAAGACTGATCGTCTGAGACAAAGAGCTATCCATAAATTTCTTCAAGGCCGCACGTGGACCTGAAACTTTTACCTTAATGTGGTCTGTTGTCTGCGCCACCACCTGAGAGTTTGGTGCGGTCAAAAGTTCGATATCGACATTTTTACTAAGAACGAAATCCCTACGACCCAAAATTGTGAGCCAAAGGATGAGCGATATGAATAAAGCGACAACCTTGTAACTAAAATTTTCGGTGACAGCGTCGGACCAATGGCGCTTCATGAAATCTCTCCTTGCTGAGAGAAGGCTTTATACTTAAGACCGAAGGTCTCATAAAGAGCTTTACGAATATCCCCTAGTTCAACGTTGGGACTCAAATGGCCACCTTGAACAATACCGATCGATTTGTTTTCTTCAGACACAACAAATACCAAGGCATCGGTTTCTTCCGTCAAGCCGATCGCAGCTCTGTGGCGGGTTCCCAGATTTTTATCCAAAGCCGGATTTTTACTCAATGGCAGAAAGCATCCGGCTGAATGAATTTTACCGTTGCGAATCAACACCGCTCCATCATGCATTGGACTTTCCGGATGGAAAATCGAAGCTAATAATTCAGATGAAACTTTTGACTCCATCTCAGTGCCAAACTCGATGTGATAATCAATAACGATTTCGCGCTCAACCACAACCAGAGCCCCAAAGCCCTTCTGTGCTGTCGCGATAATACCCTTGGCAATCTCTTCGATCACTTGGGTTTCCTGGATTGTCGAGGCGTCTGTGAAGAAAGGGTTGCTTCCAATGTGCGCAAGAGCCCTGCGGATCTCGGCCTGGAACAAGACAACGACGATAACAAATAAATTTGAGAAGAACTTCTCAAGAATCCAATTGAAGGTGAAAAGCTCCAACCAGATACTTAAAATATAACCAATCGCCAGAACACCCAGCCCAGAGAGCATTTGGATGGTTCCAGTGCGCTTGATTAGAACCAGAATGCGATAAACCACCATCCATACCAAGAGCATGTCGATGGCGTCCTGCACGCGAAGGTGCTGCACGATAAATATCAGATTGTCTAAAAACTGTTGCAACATCTGAGGGTGCCTTCACTGTCTTTCGCTAAAATGCCACTATCCTAAAATTTCAGGATAGTGGCCTATTATAATCAATCTATTCAACCTACTTCGAACTAAACAGTCACAGGTCCTGAGTTTCCTACAGGATCGTTACCATCTTTTTTCTCTCTTGCAGCTGCGATCGCATTGAAGCTTTCGCGTCTGTTGTTGCGATACTTTTCAATTTCTGAAACCGCAGCTCCATTGATAAGCATATCAACTTCGTGGCCGTCGATTGTTTCATACTCAAGAAGAGCAAGGGCCAAAGATTCCAAAGCTGTTTTGTGATCAGTCAAAATCTGGACAGCCTGAGCGTATCCAGTGTTGATGATTTTCGATACTTCCGCATCGATCTCTTCAGCTTTAGACTCTGAGTATTCTTTATGACCTGAATGACCATATTGCATACCCAAGAATGGCTCGCTGCCGCTTTTTTCAAAAGCCAAAGGCCCCAGCTTACTCATACCCCATTCACACACCATACGGCGCGCAATGCTGGTAGCACGTTCAATGTCATTGCCGGCACCTGTCGTGATATCTTTAAAGACCACTTCTTCAGCCGCGCGACCACCGAACAAGAATACGATCATGTTTTCCGCTGTCGTTTTAGACAATGAAACACTTTCTTTTTCAGGCAATGTTTGCGTCACACCCAGTGCCATACCTCGAGGGATAATAGTCACTTTGTGGATTGGATCCAAACCAGAAAGTTTTCTATTCACCAGGGTATGACCAGCTTCATGGTAGGCAGTCACTTTTTTATCTTCATCAGAAATAACCATCGAGCGGCGTTCAGCGCCCATAGTTACTTTGTCTTTTGCTTTTTCAAAGTCTTCTGCTTCAAGATATTTTTTATCTGTGCGAGCTGCCACTAGAGCCGCTTCATTCACAAGATTCTCAAGGTCCGCACCAGAGAAACCTGGCGTACCGCGGGCAATCTTAGAAACATCAACATCGGGTCCAAGTGGAGTCTTGCGAGTATGCACACCCAAGATTTGCTCACGGCCTTTAAGATCCGGTTTATTCACGATCACACGTCGGTCGAAACGACCTGGACGCAACAATGCTGGATCCAAAACGTCTGGACGATTGGTTGCGGCGATCATAATCACGCCCTCAGAAGATTCAAAACCATCCATCTCCACCAACAACTGATTCAGAGTTTGCTCACGCTCATCGTGACCACCACCCATACCAGCGCCACGATGGCGACCTACAGCATCGATCTCATCGATGAAGATCAAACATGGAGCATTCTTTTTACCTTGCTCGAACAAGTCACGAACACGGCTCGCGCCCACACCCACGAACATCTCTACGAAGTCAGAGCCTGAGATTGTAAAGAACGGCACACCCGCCTCACCCGCAACTGCGCGAGCAAGCAAAGTTTTACCGGTACCAGGAGAACCCACCAAAAGAACGCCTTTTGGAATACGACCACCCAGTTTTGTATATTTTTTTGGATCTTTCAAAAAGCTGACGATCTCTTGCAAGTCTTCTTTCGCCTCATCCACACCAGCCACTTCTTTGAAAGTGACGCGGTTTTTATGCTCCGTCAAAAGACGGGCACGGGATTTACCGAAGGACATTGCTTTACCACCACCGGCTTGAATTTGGCGCATGATGAACAAGAACATCGCGACAATTAAAATTAATGGCAACCAATTCACGATCAATGATTGGAAGAAGCCACCGTTGTCAGCACGCTCATAGTTTGGCGTGATACCATGCTGTTCAAGGAATTTGAAACCCTCGTCTTGCACATTACCAATGATCGAGAAGTGAGTCCCACTGTATTTCTTATCGAATTCGGGTTTCATCTCCCCGACGATCTCACTTGAATCTTGGCGGAAAGTCACCGTAGCCACTTCGTTGGCTTTTACAGCTTCCGTGAATTTTGAATAGTTAAAATCACCAATCATCTTGGTGTGCTTACTCTCATAGGCCTGAAACAAGAATACAGCCATAATGACGAGGAAGAACCAAAGTGCTAGCGTTTTTTGAGTTGAGCGCATCGCGATTCCTTTCACTTACGTAGGTCTAAGTACCCCTCAGAGGGTAGCATAATTATCGGAGTGAATGAAAGGCATTAATCCCAGAAATAGGGACAGAATTCAGAGGAACTTACTCCAACTTCGTCGGAGCGCATACAACCTCTCAAATCAGGACTGGACCTTAATTTGCTCTGCGTTAATTAACCATTCACAACCGCTGACCTTGAATGTGATCACTTTTTGCGACTTGTCCAGACGCTTCTGAATTTCTTCTAGCTGAGACTGCGAAAAATCTTTCTTCCCGAGGGAAAACAAGTACTGCGCCAACAATCTTCTTTGTTCAAAAGGACTCAAAGTTAGATAAAAGGCACGAGAAAGCCCCTGTGACTTATAAGACTCATTTTGACTCAGCAAATCACCCCAAGCCTGTATGCCCTGAAAGCTAATTTCTTCAGCAATCGTCTCGAGAGAGCGCGCCAAAGAAACCAAAGCGCCCTTCTGACGCTTCTCTAAGGATTTTAGCCACTCTTCTCGCAGCCAATTGCGAAGCGGGTCCAGAGACACGTTTGTCGGGTCCTCAAGACTGCGAATCTTTTCCTCTCGCAGATACTTCTTCAATTCTTTTTTGTTAACTTCAAGAAAGGGCCTAAAGACCTTATCTTTATAAGCGAGCATTGCTTGAAACCCCTGAGCCCCTGTTCCACGAATAAGACGCAGGAGTCGAGTTTCCAACAGGTCATCCCGATGGTGCCCTGTTGCCAAAACTTGAAAGTCCTCCTCCATCATCAAGCGCTGCAATGCCTCATATCGAAGCTCACGATATTGCGCTTCTGATTTGGCAAGTTCTGAACTTTTAAGAGCGTGAAACTTAACGCCCAATTTACTACAAAGCTTTTCGCAGAAAATCTGCGCCTCTTTTCGATACTCTGTGTTTGAGTCCTCACCATGATGAAAATAACAAGCAGCTAGTAATTCTTTTTTATGAACTTTGGAAAGAACTCTTAGCAATGCCGTCGAATCAACTCCGCCGGAAAGTGCCACAAGAATCTTTTTATTCTGCAATGAGTACTGCCGAATTTGCTTCCAAACCTGATGATCCAGATCTTGCTTCGCCTTACTTTGTCTTTCATTGGACGATTTCATTTTGTCTGAAACACTCACTGAGGTCCTCCAACGGCCACCGTTTTAATATTCACAAATTCAGTAATGCCGAAGTGACCCAATTCCCGACCATATCCAGAATCTTTCACTCCGCCAAAGGGAATACGCGGATCTGATTTTACAAAATCATTCACCACCACAAAACCGGCCTCGAGTTCTTTTTCAATAAGCTCTTTGCCTTTGTGAGTATTGCGAGTAAACACTCCGCCCCCCAAACCATAAGGCGAAGAATTCGCAACCTCAACCGCCTCTTTGCTATCTTTCACCACAATGACCGAAGCCACCGGGCCAAATACTTCTTCACGATGAAGCTCCGGATTGTTTTTCTCAAAAACCACGAGAGTGGCCGGATAATACGCGCCAACACCCTGCGGAGCAGAGCCACCCAAAACAACTTTGCCACCCCAATTTTTCAACTTTTCAACTTGCATGATAATTTGCTCTTGAAACTTCTTGGCTGCCAACGGTGCGAGTTCAAATTGCTTCATCTCATTGCCAAGATGACTGATAAATTCTTTGGCCACTTTTTCCACCACAATAAATCGTTTCCCCGCCACGCAACTTTGTCCGCAGTTTTGCAGTCGTGTTTTTGCACAGGCCTTCGCAGCCCATTCGACATCAGCATCCTCCAAAACCAAGTAAGCATCACTGCCACCCAACTCCAGAACAACTTTCTTCAAATTCCGGGCTGCCGCTGTCGCCACTGATTTTCCACCCGGGGTGCTTCCAGTAAATGTCACACCTCGCACCAGGGGATGAGCAATGACTTTCTCTGCCACTTCATGATCCACCTGACAATTGCGCAGAACTTTAACATCCGGAGTCAGCTCATCAAAAATGCGCCCGATAATTTCAGCCGTTCCCGCAGTAAGATCCGCGTGCTTAAGAACGATCACATTTCCCGACATCAAGGTCGGCGCCGCAAAACGAATCGCCTGCCACAGAGGGAAATTCCACGGCATAATACTAAAAACCACACCCAGTGGTTGAAAGCTGACTTCGGCCTCTGCATAGGGTGATGCAGATTTCTGATTGGCCAACATCCCCGCCGCCTCTTTGGCATAGTAGTCACAAGTGACCGCGCATTTTTCAACTTCAGCCTTACCTTCTTCGATGAGCTTCCCCATCTCCAGATTCATCTGTTTGGCGATTTCAGTTTTATGAAGACGCAAGGAGGTTGCTAGTTGCGAAATGACTTTCGCCCGCTCTGCAAAAGAGTATTTGCGCCAAACTAAAAAATCTTTGTGCGCAGATAAAATGGCCTGTTCAGTTTTTTCCCAAGAAAGATGTTCATGGGTTTTTAATACTTCGCCCGTGGCAGGATTTACTGTGGTAAAGGAGCTCATCGTCACCTCCTTCACCCAGTCAAACACAGAATATTTTTAAAGAGAACTAAAGACTTGGTAAAACGAAACAGTGGTGCCCATAAGAAAAACCCCGGTCATGGAGCCCCATGCAAGAACTTTATAGAACTTGCCAAGCTGCATAGCGCCTCGAGCATAAGGTCGCTCCGTGGCAAAGAGTGGAATGGGTGTCACCACAGTTTTGATGAACTGACGGCAGCACAGACAAAACAACAAGATTGAGATAACACTAAGAATTGAATTTTCCATACTCAACTCTTCGGCCAACTGACGTCTCAACTTGAGATAGTCAAAGGTCCAGTAAAATGAACAGGGAAACTAAGCTGGATCAGAGGAGGATTTATCCTCTGGTTTGCTTTCTGGATGTTTTTTGATGATATCAATTTCTGCAGTGATCTTAAACTTATGGGTCTCTGCAAACTTTGAAAACTCTTTCACAAAATCAATTTTATCGATGATGCCAACAATCTCTTTACCCACACGCTGAGTGATTTCATCTTTGGATTTATTAGCACTTTGAATCAGTAAATTATAAGCCTCTTTAGGAAGCTTGAGTTCAGAAAGATAAGCGCGCAGACTTTCCTCGGTCATGAATGCCGCACTGACGCCCGCGGTGAATACCTTTTTCACCGTATCGCCTAAAAGACCCTTGATATCACCAGGGTCTTTCCCATCCTCTTTCTTTGAACCAGAATCAGACGCCATAAACCTGCTTCACTCTTTTGTGGTAGGCACTCATCATATTGGGAAGATTCACACTCACCAAAGCATTTGCGATGGGACCGGGAACAAACATACTGAAGGTAGCTTCAACAGAATAAGTCGCACGTGTTTTGCCAGCCTCTGGTTCAAGCTTCCAAGAGCCGATGGAGGTCTTAAACATGTCCCCAGAGGCAAACTCCCAAGTGATTCCTGACGACGGAGTCTCTGTCATCCACAAACTGTATTTGAACGACTTAATGACAGCCACACTGTATTCAACAAGTTTACGATGACCTTCGGTTTTTAAAACTTTGCATTGCTTAACTTCAGAAAGAAATTCTGGATACTTTTCGTAATCCGCAATGATTTTATAGAATTGTTCAGGGGTGCAATTGAATACTTCGGTGGTAGATGCTTTTGCCATAGTGACTCAAGTTTGACCATTTGCTTGTTATGAGTCAACGAACAGCTAGACCTTACAATAATTATGTTTCAAACGCCACGTGTGGAAAAACAGCCCCTTTTGCTGACTCTAAAGACTTCACTCTAGTTATAATGGATTAGCCGGAACACCTGAACAATACCTTAACCCCTTGAAGGTCCTATGATTCCTGCCAACTTTAGAAAAATACTGCTTTTTGTTCTTCTTCAATTTTTAGTCTTTTCAATCAACGCGGAAGAAAAAATAAACTTCTACACGGAAAAAGGAACCGGAGCCTATCTGGATGAAAAAAATCATTTAACTGGCTACGCCGTTGAAGTCGTTCGCGAAATGATTCGAAGAGCTGCTACCAAGGATGAGATAGAGCTTGTCCCTTGGGCCAGGGGTTATGAGACTGTTCTCACCAAACCCAACACAGCCATTTTCTCCATGATCCGCAATAAAGAGCGCGAACATCTTTTTAAATGGGTCGGGCCTCTGAATCCAACAAAATTTGTATTTATTGCCCGAAAAGATTCACATTATAAATTCAAATCAGTGGACGACGCGAAGACTGTTAGGAAAATTGGTTGCTATCAGGGCGATGCCAGAGAAAAGCTGCTCATTGAAAAAGGATTTTCTAATTTGGAATGTATCGCCAAGGAAGTTCCAAATCAGAACAATCTTAAAAAACTAAAATTCACTCGTATCGACTTATGGATTACCAGTCGAGATGATCTACTGGATACCTGTAAAGAATTAAAATTTGACCCGAATGAATTTGAGGAAGTTCTGCTTCTGGAAGTTGTCTACACCAATATTGGTTTTCACATCAGCACATCAGACAGTGTCATCAAAAAATGGCAGAGTACACTCGACCAAATGAAGAGAGATGGCACCTACGTTAAGATTATGAAGCAATTTAACGTAGATAAATATATGTGGGCTCTTTAAGTCTTATTTCCTTTAAAAAGAGCTTCCGCGGCCGCCCGAAGGGCTGCAGCTTTATCAATGCCGCCAGATCCACCTTTACGCGGAGTAAAGAAATCGCAGAAGTTGGCGCGATCTTTTTCACGCACAACATCCGCATTCGTCTCACGACATTCATTATAAACTTTAGGATCGTAAAACTCACAGTTCTTACAAACATGCACATCCGCGCGGCACTGCGGACATTCATCCCGTCGCCCCACAATCCCGTTCACTGGAATTTCTTTGCTGCAGTTAAAACATATGAGTTTTGATTCCATATTATTCCTTACTCCGGCAGAGCCGGAGTGTAGACCAGACCGGCAGAGCCGGAGTGTAAGCCAGACTACTTCTTCGGTTTACGGTGTAAATCGTGATGAGCTTCAATAGTACGAATCGTACCCGTTGCTGATCTCATTACCAAAGAATGGCTTTTCGCTTTTCCATCAGGAAGGAAACGAATGCCTTTAAGTAAAGCACCATCTGTCACGCCAGTTGCGATAAACATCACAGAACCTGACGCCAATTCATCAATGGTAAACTTCTTATCAAGGTCACTCAAGCCCATGCGAGTTGCGCGAGATCTTTCCTCATCATTGCGGAATTTCAAACGCCCCTGGAAGTCACCACCCAAACATTGCATGGCTGCTGCAGAGATCACACCTTCTGGTGCGCCACCAATACCCATCAACAAATCCACGCCCGAATCAGGCCAAGCAGCCGCAACTGCAGCCGAAACGTCACCGTCATCAATCAAGTTGATGCGAGCGCCCGTCTTACGAGCTTCCGCGATCAAATCCGCATGACGAGGGCGATTCAAAATCACAACCGTCAGGTCTTTCACTTCTTTATCCAAAGCCGCCGCAACTGCTTTGATATTTTCTGTTGCTGATTTGTCGATATCAATTTTTCCGCGAGCACCAGGGCCGCAGGCAATTTTATCCATGTAGGTATCAGGCGCATGCAAGAACTTGCCGTGCTCTGCAACAGCGATCACAGAAATCGCACCCACTCCACCCGTCGCACAGATTGTCGTTCCTTCAAGAGGATCCAGGGCGATATCCAAAGACGGAGCATCATCACCCTTTTGACCCACTTTTTCACCGATATACAGCATAGGAGCTTCATCACGCTCTCCCTCGCCGATAACAACAGTGCCATCCATGCGAACGCCATCAAAAGCTCTTCTCATGGCATCCACTGCTGCAGCATCCGCTGCCTTTTCATCTCCACGACCCATCCAACGTGCTGAGGCCAAAGCCGCTGCTTCCGTTACGCGTACAAATTCTAAAGCCAGGTTTCTGTCCATTGTTCACTCTCCGTCGCTGTTTTGATCTCAGCAGATAGTCTTAGTAATTTTAAATCCAACCCCAGCGGAACATGCACTGTTTTGCAAACAGAACACACTTCACCGTTTCTTCCGCGCAAGCGATATTGAAAGATCAGACGATTTCCCTCTGACCTTGCCTGCACTTCAATCTCAAGCTCATCACCAAAAAAAGTCGGTTTGATGTGTTTTACCTGAGTTTCATAAACCGCAAAATGACTCGCCGAACCCGGCTTCTGATAGTCGATCAGCCCCTTTTGATGAGCCCAAGCCACACGCGCTTCTTCGTAAAAACGCAAATAGTTGCTGTGATGGACAATCCCCATCAGATCGGTTTCGTAGAACTGCACTTTGTGACGATGAATAAACATTGATTATTTCTAGACTAAATTGTTAGGGTTAGTCCAGCGCGCTGTTAAGAAAATGAAGTCAGGGCGTTTAATTCTGCAGTACTTTTGGAGCATAGTGACCAACATGGCGACGATCACAGAGTGGCAAAGAAATCTTCCGACGAGAATCACCATGAGTCGCATCTTTATGGTGCCTCTAATTGTAGCAGCTATGTGGCCCAACACCTTAACTTGGAATATTGTCGCGGCAGTTTTGTTTATGGCCGCCTCCAGCACCGACTATTTTGATGGGTACTACGCTCGCAAATACAAAGCGGTCAGTAATTTCGGTAAATTCATGGATCCCATTGCTGATAAAATTCTCGTCACCAGCGTCCTGGCAATGCTTTTGGCCTTGGGGAAGATCGACGCTTGGATGGTTATTATTATTTTGGCGCGCGACAATTTCATTGGCGGCATCCGCTCCGTTGCCGCGGCAGATCAAATTATCATTGATGCCAAACCAGCAGGAAAATGGAAGACCGCCATGCAAATGATTGCGATCCCCATTGTAATAATTGGAAATATGGAGCCTTACTTGCCGTATTTGGACAAAATTGGATACGGAGTCTTGTGGGTGAGCGTCATTTTGAGTATAACCAGCGGTATTGAATACTACTTAGGTTTCTTAAAGAACCGCAAATCTGCGTAAGGTTGATATGCTTTTGCACCTTTCTCCTAGTAATTGGTTTTTCATCTTCTTGGCGTTGCTCCTTAGCAGCTATTTGAAGATCGCGTCTGCAAAGACGCAAAAGCCCGTATTCTTTGCGACAGCTTCACACGGAGTTGTCTCTCGCCTTCTTTCTTCTTCACGCTAAAACAAAGCTCCTCACTATTAACCTGTGATCTTCAACAGGCAGCATGAATTTTCGTCCGCGACTCCAAATCCTTGTGCCATTCTTTTCTATGCACAAAAACCGAGCACGGAGATTTTTATGTCCCTCAAATCAGCATTTGCTGCACTTCTAATATTCTCAACAACACACGCCCTCGCCTACCCATCTGTGGGCGATAAAGTCACCTGGTCCGGAGAGGTTCAACGTGTCGATGGCACCTCGTACAGCATCCAAATCACCAAGGAAGTGATCGAGCACGACAAGAAGGACAACAAATGGAAAGTCAAAGTCGACGCTATCATGGGGGCCGAGAAAACCTCTGACATTTTTGAGAGCAACGAGCTGTACTCCCCCTCTCAATACAAAAATCTGCTCGCCGGCTGCACTTCCAAGGGGGGAACGATCGAAGATCTCAAACTCAGCATTGGAACCTATAAGACCTGCAAACTTACAACGACCTCAGAAGACGGGACTTTGGTGGAAAAATGGTGGGGCGACATTCCATTTGGGGTCATAAGCAAGACTACGAAAGACTCAGGACAAGTTGCCAAGCAAAATCCAGCCCTTAAATCGATCCTTGTTGGCCTATAAACAAACCTATTAGATCTGACGTCCATTGGCTTTCATTTAAAGTATTTAATTCAGTGCTCATATTTTTTTCCTTTCCTCCAGTGAGGCAATTAGGCTACAACTGAGGTTCCAAAATCAGTCTGCATAGAGATTTCGAGCATAGTGCTCATTTCCTCTTCAGCGGCTCCCTGTGCCTTAGGAGGTTATAATGGGTAAGAAAATCTACGTTGGAAATCTTTCATACAATGTTGGCGATCAAGAGCTTGGCGAAGTATTCGCTCAGTTCGGAAACGTTGAATCAGCACGTATCGTTATCGATCGTGATTCAGGTAGAAGCAAAGGCTTCGCGTTCGTAGAAATGGCTACTGACGATGAAGCTAAAGTAGCTATCGAAAAATTGAATGGTACTGACCTTGCTGGTCGTAACATGAACGTTTCTGAAGCAAAACCAATGGCTCCACGTGAAGGTGGCGGTCGTGGTGGCTTCGGTGGCGGTGGAAATCGTGGCGGCGGCTTCGGCGGTGGAAATCGCGGTGGCGGTTCTGGCGGCGGACGTCCTCGTTACTAGTTTCTGTCTTTCATAGATATGAAATTCCAAAAGGGATCTGAGAAATCAGATCCCTTTTTTTTAGGGAATCTGAGAATCAGATTCCTTTCTTTTTGCCTCTCATCCATCCTTGAGTTGAAATATCCCCAACAGGGAGATGTCATCTGATGGAAGCAACCGAAGCGAACGTTTGGAAGAAGTGTACTATCTGTAAAAAACCGATCAATTTCGGTTCTCGCTATTATGTCTGTAGCGTTTCCACCTGCAATGGCGATCGCACGGGCTATGTCTTCTGCAGCGTCTCTTGTTTCGATGCTCACCTTCCAGGGGCTCGCCATCGTGATGCGGGGGCAATCGAGAAGATGGCACCCAAAAGCGCTGAAGCTCCTTCGCGCATTTTAGTGAAACCAACCCCTAGCGCAACAACCACTTCAAAGCCGATGGCACCGCAGGCTCCACAGGAAGTGCTAATCATCGCTTCCCGACTTAAAGAATTCATTCAGGCGCGTTCTGAGTTCAATACATCCGCTTCCGTGATGGACGTACTTTCTGATCATATCCGAATTGTTTGCGACCGAGCTATTGACAACGCTCGCGCAGATGGCCGAAAGACTGTCTTGGACCGCGATTTTGATTTTCTAAAAAAAGGATAGAACTTCAAACTGCTCCCGCTGATCCAGTTTTAGAGGGAGCAAGGCAGCTATTTTACCACCTGCCAGTCTTTAACTTTCTCATTGAAGAATCCGCTTTCGCGATAAGCTTTTCGAATCGTTCCTTTAGCGATCAAGATCTTCACTCCTCTATCGAAGGCCTTGATAACCTTCTCCGACGCAGGGAGCTTCTTACTAAAGGCCCACACCCGGCCGCCTTGAAGATTGATCTTATAACCTGGAATTGGGATGAGTTCGAATCCTTCGTCTTTAAAACTCAAATCCACGCTCGGTCGAAACGCAGACAGCACAACATCAGCCCGACCAAACCCCACCATACGAATCATTAATTCCCACTGCATGGAATCCAAGATATTTACAAATCCCGCAGCGCGCAGAGCTTCGTGATCACTTTTCCAAATCTTGCTGGTCACAACCTTGAGATTCTTAATCTCGTTGATCTTCATTTTTTTAAAACTCTCGACATTTTTCCTGGTCCCGTAAAGTCCTGCAACAAAATCACCAGGCTGCACCGTCGACGGAGACAACCACAAATCCTTATCATCACGAACATCATAGTCCCAAACCGTGCTTCCCGTAGCCATTGCAGATCCATGCTTGATCTCAATAAAACTGCGCGAATAGCTAGGTGACCCGGTAAACTCAACATGGCCCTCGAAGCCCCCCGCCGCGAGCGCTTGTTGAAACAAAATCATTTCAACAACATCTCGACGCGAGCCTTCTCCGCCAAAGGACTCAGTCTTTAAAGGATCTTTGTTTCCGATATACTGTTTATAACTGGCCAATACATCTTGCGAAACGACGACTTTAATCATCGCGGCTTGTGTTGCCTCTGAAAACACACAAAGAAATATAAAAGCAAAATACAGGAATTTCATGAATCTTTACTTTCGAACAAGCCCTATGGAAATTCAATGATCATTCAAGTAAGACTTCAGAAACCGAGTACATAACTTTAACTTTACTTGCCAACACCCCGCTTTCTCAGAAGCGCTCTCTTTGATCACTCTCCTTGGGGCAGAAGTCGATTAAAAGCGCAATATTGGACAAGCCAAACTTGCGTTTTTAAGTCATACTTCCAGCTATGGCAAAGAATCAGAAAATAATCCTCAGTCACTTTCATCGCTCGCAAATTGGGCGCGCGCAAAGATTTATGCGTTTGCATTTTTCCGACGACCTCGCTCTAAAGAAAATCGCCAAAGAGGCTGGCTCATCCTCTTTTCATTTCGGTCGTTTATTTCAAGCTTACACGGGGGAAACAACTTTTGCCTTTCTTCGTCGAGTCAGACTTTCTCTGGCACTCCGTATGCTTCAAGAAGATGCCTTGGTCACTGTGACTGAGGTGGCTTTAAGCGTGGGTTATGAGACGCCTTCGGCCTTTAACAAGGTCTTTAAAAAATGTCTCCAAATGAGTCCGGGTGAATTTCGCAATCTTGGAAAAGCGAAGCAGGATGAGGTTCTTTACAATCTCAACAACACTCACTCATCAAAGGAGATTGCAATGAACTTGAATCTTAAACCAGACTTTCTCACTCGCCCCGCCTGCCACTTTATTTCCGTCAGACACTCCGGCCCCTTTGTCGAAGTGGCGATGCCTGCCTGGAATGAGCTGTTTCCACTGCTGGGCGATAAATTCGTCAGACCCCAAGTTCAAGAGTATTTGGGCTTGAGCATTATGGACCCAACCTCTAAAGATGAATCCTCCATGACCTATGACGCTGGGGTTGTTCTTGATAAGGAACCACAAACTTTACCCAATAGCCTTCACTACCAAAAAATCCCATCGGGCCGCTATGCCCGCTTTATCCTGACGGGCCCCTATCACCATGTATGGCCAGCCTTTGAAAAGATTTTTCAAACCCTCGGTGAAAGTAAAATTAAACTGCGTGCGGGCGCCTGTATTGAAAACTACGTGAACGATCCCAACGTAACACCCGAACAGGATTTAATTACTGAGCTATTGATTCCTGTTGAATAGAATTTAGCGCCTTCTTGAGTTGTTCATTGAGAAGGCGCCTTTTATAGAGTCCAGTCTCTTGATCACCCAGTCTATAATGCTTTTTATTTTTTCTGCCTCCGCATAAACTGTCCTTCGTATGCACTTCAACAAGTCTCTTTTCAAATTCGCATTCGAATCCGTTTTACTGCTGTTGGTATTTTCTGCGATTCTTTTTATTATTGGTTTTATATTGAATTTACTTTCTCGCAAAAGTCGCGAAGTGGTCACATCGGCCACAAACCCCAAGACATTTTTGTATCTGTTTTTCCCAGGCATTATGATTCACGAGCTGAGCCATATGGTGGCGGCCCTGGTTTTCCTGCATAAGATCGAAAGATTTAAACTGATCGATTTCGCCGCAAAGAATGGATCGCACGGGCACGTGATCACCAGTCGCAGGAATGTCTGGAATTTGCTCTATGTGCCGCAGCTTTGGCAGTCCATGGGCAGCCTCTTTATTGGCATTGCTCCGCTGGTTGTTGGCCCCTTGGCGATGCTTATTTGGTTTAAATACTTCGTCCCCGGGGGACGAAGCTTTTTACTTCACCCCAGCCTCCAGAGCTTGCCAATGATGTCCCTGCATCTGGGTATTTGGCTCTATGTGGCCTTCGCGACACTTTCGAATATTGAGTTGAGCGACGCCGACCTGAGTGAAGCTTGGAAGGGGTTTGGATTCGTATTGCTGTTTGTCTTCGTTCTTGCCCTGGCTTCTGGACAATTTCACCCCACCCTCATCACCAGCGGCTTACTTCATAAATATTGGTCGATGATGGGGGTTGGAGCTTTGCGACTAAAAATTTTAAGCCATTTATGAATATTGAGGATGGCCATTTGCCTATTGCTTAGGCGAAACAATCTCAGGATTCGACGCTTTGGGGGATTGTTGAGTCTTCTGCCCCCAAATATAGCCTACAAAGTAAGCAAGACAGCCTATAAGAGCGAAAATCATCCATTTTTTAATGCGTCCTACCACTAAAGCTTTCATTTTTTTAGTTTTAACCGTTGACAAGAATGGCTGGCAACATTAATTTGGGTCTCTCTCGTGATGCGGGAGTAGCTCAGTTGATAGAGCGATGCCTTGCCAAGGCATAGGTCGCGGGTTTGAGCCCCGTCTCCCGCTCCAAATTTCTTTTTGGAGTTTCGCATCAGAATAATCGATAAAAATAAAATATAAAGCACCTAACAGCGACTGCTGCTTTTGCTAATTCTATTTTACCCTCACTGCGAATGAAATCCGTACCGAAAACATCGGCCTCCTGAGACAATCATTACACTATGAAAAAGGCGCTGAATCTGATTTCTAATATTCTTCTGGCGGCGATGGTGATTTTCCTTATCACAACCCGCCTGCCTGGAATGATCGAACACTATCGTCAAGAAGGAGCGACCGCTCCTGATTTTACGATATCCTTGCTGCAAGGTAAGTCCTTTACTCTGAATGAGAACAAAGAACCTTTAGTGATCGTCTTTTGGGCCACTTGGTGCGGGCCCTGCGAAGTTGAACTCTCTCGCCTTAACAACCTTATTATAGAAAAGAAAATCAAAGCAGAGTCGGTCCTCACCATCTCTAGCCTTGAGGATCCCACGCTTGTGCAAAAAACAGTATCCCATCGCCAATATCAATTCGCGGTGGGCTTGGATCCATCTGGAAAAGTGGCTAAGGATTACAAAGTTGCCGGCACTCCAACCCTGGTTTTTGTCGACCGAGAGAAAAAGATCAAGTGGCTCAGCACTGGTTTAAGTCCCACGCTTGAACTGCGAGTAACGCAATTTTTAAAAAAATAAAAATAATGGCAACTCTGGACATTGATTGAAAGCCAAGTCGTCAAAGCGAAGACTTAGCTTTCAACGACCTCTTCAGTTACAAACTCGACCTGCTGACCTTTGGCGATCATCTCTTTAACCGCACACTTTTGAATTTCTGCCATGACAAATTCTTTGTCTTCTTGCTTCCAGCCCGTTGGGAATTGAACCTCGGTCACCCATTTGGTGATCATGCTGGGATTGGTCTTATCCAGATAGGGCTTCCCAGAGATCTTTATCCCCAAAGCGGAAAGATCTTTTTTCTTACAAGCCTTCAACGCATACACACCTGCGCATCCTGCTAGCGCCGCGTAGGTGGCTTCTAGCGGATTTTCTTTACTTCCGTCAGTTGCATAGTGAAAAGTAAACTTTCTGGACTTCACTTCAATATTTATCAGATCATTTATTTCTAAATTATACATACAGAGATCTTGCCACAAACTCGGCGTTATCAATTATGACTTGGAACATAGTCTTCTAAAAAAAACAGTCAACCCCTGGGGTGGATTTTTAGAAATTCAAGACATAAGCCTCTTACCTTTTTTTGAGCATCTCCAATCGAGGCTGGATAAGACGCCTTTGATCTTCCTTGCTGAGCCAGCGATCCACACCCTTTTCAATCTCAGCCAGCACCATAGGTTTTTCTAAAACCTTATTCACATCGGCGATAACCTTCTTGCCCCATTCATTCTTTGGACAGGCTACCACCACCTCCACAAAGGAGCTGTTATCGGTAAGCGGAACATAGACCACTTTATCTTTATTTTTCAAAAGTTCGTTGTAATAGACCGCTTCGAACGGATATCCCAAGGTGTATTGAATGCGATCGTTCTGCAGCATTTGATGAACTCTTAAGCTGGTGGCAATGGGAACAAATTTGGGATTTTTTTGATAGTCATTTTTAAAGAGAATCGGATCAATGCCTTCCCCATAAAGGCGTCCCACTCCCAGTTTCCACTCTGGTTTTTTATCTAAAAACTTTTGTAAAGCATAAGGCTGCAAACCGACAATCTCCTTCAAATGACTTTCTTTGATCAAGACCCCGTTTGTGGGAATCACAAATACCGGCTTCGAAAAATAAAACAACTTTCGCCACTCCGGAGTATCCAACCAGCCCGCATTGCAAATTGGAGATTGGTTTTCCGCCTCTTTAAGCACTCGCAAGACTGTTCCCTCGATTTTTTTATGCTCATACTGGGGCATATATTTTTGAACCTGTACTTCGACGACATCAAGCAGGCCTTGTCCGCGATAAGGCCCCGCAAAAATGAAAATCGGCGGGTCATCCCAGCGAATCCAAGTGATCTGCGACGACTCTTTCACTTGGGCACTAGCCATTCCCGAAAAATGAAGTGAGCACAAGAACACGAGAAACAGAAAAAGCAAACGGTACATTCTTCAAAGCCTATCACTGGGAGTAAGGATTCACGAGCAGTTCCTCAATCGGCAAACAATTTATCTTAACCATAAACACTTACATGTTGATCATAAAGACATTGTTTGGAATGAATAGATCCATGAAATGGCAAATGCTGATTATCGTAAGCGCTCTCTTCACTGTGATGGTTTTGCCATTTGTGGGTTATGAACTCTATCGATATGCCTCAGCAGGATTTAATAAGGACTATATTTCAATTTACAATTGCTCAGAACGATATGGCTGCTGGGACTATACAGATCGAATCTGTCGCGTGAACAATTCTCACCCTCGAAAACAGTGTGAGAAAATTGAAACAATAAATCCATCCAAATAAGTTTTTATCCTGTCTGACAACATCCAAGAACACCATCTGCTGTAAATTTGTATTATCGCCAGATTCACTGAGGAGAGTTGGCAGAACAATCCCCAAAGTTCATCCTTGAATGAGCCTGCTAAATTCAAAGGGGGACTTGTGAGATCTAACATCTGGAAAGGTTCGATTAGCTTTGGCCTTTTAAATATACCTGTCACCTTGCAGACTGCCGATCAGGAAAAAGAAATTCATTTTTCCATGCTTGATAAGAAAGACCTCTCAAGAATCAACTACAAGAAATTCAATGCCCAAACCGGAAAGGAAGTTCCCTACGATCGCATCGTAAAAGGATTTGAATATGAAAAAGGTCATTATGTTATCGTCAACGACACCGACTTCCGGAAGGCCAACCCTAAAGCCACTCAAACCATCGACATTGAAGACTTTGTTCTTTTGTCTGATGTAGATCCACTCCTCTTCGAACGACCCTATTATTTGGCTCCGCAAAAAGGAGCCGAAAAGGGATACTACCTTTTGCGCGAGGCTTTAAAGAGATCCAAAAAGGTCGCCATTGCCAAGATCGTCATCCGCGTGAAACAACATCTCGTGATGCTGATGCCCCGTGAGGATTATATCGTTTTGGAAATCCTTCGTTTTGCCCACCAAGTTAAAGAGACTTCTGAAGTTGATTACCTCAAAGAGGCCAACAAAAAGGTTTCTTTTACTCCCCGTGAATTGAAAATGGCCGAAGAACTGATCGAAGGAATGACTGCGAAGTGGAACCCTGAAAAATACAAAGATACTTATTACCAGGATATGATGAAACTCATCAAACAGAAGGTTCGCCAAGGGCAAGGCCATATCGTCGAAGAGGTCCAAAAAGAACCACGCATCGAATCCACCAGCAATATTATTGATTTGATGCCTTTACTCAAAAAAAGCCTCGCCGCCAGCAAACCGAAAACAGTCAAAAAGAAAACCGCTTCACGAGCCCATGCCTAAGGAGAGCTGAATGCCTTTGCATGAGTACCAACAAAAAAGAAATTTTAAAAAAACATCAGAGCCCAAGGGAACCAAAAGGAAATCCAAAGAACACGCTTTGATGTTCGTCATTCAAGAACATCACGCTTCTCACCTCCACTATGATCTGCGCTTGGAGTGGGAAGGTGTTCTAAAAAGCTGGGCCATCCCCAAAGGCCCCAGTCTTGATCCAAATACAAAACGACTGGCCGTGGAAGTGGAGGATCATCCTCTCTCATACGGCAGTTTCGAAGGTGTGATTCCAGAAAATCAATATGGAGCAGGAGAAGTTATCATCTGGGACACGGGAACCTGGATTCCCACCACCGATCCCGCCGTGGGATTCAAGAAAGGCCATCTACAATTTGATCTCAAAGGCAAAAAATTGAAAGGCCGATGGGATCTGATACGCACACACTTTGCGGGACGCAAAAACCAGTGGTTGCTTATCAAACAAAAGGATGACTTCGTTAAACCTGAAACTTCGCCTCCAAAAAAGAAATCTTCAAAAAAATCAGAAAAGATCCCCGTCTCTTCTACAAGAACCGGACACTCTAAAAATTCCAAATTAAAAGCATCCCAATTCATCTCCCCAGAGTTGGCTCAACTGGCCAACATCCCTCCTCTGGGGGACAATTGGATTCACGAAATAAAGTTTGATGGTTACCGCATGCAGGCTCATATCAACAGAGGAAAAGCGGTTCTTTTAACGCGGACCGGGCTTGACTGGAGCAACAGGTTTCCATCACTCATCGAATCCCTGAAAAGTTTATCCGTCGATGAAGCCGTCCTTGATGGCGAAGTGGTTTGGCTGGACAGCACGGGGCGAAGCGACTTTCAACTTCTGCAGAATGCCTTAAAGAGCCAACAAACTGCTCCGCTCATTTATTATGCTTTCGATCTGCTTTCATATTCAACTCAAGACACCCGCGATCTTGAATTGAGCGAGAGAAAAAAACGCCTAAAGATGATCTTAAAGAAGGCTGCCAAGAATATTCGCTACAGCGAAGAACTCAGAGGCTCAGGGCAAGAGCTGCTTAAGATCGCCTGCCAACACAAGCTGGAAGGAATCGTCTCGAAAAATATTGAAAGCACTTATGTCTCGAATCGCAATCCAAATTGGATCAAGACAAAATGCACTCATCAACAAGAATTCGTAATAGGCGGCTACACCAAGGGCTCAGGGGCTCGCAGCTCCTTGGGCGCGTTACTACTGGGCGTTTACAAAAAAAATCAACTTCACTATGTGGGTAAAGTCGGAACCGGATTCACTCAGAAATCCCTGCTCGAGGTCTTAAAAACCCTCGCCCCTCTGGAACAACGCAAATCTCCCTTTCAAAAAAAATCACCCCATGAGCATCGCGTGCACTGGCTCAAACCCCTTTGGAGTGCTGAAATTATTTTTGCCAACTGGACCCATGACGGACACTTGCGCGCCCCGGTTTTTAATGGTCTGCGCGAAGATAAACCCACAAAAGAGATCACGGTGGAAGAGCCACTCTCCGCAAAAGAACTGGAATCCGTGACTATCACCAATCCCGACAAAATTCTTTTCCCGAAAGAAAAAATCACCAAGTTAGAGGTTGCCAATTACTATCACAAAATATCTAAAGAAATACTGCCCTACCTTCGCAATCGTCCTCTTTCGCTTTTGCGTTGCCCCGAAGGGGTCCTGAAAAGTTGTTTTTTCCAAAAGCACATTCCTACCCCACTCCCAGCCACCCTGCGGGAAATCCCCATCGCCGAAAAATCCGGAGTGAAAAATTACATTGGCCTGCAGAATCCACTGGGCTTGACCACGCTGGTGCAAATGGGAGCATTTGAAATTCATTGTTGGAACTCTGTTGCAGAGAGCGTTGAAAATCCCGACCAGATTGTTATCGACTTCGACCCTGGGCCCCATGTGCCATGGCACCAGGTTGTTGAGGCGGCCTTTGATCTAAAAAAGATGCTTGAGCAACTGAAAATCAAAAGCTTCGTAAAATTAAGCGGAGGCAAGGGACTGCACGTGCATATTCCCGTCAGGCCCGTCTACTCTTGGGAGCAAATCAAAGCTTTCTCTGCAGCCCTAGCCAAGGAACTGGAAATCTCTCGACCAGATCGCTATATCTTTAAAATGACCAAAAATCTTCGCGCTAAAAAAATATTTATTGATTACTTTCGAAACACGCGCGGAGCCACTGCTGTAGCGCCTTATTCTCTGCGCGCGCGGCCTCAGAGTGCGGTCGCCATGCCCCTGGAGTGGTCGCAACTAAAAAAAACAACCAGCGCCGATGAGTTCTCATTAACAAGAGCTCTGGCCTATTTAGCAAAACGAAAAAAAGATCCTTGGTCAGAATTCCAGAACAGCCATCAACGGATTAAAATTTTAGATGACAGTCTTAAATTAGGGAGCAAAAGCTTCCGGAGGAAGATCGACACTGCGAGCACCCGAACCAGGTAGCTTATCCGCCAAGACTTCGACCTTTTCAATCGTGGGTTCCTTCAAGAACAAATCCGGAGCCTTCTTCATGAGAGCTTCTGCAACCTTTCCCACCAAGTGAGCTTGCCGCCCGGACTCATCAGGAAAGGCATCAAAAATACCAAAGACCAAGGGACTTAAACGAATAGCAAACCAGGCGGTCGTATTGAGTTCTTCCTCCACCAAGGGTAATGCCCCCTTTAAAAAATCCTCCACCTCTTTTTCTTTTCCAGGCTTCGCTTCCATTCGAACTAACAACGCGGCTTTAACCATCTGATTCTCCTTTGTACCAATTCAGTACATACGAGGATTTTGCGACTGCCAACTGAACCGAGATGGTTTTGTAAATTCTCAGACTGACGCAAAAGCCGACTCAGAACTAAACACGCTCATAAAAAACTCAATAAACTTTAATTTTTTTACCAAAGACCCTTCTTAAGTCTGGAAAAACACCGATGAGTGTTTTGCTCAACAAAGAACAAGAGCTTAACTTTGCTCCGACGAACTCGGAGTGCAGACAAGACAACATAGGAGTGCGTATGTTAAAGAAATCAGCAAAGACAGTAATGGCAGCATGTTTCCTTGCAGTAGCGGGACTTTCAGGTTGCGCACACTTCAGTAGCAGTGAGCCGCAAGCTTATTATCCACATAAATCGGTGGATCCAAGAACACCTTCTTCTTATGAAGAACCTTCCAGAGAGTGGCGCTACGATATGCGCTCTCAAAGATTTGATGTACCAGGGAAACCTTACGTACAATAATCTGCCCGCTTTTTAAAAATAGAACTAACCATAATTAAACAAAAGCCCGTCATCATGATGGGCTTTTGTTTTTTTGAAATTCGTCTAACTCCGATTCATTTCCCTGGACGTAGACAAATTAAAAAGAACTTCCCCCTTCTCATATTTTGAGAAGTCTTGCGATTTCAACCACTTCGAAAAATATAGAACCACCTCATATGGTCTTAACGTTGCTTAACTAAGACTGCGGGGGGCCCTATGCCACAAAAAAGAAATCACCATGTCTTCAATGCTTTTATAATTGCTACAACTCTCTCTGTATTCCTGGTCCTGTCGATGGGTTGCTCAAAATCCAGCCAATTTCCTACAACTAATACCAGTACTGGCTCAGACAACCAAAGCTCAGGCTCAACTGCGCCCACAGACCCTGGAAGCACCACCACTCCGGGGACCGACACACCTGGCACGACAGAGCCCACTCCACCAGTGAGCAGCTATAAGATGACAGCTCTGGCCTGGGAAACCTCAACCAAACCCGAACGCACAAAGTGGTCTCTTTATTTACAGGATATTCTACTTAACAAATGGAACAGTCTTTTAGCCGGTGCTGATGATATTGAAACCTTCTGTCCCAAATATTATAAACTAGACAACGATCAACGTGCGAATGCCTGGGCGGCGCTTTTTGTGGGCGTTGCTAAATTTGAAAGTGGTTACGATCCCACCATGCGCTTTCACGAGTCGACCATGGGCACGGACGGCATTACTGGACAACCCGTCTATTCTGAAGGTTTGTTGCAACTTTCTTATCAGGATATTCAAGGCTATCCCTTCTGCGATTTTGATTGGAACAAGGATAAAAACCTCAGCGTTAAAGATCCTAAAAAAGACGTTCTAGATCCTTATAAGAATCTTTACTGTGGCGTCGGCATCATGGCGAAAATCATCTCTAGAAAAGGACAGATCACCGTCAGCTCCGGGGCCTATTGGTCAACCCTTCGCAGTGGTGGACGATACCAACATATCTCTGAAATTGCGGCAATTGTTAAAAAGCTTCCATTCTGCAATTAACTTTGTCTGCAAGCGAAGCAAGGACTCGGCTTTCAATTCTTCTTAAAGCCGAGTTTTAAATCTCCGCCAACTTACAAAGATTGCCATCACTGCCATCGCAGCCAAAATAGAAGTATTGAACAGTAGCAACCGAGAATCTCCACCTTTAAGCGTTATGTTTCGCAAGATTTCAATAAAATACGTCAGCGGATTCAGATACGAAACCAAACGCAAAGCCCAAGGCATGTTCTCAATGGGAAACACCAAACCGGAAAGCAACATGGCGGGAAATAAAAATAGAAAGCCGCCCATCATCGACTGCTGTTGATTCTTTGCCAAAGTCGAAATCAAAAGACCAATGGCCACCGTACAAAAAACGAAGACGCCTGAGGAAAACATCAACCACCAAATACTTCCCCGCAAAGGTAGTTCAAATACAAAAACTGCCACGGCCATAATCAATGGAATATTACTCATACCCAACAACACAAAAGGTACCGTTTTTCCCAATAGCACTTCCTCGGGCAATATCGGCGCTGAAATTAAAGTCTCGAAAGTTCCAATCTCTTTTTCTTTGGCAATGGACATGCTCGTCAAAAGAATTGTAATCAGGCACACCAGCATACTCATCACGCCGGGAATCAAAAAATAGGCGGAACGCATCGCTGGATTGTACAGTACCCGTACATCGAACTGCAGTGGCGAACTGCGAGGCGCCTGGCTTTGAGTCACAGCCATGAAATAGCGCTCAATGCTCTGCCCCCGCGTCACATTGATGGCATTCACCAAGAGCTGCACCTGCCCCCGCCCTTGCCCGATAGCCTTATCCAAGCCGCCTGGCGGAGCAATCATCACTGCATCCGCCTCATCTCTTTGCATTTGTTCAAACGGATCTGAAGAACTGACTTTGGCCGGAATAAACCAACCCGAAGCAAGGCAATCACGATAGATGGTCTGAAGCATGGAATCGCTAGGCGCTCCCACAACACTCAAACGAATATTTTTGGCCTCCGTCGACAAGGCCACCCCAAAAATAGTCAACTCAACACAAGGGGCCAGAAACAGCAGAATTCTCATTCGCGGATCTCGCAGGGTCTGCAAAAACTCTTTCTTGATAAACCCCAACAGAGTTCTCATGGTTCCACGTCCTTTTTAAATTTTTTTGTGGCAAGTAAAATCATCACCATGAGCAGAATGCACATCACCAAAAGAGACGGTAGCACATCAAAGAAACTGGCCCCCTGCAGGAACAGCTTTCGACTGATTGAGATAAACCACCTTGCAGGCAGTAACATGGTCAGATAGTAAAAGAAACTGGGCATATGTTCGGTGGGAAAAATAAAACCTGACAACAACAAGGTCGGAAGCAAACCCGTCAACATAGAAAACTGCATGCTCAATTGTTGCTTGCGGGTGATTACGGAAATCAATAATCCTTGAGCAAGATAAGTACTTAAGAAAATTAAACAGGCAAACAGATAGATTAGAAAATTTCCACGAAACGGCACTTCAAAAACTATTTGCGACATCATGAACACAAACAAAGCCGCAACCAGCCCCATCACACAGTATGGCAAGAGCTTTCCCAAAATAATCTCGATCGGACGAATCGGGGTTCCCAGTAAAAGCTCCATTGAACCATTTTCCCATTCGCGGGCAACAGTTAAGGCCGTCAATAAAATCGACAGCACCGCAATCACCACCGCCGCCAAACCCGGAACCACAAACCAGCGACTGTTCAGCTCTGAATTATAAAGAAACCGACTTTTCACATCAACGACAGGTCGCGCCGCCTGAGCACCAAACTCCTTTTTTAAAGCCATCACCTGCAAACCACCGAGGTAACCGAGAATGGATCCAGCTGAAGAATTATCCGTGCCATCGACCAAAATCTGCACAGAACTTTGCCTGAACAAAGTCAGCTCACGCGCGTAAGTGGGCGGAATGATCAATGCCGCCTGCGCTGCCCCCTCATCGACCAATTGTAACGCCTGAGCGGGACCAAAAACATATTTGGGAATAAAATATTTCGAACTGGAAAATGTCTGAATCAAATCTCGAGAGTTGGTGGTTTTACTTCCATCAAAGATTGCGATGGGTATCTTATCCAAATTAAATTCGATCGCGAGCCCAAAGAAAAGCACCATCACAACGGGCATCCCCAAAGCCATGGTCAATGTAAATGGGTCTCTCACGATATGAAAAACTTCTTTCTTCGCGACAGCCAAGATGGAGGACCTGATCATTCACTCCCCCCTTCCACCACGGCAATGAAGACATCTTCCAAATGAACTTCCTGTGGCTTCTTTTTAGGGAAACTATTTTTCTTTAAGTTTTCCGGACTGTCTAATGCGATCAACTCCCCGGCTCTCATCAAGGCAATGCGATTGCAGCGTTCCGCTTCGTCCATATAGTGTGTGGTCACAAAAACTGTTTTACCAGCCGCTGCGAGCTGCTGAATGAGTTCCCAAAATCTTTGCCGGTAAGCTGGACTGACACCCGCTGTGGGTTCATCCAAAAACACCACCTCCGGATCATGCAATAAAGATGCAACCAGGCTCACCTGTTGCTTCACTCCACCCGGAAGATCACGAACCATCAAACTGCGTGATTGATTGAAGTGGATAAAGCTCAACAGCATTTCTTTTTGATTTTGAAACTGCCCCTTTTCAAGTTTCCGCAATGAGGCTGTGAAAGCCAAATTCTCATCCACGGTCATATCGTCATACAAAGTGAACTTCTGAGACATATAACCCACTTTTTGCTTTACAGCGAAGGGCTCCTCCTGAACATTCACCCCACCGACAAAGGCCGCACCTTCAGTTGGCAGAATCAATCCGCACAAAACCCGGATTGTGGTGGTCTTGCCTGCTCCATTCGCGCCGAGAAAGCCAAAGATATCGCCGCGTTCAACAGCAAAGGACAAATTCCTTACTGCGTAGAAGTCACCGTACTTTACAGAAAGGTCTTTTACCTCCACCGAGATCATAACTTTTCCGCTTCAAGCGAAGAATCATAACGCAAAAACACCTCATCGAAGTTTCGGCATTTTTGTGCTTTAAGGATTTCCAAAGGGGATCCTTCCATCAGACTCTGTCCATCGAAAAGCAAGTGAACGTTTTCACATTTCAAAGCCTCGTCCATATAGGATGTTGTAACAAGAATGGTGATGCCCTCTTCTTTAAGTTGATTAAGAAGCTCCCAGAAATCCCTCCGGCTTAAAGGATCCACACCGTTCGTCGGCTCATCCAAAAGCATGAGCTTGGGCGCCGCCAACATGGCACACATCAAGCCCAATTTCTTATACATCCCCCCCGACAACTGCGAGGCGACGCGATCCTTGAATTCTTCAAGACGAGTGATCTCCAGCAAACGGGCGCGACGCTCTTGATATTCCTGATCAGACAATCGGTAGAGCGTTCGGAAAAACTCCAGATGCTCATGAATGCTCAGGTCACCATAAAGACTTTGCGTCTGCGGCATATAGGCGCAGCGAGTTCGCACCTCCGAAAAGGAAATCAGCAAATCATCTTGATAGTACTCAACCTTTCCTTGATCGGGCGACAACAACCCCATCAGATGCCTAAGTAAAGTGGTTTTACCAGCCCCCTCCGGCCCGATGATTCCGTGAAGCTGATTCGCTGAAAAATCCATGGTGAGCCCCTTCAAGGCCTGCACCTTCTTCATCTTTTTGTGAAGGTCCTGCACGCGTAAAGAAATTGCCGGCATAACTCATCCTCCACCCTTCCACTCCAAGGTCATTCCAGGTTTTAACACCTCTTCAGGATTGGCGAATCGAACCTTCACCGCAAAAACCAAACGGGTTCGCTCATCACGGGTCTGAACATTCTTAGGGGTGAATTCCGCTTCAGGATTAATAAATTCCACCACACCCTCGAAAGCTTTATTGTCCACCTCATGCAGTCGAGCCTGTGTTTTTTGCCCGACTTTAATTTTTGCGATTTCATCATGCGGAATATAGAAATAGGCATACACGGAACTCAGATCGCCAATCGTAAAAAGCTTCGCTCCAGGATTGACCATCTCGCCAATCTCAAAATACTTGGTCAGCACTGTGCCTTTTAACGGTGAAAATATGTCACACCATCCGGTGCGAACCTGAAGGTCGTCTTTCTTATTTGCGGCCTGATCATAAGCTTCCGCAGATATATTCCCGCTTCTAAAAAGACTGCGGGCCCGGTCATAGTTAATCTTTGCAAGACTGTAGGATACTTTTAAATCTTCACAGGAAAGCTTCACCAGCTTTTGCCCCTGGGTGACGATCTGCCCCTCCATAATCGGCATTTCATCAATGACCGCGGCCACCCGGGCAGGGACATCCACTTTCGTCACCTCGATAGTTCCTGCATAGAAAAATTCTGAACGAAAGAAAAACACCTTCACCAGGAAGGCCACGACAAGAAGGATTAACACCAAGGCTAGAGGAAGAAGCTTTTTCTTGGACATTCTAAAACGCTACTCGTGGAATCCGCTTTAGAAAATAAAAAAGCCAGTGTCTTCCAACACTGGCCTTCACTCCGACTTTGTCGGCGTCTATTTTTTTGCTCCGGATTACTTAGGAGCGAACCAGCAAAGTGGGCGGAAGCCAACAGCATCGCGTGGTGTGTAGCAAGAAGCTACTTTGTAATCTGTATCGCTAGGAACTTCAGTTTCTCTTACTTGGCAAAGTGCGCCAGCAAGGTAAGTATCCAAACGGCATTGAGTCGCTGGATGCGCATCGTTCGTGCGTTTAACTACAGATTTATCTGGAGTATTGTATTTTGGTGGTTTTGAATCGCCGCTAAGATCCATGAACAAGTTAGCAACTTGTTGACCGGCTTCAGAGATTCTCAAGCAGATCAATTGATCCTGCAAATTAGAGAATTGAGATTCGCAACCAGCTTTCGCCGTTGGATCAATTGTCAAACCTGCAACGATAGCTGCGTTGTCATCTTCAGCGAAGAAGCGACGAAGACATTTTGAAGTTGCGAAATAGTCAGATCCGCCTTCATTTGTTGCCCAAGTGCTGTACCAGCCAGCAGATTTAGGTGCACCACCATTATGATGACCCAACTCATGACACACAACCAAAGCCATACCTTCAACGCCGATAGCTTTATGACGAGCCAAACCGCCGTACATATTTAGGATGCGCGTGTTGCCAGATTTTTGTGCAGATGCGTTCACTGTACCATCTGACCACAAACGGTTGATTTTAAGTTTGTCGCCGAAACCTTCAACATCTCTTGTGAAGATTTTTTCTACACGATCCATAACTTGGTTGAATTGATCCTGAGAAATACCTCCAGTTGTGTACAAACCTTCTGGAATATACATGCTGTTTTCCGGTACGAAACCGTGGCAAAGCTCTTGAACCTGCTGTGACTTAAATGTGAAGCCAAGAGTTGCTACCAATGCAACACCCGACAATGCACGAATCATCGTTGATTTTGTCATGACTTTTCCCCTCCTTGAGTCTAGACGTTGCAAAATCGAACCACGTCGCGCGTACATTTACAAACAGAAACATGAGCTCATGTCACACCGCACCTTGAGCCAGTCTGGTTTATTATCCCACCGTAAAGAACCAGCACAAACATCCCGAAGAGAACCTTTCATAAGACTTCGACCTCGAAAGGACGCTTGATGAACTCTTTAAAATCCTGGATTCATGGCTTGCGTGGAAAACTTCTTCTATCAGCTTTTCTTCCCGTATTTGCTTTCGCCACAATCACAGTGATTGCGATGCGCGGACTTGATGAGATCGGCACCCAACTTTCAGGTGCCTATTCAGATGTAATTCCCAATATGGAAGCTCTCGGACAAATGGGCATGCAAAGAGCTCGGGTCGGTTATTTTATCTGGGCTTCTCTCAGTTTGCATGACGACGCCAAAGGCCGCGCCTCTTTTATTAGTAAGGCAGAAGACGCATTCAAAGACTTTAAAAAAGGTCAGGACATGTATGAGAAGCAAAGTTTTGAACCCGAAGAAGCCAAGAACTATGCAAAGGTAAAAGAGCACAAAGAAGAGTTCTACCAGCTCACCGAAAGCATTATTGCCGACCTCAAGAAAAACCTTCCTGAGTCTGATGCAAAAATCAAAACCCTCATGAATGGGGGCCATTGGCATATTTTAGCAACAGATGTGCAAACCATGATGGCTGCGAACATCAAGCTATACTCAGCGATGAATGAAGCCAACAACAAGAAACAAGAAGCGGACCGCAAAACGATTTCTCAATTGCTGGTTCTAATCTCTGCCTTCTGTTGTTTTGCTTTATTTGGAATTCTTATGTGGATCGCCTATCGTGTTTCAAACTCAGTTGGAAGCATTGCGTCTCATCTTGCGGAGGTGGGAACACAGGTCTCTGGGGCCATCTCTCAGCTGACCTCTGCTGGTCAAACATTGTCTCAGGCTTCCACGGAGTCTGCTGCATCCTTAGAGGAAACAGTCGCCTCCCTGGAGGAAATGTCTTCGATGGTAAAAATGAACTCCGACAATGCCAAACAAGCGGCGGCACTTTCGGTATCCTCCCGCGATGCCGCGGAAGAAGGACAACGTGAAATTCAGACTCTGATTGCCTCAATGCACGACATTTCCAAGTCTTCCAAGAAGATCGAAGAGATTATTAGTGTTATTGATGACATCGCCTTCCAAACCAATCTTCTCGCACTGAATGCCTCGGTTGAGGCCGCTCGCGCCGGCGAACAAGGAAAAGGTTTCGCGGTGGTTGCTGAGGCCGTTCGCGCCTTGGCACAACGTTCCGCAGTTGCCGCAAAAGACATCAATGTTTTGATCAAAGAAAGCGTCAACCAGGTTGAAAGAGGCTCTGACGTCGCCGATCGCTCTGGTGAGACCTTAAACAATATCGTCAATTCTGTGAAAAAGGTTTCAGACTTGAACAATGAAATCTCCGCAGCGAGTTCTGAACAAACGACTGGTATTCAGCAGATTAGCAAGGCTATGAACCAACTTGACCAAAGCACTCAAGCCAACGCGGCTTCGTCTGAAGAAATTGCGGCCTCTTCTGAGGAAATTTCAGCACAAACACAGCAAATGCAAAATCTGACTGTGAACCTCAACAGAGTCATCCTTGGAGGTGCAGCAGAAATGGAAGCTCAGCGCCATACAAAAACAACCCCGGCTCCTGCCAAGGTTGTCCCATTTAAACCAAGAACTGCCACAAGGTCCGTGGGCAAAAAGCCACATTCAGCCGCCGCCACAATTCCATTTGACGATGACTCGCGCCAAGAAGGTCTCCATAGAAAAGTGGGTACAACGGATGGCTTTTAATCCGTTGCTCCCCTAGTTCCCTTGTAATAGACTGGAGGGCATGAAAATTCCATTTAATGTCCCTCCTCGCAGCAAGAACGAAGAAAAGTATATTGGCCAGGCCATTGGCTTCAAAAAACTCAGTGGCGAAGGCATCTTCAATAAAAAATGCGCAGAGTGGTTTAAAAATCATCTTCAATGTGAAATGGCCGTTATCACTCCTTCATGCACCTCCGCTTTAGAGATGGCCATGGTTTTGGCTGACATCGGTCCTGGAGATGAAGTGATTCTTCCATCATTTACTTTCACTTCAACGGCCAATGTCATCGCTCTTTATGGTGCAACTCCTGTTTTCGTCGACGTTGATCCTCAAACGATGAACATCGACGTTGCTGCCATGGAAAAAGCTCTCACGCCTAAAACCAAAGTTGTCATGCCGGTACACTATGCGGGTGTGGGATGTGAGATGGACAAGATCATGGCTCTTTCTGAAAAGCACAACTTCATCGTGGTCGCCGATGCGGCTCAAGCCATCTTCGCCTCTTACAAGGGCAAACCCCTTGGGGCTTGGGGACATATGGCGGCTTACAGCTTCCATGAGACTAAAAATATCGTCTGCGGTGAAGGTGGCGCTCTGATCATCAACGATCCCCGCTTCGTCGCCCGCGCTGAAATAGTCCGCGACAAGGGCACCAACCGTCAGCAGTTCCTCAATGGCCAAGTGGACAAATACACCTGGCAGGACAAAGGCTCTTCGTACTTGCAGTCGGAACTGGCGGCGGCCTTCTTGTTATCACAACTTGAAGAGGGTGAACAAATCACCGCTCACCGACTGGCACATTGGAATCAGTATCATCAGGGTTTTGCCGACCTGGAAAAAGCGGGCAAGCTGACTCGCATGACAGTTCCTGCAGAGTCGCAAGCCAATGCACATATTTATTATATCCTTTTGAATTCAGCGGAAGAACGCGCAGCTTTGTGGTCGGACCTTAAAGAGCATGGAATTCAATCGACGACTCACTATGTTCCATTACACTCAGCTCCTGCGGGAGTGCGCTTCGGCCGCGTGGCGGGCTCTATGAAAGTCACTGACGATCAAGCCAATCGCTTATTGCGCATGCCTATGTATGCAGATCTTACACCAGACGACGTGAACACTGTTCTTAATACCGTTCGTCAATTCTTCGCGAGGAAATCATGAAAGGTATTATCTTAGCCGGGGGCGCAGGCTCTCGCCTTTACCCAATGACACGAGTCATGACCAAACAACTTCAATCGGTCTATGACAAGCCTATGATCTACTACCCGCTCAGCATTTTAATGCTTGGCGGGATTAAAGATATTCTTTTGATCACCACCCCTGACGACCAGCCTTTGTTTAAGAAACTTTTGGGTGATGGTTCGCAATTTGGCATTAAGTTATCTTATGTGATCCAAGAAAAACCCACGGGACTGCCTGACGCTTTCGTCCTGGGCGAAAAGTTTATCGGCGACGACAACGTCTGCTTGATCCTGGGCGATAATATGTTTTATGGCGATCTGGATTTCCTTCGTTTGGCAATCAAAGAACAAGAAGAGAAAAAGAACGGACTCCATGGTCGCGTCTTCGCTTATTACGTGGCCGATCCTACAGCTTACGGAGTTGTGGAATTCGACAAGGGTACAAAAAAAGTAAAGTCCATCGAAGAAAAACCCAAACAACCAAAATCAAACTACGCAGTGCCAGGTCTTTACCTTTTCGACAATACCGTTGCAGCCCGCGCGAAAGCGGTAAAACCTTCTGCCCGTGGTGAAACTGAAATCGTTGATTTGATCCTTTCCTATCATAACGAAGGAAAATTGGGCGTTGAGATGATGTATCGTGGCCTGGCTTGGCTCGACACTGGAACTCCGCGTTCACTTCTGGATGCTGCAGCTTTCATTGGCGCCATCGAAGAGCGCCAAGGCTTGAAAGTGGCTTGTCTTGAAGAAATCGCTTTCCGCATGAAGTTTATCACTCTCGAACAGCTGCAAAAAATCACTTCAGAACTTCCGAAGTGCTCTTACCGCAGTTACCTAGAGAAAATCATCACTGAAGAAACTATTTAGAGGCCCCATGAAACAATCCGTGAAACAAACTGTCTTACTCACCGGCTGCGCTGGCTTTATCGGTTCAAATTTCATCAAAACCATCACTTGCAGAGCTGATGTCGCTGACAAATTCGATTTCGTAATTGTCGATGCCTTAACTTATGCCGGCCGCCTAGAGAACATTCAAAAAGAACTCGACAGCAACAAACACCTTAGTTTTGTTCACGCCGACATTCGTGATTCTCAAAAAATGCATGAATTGTTTAAAAAACATAACTTTGCGGGCGTAATGAACTTCGCGGCGGAATCACACGTCGATCGCTCTATCGAAAGTCCAAATATTTTTGTTGAAACCAATGTTCTGGGAACTTTGAATCTTCTTAAAGAAAGTCTGGCTTTGTTTGAGAAAAATCCAAACTTCCGCTACCTCCAGGTCAGCACAGACGAAGTCTATGGAACTTTGCAAATGGAAGATCCGGCCTTCACGGAAAGCACTCCGATTGCGCCGAACAGTCCTTATAGCGCTTCCAAAGCCAGTGCGGATTTATTAGTTCGTTCTTTCTTTGAGACCTTTAAATTGCCAACTGTGATCACTCGTTGCTCGAACAACTACGGCCCTTTGCAGGTTGAAGAGAAATTCATTCCATTGATGATCAAACGCGCGCTTGCCAACGAAAAACTTCCGATCTATGGCACGGGCATGAACATCCGCGACTGGATTTATGTCGACGACCACAATGAAGGCGTCTGGAAAGCCTTCACATCTGGAAAAGCGGGCGAAGTTTACAACTTCGGCGGCAACTCCGAGAGACAAAATCTCGACGTCGCAAAAATGATCCTTAAACATCTCGGCAAACCAGAATCTCTTTTGAACTTCGTCCAGGATCGCAAAGGTCACGACTTCCGTTATGCGATCGACTACAGCAAAGCTCAAAAAGAATTGAACTGGAACCCGACTGTTAAATTTGAAGAGCAAGGTCTTCTTCGCACCATTGAATACTATAGAAATCTATGGGCGAAGTAAGAGTTCTTCACTGCATTCATTCTTTGTCTTGGGGTGGACTTGAAATCTATACTTGCGAGCTGATTCAAAAGCTTGCAAGTACTGGCATCAAACAAGTGGTTCTTTGTTCCGCTCACAGTCGTGTCGCTGAAGAGTTAAAAAAAGCCCATATCGAAATCCTTCCTTTTCCTGAAAAGAAGCTTTCGAAACTTGCGACTGCAAGGATCATTCGTCGCATAATTACCAAGCACAAGATCACTTTATTGCATTCACACACCCGCCTGGATATGTGGGCCTGCGCTTTGGCGATTTGGAACAATCGCAAGATTAAGCATATTTACAATCTCTATATGAATGCGACTCCTAAAAAGGATTTCGTTCACAAGTGGTTGTTCTCTAAAGTCGATGCCCTTTGCAGCTCCTCTGAAACGATTCTGAATGACGTCAAAAAGAACTTCCCGATCGCACCCAGCAAGCTTCATTTGATTCGCTACGGGCGCAATGTTGAACTTTTCAAACCTTATCCCAAGGAACGGGAAGGACTGCGTGGACTTTACCAAGCAGCTCCCGATCAAATCGTCATTGGAACTCTTTGCCGTATTGATCCAGGCAAAGGAGTGAAAGAACTGGTTCAAGCCCTAGAGAGCCTTTCTGACTCAGAGCTCAAAAGAATTCAGTTATGGATTATTGGTGATCCCACGATTGCTGGAAAAGATGAGCAAGGACAACCGATCTTTGCCGAACCTTCCCGCGTGCTCTTAGAGTGGATTCAAGAACAGCAACGCAATCCGCGCTATAGAAACCATCTTGTGCGCATCCCTTTTCAAAAGGACTACATCCCCTACATTGAAGCCCTGGATGTCTTTGCACTTGCCTCTTACAACGAGACTTATTCATTGAGTGTTTTAGATGCCATGATGATGGCAAAACCAGTAATTGGAACCAATGCCGGCGGAACCCCGGAACAAGTGGGAGAAAATGAGCGTGGCGTTTTAGCACAGCCGCAATCCCCGTCTTCACTGACAGAGGCTTTCCGTTACTATTTAAACAATCCTGGAGCTATCAAAGTTCAAGGCTTGAAAGCCCGTCAGTGGTCTGTACAAAATCATGAATGGAAAGAAACTCTGGAAAAGTTCCTAGCGCTCTATTCCCGTTTGAAATAACAAAAAAGGCCCTTCTGCCCGCCGATCTGCTGCGACTCGTGGGGCTATATGGTTAGTTTCTATACAGGTGCGATACGATCTCGTATGATTTTTCTATGACTGTTGATAATTTTAAATTACTCACCGCCAGATTAGAGCTAAGGCCGCATCGATTTGACGACGTCGATTTTATGATGGAGTTGAATTTAGATCCTGAAGTCACTCGCTATGTCCCTGACGGACCGTTCGAACACGTAAGTAAAGCCAGGGGATTAATTGAAAGCCTAAGAGCGCAGTTCGCAGAGCGAAAAATCGGACGATTTCTGGTTATTGAAAAGGCAACGGGAAAAAAACTTGGTTGGTGCGGGCTCAAGTGGATCGAAGAAACTAAAGAGATAGATTTAGGCTATCGCTTCTTGAGATCAAGCTGGGGCAAAGGCTTCGCATTTGAAGCGGCCCAAGCGTGTCTTAGTTATGGCTTCAACGCTCTAAATTTTGAAAAAATTACGGCCCAGATAATGCCGACCAATACGGCTTCGATAGCTCTTGCAAAAAAACTCAGAATGAAAGAAGCGTCTCGAGTGATAGAAGACGATGTTGAATTTATCGTTTTCGAAATTCAGTCTTCTAAAGTTCGCACTCTCTAAATTTCGATAAACAACCGGGATCGCGTTCAAGAAATCGTTTCCGGCTGGAATTTGAAATACTTCGGATAAGAATATATAATAATGATTCCCCGCCAGGACGGTGGGGAAAAACTTGCTCATGGATGACAGAATGTCGCAAAACCGCCTCTGCCTTTTGAACTCTTAGCTTCGAAAACAACAAAGCCTGCACATTCCTGCACAGGCTTTGGATTGAAAACAAGGAA
>NZ_JANRMI010000004.1:300000-596211 GCF_029531655.1 Bdellovibrio svalbardensis
TTTCGCATCCAAGACTGTGAAATGCCCACGTTTAAAAAGCACCTCGATGATCGGCTCCGCCAGGAAAAACAACCCTAGAGTGGCAGGCCACGCCAGAAAAAGCGAAAAGAGAAAGTGCTCTTGAACCACCTCGCGAAATTTATTTCTTTCATTTCGCAAAGCCAGCTCACTGAGTGTCGGCAACAATGCGGCCCCCAAACTGACTGACACCAAAGAAAGAGGCATCTCCAGCAAGCGATCCGCCCAATAGATATAAGAAATCGCCCCTTCACCCATGGAGCTTGCGAAATGCAAATTCACCAAGGTCGTAAACTGCAAAAGCCCCATACCTAGAAGGCCTGGCAACATGTTCTTCAAGACTCTTCTGACATCTTCATTCCAAATCTGGCGCTGCACCCTTGGCAAATATCCACGTCCCCGCAAAGCCAACCACAACAACAAAGCTTGCAATATCCCGCCAACCAGCACCCCCCACGCCAAGCCATCCCCTATTTGCGGAAACCATGACGGCGGCAGAAAAGTGAACACCAACATCGAAATATTTAACAGTGCGGGCGCAACAGCCGGCAGACCAAAACTTCCCAGAGCATTTAAAACTCCCATGAAGTAGGCATAGCTACAGACAAAGTAAACAAAGCCAAACATGATGCGCGCCATTCGCACCGTCAGCAGCCATTTTTCTGGATTCTTGGCGTAATCAGCGGAAAGAATCAGCCCCAACACCTGCTCCATATAGAGGATGCCCAAAACCGTCAGACTGCCGAGGAAAATCAAAAAAACAGTATAGAGAGCATTTAAGAGGTTCTGAGCACGAATCCCGCTGGAATCTTCAGCCCGAGCCTGCATAAAAACCGGAATAAAACTCACGGATAAGGAGCCCTCGCCAAATAAACGGCGAAAGAGATTGGGAAGCCGGAAAGCCGCTGTCCATGCGTCAGTGACGGAACGCTCGAAGAGCGCTGCCAAGGCCATATCCCTCAAGAGCCCAAGAATGCGGCTCGTTAGAGTACCTGACGCCATAAAAAAGGCCCTCTTGAGGACCTTTTTTCGATCTTGCTGGCTATGTTGTTTTAATGTGCTTGCTTCGTGAGACACCCTATGTTAATCCCTTTGGTTCGTCTAAAAAGATTACTGTGGAGGTTATCCCTTGGCAAATCATAAGTCTGCAGCAAAAAGAGCTCGTCAGTCTGTTCGCAAAACCGCTGTTAACAATGCTCGTAAAAGCACTGTAAAAACAGTTGAGAAAAAACTAGTTAAAGCAATTGAAGCGAAAGACCTTAAAGCTCTTCCTGAATTGTTGAAAGCTTTCACTTCTTCAGTGATGAAAGCTGCTAAAACTGGCGTTATTAAGAAAGAAACTGCTTCTCGCAAGATCAGCCGTCTTTCTACTCGCGCTTCTGCTGCTAAGTAATTAGTTGTAGATTAGCTATTAGATAGCGATTCGGTACGGGCTGATACGTAAGCCCGTATTTGTCGTTTAATTGAGAAAGCGATTTCGCTAAAGCTCAATCCGTGGGTGACCTTCGAGTCACCTTCTTTTTTTCTTGTTGATCGCACGATGGCGCGCAAGAACACAAAATCCCCTGATGGAATTTGCAAGCTAACAACCAGTTCATGACCTTCAGTCAAAATGAACTCGGAAATGATGGACATTCCGCCCTCTCCCAATTCACCCGTTTCGCAGACAAAATAAGAGCCATCGCAAAGTACGCCTACTTTACGTCTTAGCGCGCGTCTTGGATATTGACGGCGAAAATGGCCTTTGTCTTCGAGATCGAACTTAGTATTCATATGTCCCTTACTCCAGCAAAAGCCGGAGCCTAGACAACTTGTCGGAATTTTAGAGGGGAAGCTTAACCTTAGTGGGCCGCGTGAGAGCTACAAGTTTTAAGAACCATATTCTCAAGCCAGATGTGACTGGACAATGGGGAAGACTTGAGGGCCTTATCTGTCTCAGAAAGAACCACTAATGTCTGCTCTAGCTTTTTAGCAGTCCAACGTCGAGATTGGTCCGTATAGGTATCCAAAAAATAAGGAGGCACCTGCGCATAGTGAGCGAGCTTCGCCCCTTGCAGACCCTCTTCCATGCCCTTCTTCACCGTCAGAAGAATACGCACATGACGGGCCACCAAAGAAATAATACCGATCTCGTTTTGCCCCTGATCCAACAGATGAACCAAATGCTCCAAAGCTTTCACGCGATCATTTTCACCAATAGCTTTGGTAAAATCGAAAACGTTTTCCTCTTTAGAGCGAGACACTACTTGCGCGACATCAGACACTTCAATACGACGCGAACCTTCGACAAACTCACCGAGCTTTTTCAACTCCCCTTCAATTTCAGTCAGATGATGTCCGGCCAATTTATGAAGAAGATGAATCGCTTCATTGCTGATCGTCAGACCCAAGCTTTGTGCGATATAGTTGATCCAGGAAGGAATTTGATTTTCGTAAGGTTTTTTAAATTCAACGCATTCTGCTTTATCCAACAACGAGCGAATGGATTTTTTACGTTTATCGACTCGCGAAGCCAAAAGAACAAAGACTGTGCTATCTACCGCGTTTTCAATCAACGGTTCTAACTCTGCCCATTCTTTATCCGTGAGCTCTTGAGATTCCTTCAGGATCACCAAACGGCGCGGCGCCATCATCGGCAAGGTTTCCACAGCGTCACGAACTACGCTGACATCTGCATCACTGGCATAAAACAAACTATAATTGAAATCGATGGCGCCTTCGTTAAGGACTGCATATTTGAAACGATCAACACTTTGATTGAGCAAATAAGGCTCTTCGCCAAACAGAAAATAAAGAGGAGACAATTGTCCCTTTTCTAGATCCCGATAGAATTTCTGCGCATCAATTACTGCCATTACAAAGCTGCCTAAATCTTCCGTTAACTACTAGAAATTTTCGGTAATACGATCATGAGCTTCCAACATGAGGTCGCTTGCCATGAGGTCAATGTTTTGCCTTCGTGCAGAAAGATTGTAAAGAGGATTCACGGAGTTTACGCCCGCAAGCGTCACCTGAGGTGCCTGATAAGTACGCTCCCCGCTGAAGGAACCTTTCCACAACTCTGTGCCATCAGCCTGTCTCACCACTCTCACAGTGACTGTAAGAATAATTCGATACTCAGAAGCTAGAGCCGAACCACTTGGTAAAAGAGGTGTTGCCGAGTCCCCGGAAAGACGCTTTGCTCCCGGAAAGTATTGAACCGAATCAATGGTCCCAATGACCGCGACTTCGGACAAAGCATTGTCCACAACTCGCGCCACACGTGAACGCTGAAACTCTTGAATTATCGAGTTTGTAAATGACACCTCAATGCCAGTTTCTTGAGTTTTATTTTTAAAAACAGGCACGGAGATCTGCTTATAACCACCCGGAATGCTGCGATTGGCAGCGCCAAGATGATAGGCACATCCAGAGAGAAAAAGAGGAAAAATCAAAGTAATACGAAGAGCTTTAAAGATTGCGTCCACAGAGCCAGTTGAGTATAAATTGAACAAGATATCAAGGAAGAAAAATGACATCTGATGATGGTTTTAATGATGTTTCGAATGAATACAGCCTTCTAGCGCCTGGCCCGGTCAATCTTCATCCTGAAGTGCGTAAAGCATTGGCACTTCCAATGATTCATCACCGCACTCCTGAATTTGATAAAATTTTAAAGCGCGTTCTTGAGAATATTAAAAAAGTTTTCCAAACAACTCAGGAAGTCTTTCTATTGACCACCACAGGTTCTGGCGGCATGGAAGCACTTCTCGTCAACACTCTTTCGCCGGGCGACAAAGTTCTGGCGATTGTCTCTGGAAAATTTGGCGAACGTTGGGCCGATATGGCAAAGCACTATGGCGCGAGCGTCACCGTTCTTGAAGTTCCATGGGGTGAAGCGGTTCAGGTTTCCTTGGTGGAAGATCATCTAAAAAACAATCCCGACACCCGCGCAGTTCTTTGCCAGGCTTGCGAAACCAGCACTGCGGTTTCGCACCCGATTCGTGAATTGGCTGATGTCATTTCAAAATATTCTGAAACTCTTTTCTTGGTCGATGCCATCACCGCGTTGGGCGCCTATCCACTCCCAATGGATGAATGGAAAATTGACGGCTTGGTGGCCGGCTCGCAAAAAGCCTTTATGTTGCCAACGGGAATGGCTTTCATTTCTTTCTCGCAAAAGGCCTGGAAATTTATCGAAGGCGCAAAATTCCCCCGTTACTATTTTGACGTGCGCAAAGAGAAAAAAGCCAACGCCAGCGGCGAAACCTTTTTCTCTTCCAATGTGGCCATCATTCGCGCCCTCGACGTGGTTTTGAATTTGATTCAAGCTCAAGGCTTAAACAAACTCTTCCATGATATTCATCGCCGAGCAGAACTCACTCGTATCTTCGCGCAAAAATTAGGCTTCACTCTTTACGCCAAGTCACCGAGCGATTCGGTCACTGCCTTGACGGTACCTTCGCATATGGACGGCCAAAAAATCCGTCTTCATTTGGAAGAAGCACACAATATCACCATCATGGGTGGTCAGGACCAGGCAAAAGGAAAAATTATTCGCGTAGGACATATGGGCTATATCCAGGATCAGGAATTGATTCGCCTGATCGCGTCTTTAGGACATTGCCTTCGTCATTTCGATCCCGCCTTTATTTCCGTGGAGCAAATTTCAATGGTGGCTGATGAAGCCAGAAAATGGTTGGAGCAAAATCCATGAAGAAAAAAATCCTCATTACGGATCGCTTCGCTCAAGACAGTTTCTTGTATCTTCAGCAACACAGCCACTTTGAAGTCGTGCGAGCTGATCATCCTCAGCATCTGCCACTAGAGCACTTGGTGAGTGCTAATTGTTTAATCATTCGCAGCCGCACCACTATCGATGAAGAACTTCTCAAGAAGGCCCGTCAACTGCAGCTCATCATCACTTGCACGAGCGGCTTTGATCACATTGACTTGGATGCGACTCAAAAATGGGGTGTTACCGTCATGCACACGCCGACAGCCAATATTGAGTCCGCCGCTCAATTGACCTGGGGCTTGGTGTTAAGCTGCGTGAACAACGTTCAGCAGGCCCACAAGATGGTCAAGGCTGGCGAATGGAAACGTGATCTGATCACGGGCATCGAGTTGTGTGGTCGAACTTATGGGGTCATCGGCTTGGGCCGCATTGGCTCCCGAGTCGCCGAAATTGCACAGGCCTTCGGAATGAATGTCGTTGCCTTCGACCCTTATGCTGATGACGAAAATTTTGAACGACTGAAGATACCTCGGTTGAGCTATGAGGAAGTTTTAAAAACTTCTGATGTGATCAGCTTCCACGTGCCAAAAACAGTGGAAACAGATCATATGCTCAACCGCTCTCATTTTGAGTACATTCATCGTGGCATTGTTTTGATCAATACGTCTCGTGGTTCGGTGATCAACGAGAATGATCTCTGTGAAGCTATCGAAAAGGGCTGGCTGCGTTCCGTCGGCCTTGATGTTTTTGAGAAAGAGCCTCTCAACAGAAATTCCAATTTGCTGACCTATCCCAATGTGGTTTTGACTCCACACATTGGAGCTAATACGGAAGATGCTTTCTTTAAGGCGTCTCAGATTGCCGCTAATAAGCTTATGGCCTTCTTTATCGACGGCAGCACCTCTGACACCCTCCCCCCAAGAACGCCCTGGTATGGAGCGACTGGCTTTAAAGGAGAATAAAACTTGCCTCTGACTTTCACATAAAAGATTATTTGTGTGGCCAATTTAACGGTCAGCTACTGAGGGGTTTTAGAATGTCTGGAGTCGTTGTTGTCGGCGCCCAATGGGGCGATGAAGGTAAGGGTAAACTCATTGACGTGTTTGCAGAAAAAGCAGACATGGTTGTTCGCTACCAAGGTGGCGCCAATGCAGGACACACTCTTGTTGTTAACGGTCAAAAAACTATTCTTCACTTGGTTCCGTCTGGCATTCTTCGCGCGGAAACGACTTGTGTGATTGCTTCAGGCGTTGTGATTGACGTATTCGCCATCAGCAAAGAAATTCAAGGCCTGAAAGCTTCAGGTCTTTTACAAAATCCAAAACAATTGATGATCTCCGACACGGCGACTGTGATCCTGCCTTACCACAAGGCTTTGGATGCCGCTCGTGAATCTGCCCTGAGCGATGAGAAAATCGGCACCACGGGTAAAGGAATTGGCCCGGCTTATGAAGACCGCGCTTCGCGCCGAGCGATTTTGTTCGGCGACCTTTTCGATCGCGATTCTCTTCGCAAGAAATTGGAACTGGCTCTTCGCGAGAAAAATTTCATTCTTGAAAACTACTATAAATCCACTCCTTTCAATATCGATGAGATTCTAAAAGATCTTGAAGCGGTGACCGAAGAGCTGGCTCCTTACCGTGCCAAAGATTGTTCACTGTTTATTTCTAAAAACCTGAAGGCTGGAAAACGCGTGTTGTTTGAGGGTGCACAAGGCACGATGCTGGACGTTCTTCACGGAACTTATCCTTTCGTGACAAGCTCTTCGACATTGTCATCGAATGCGTGCGCCAGCACTGGTATTGGCCCAATGAGCGTGAACAAGGTGATCGGCGTATTTAAGGCTTATACGACTCGTGTAGGCAGCGGTCCTTTCCCGACAGAGCTGCATGATGAAGTTGGAGAGAAGATCCAGGCGGATGGCCATGAGTTCGGCTCTACAACAGGCCGCGCGCGCCGTTGCGGCTGGTTGGATCTTGTTGCCTTGAAATATGCGATCCGAGTCAATGGCATCACCAACTTGGCAATGATGAAAATCGACGTCCTCACAGGCCATGAGCGCTTGGGCGTTTGCACGGCTTACAAGTTAAATGGCGAAATCATCACCGAACTTCCGACTTCGCCTTATGAGTTGGAAAAAGTGGAGCCAATTATTGAGTGGCTTCCTGGCTGGAACCAGGATTTGACGAAAGTAAAAACACTTTCTGATCTTCCACGCCCAACAACAAACTATATTGACTATATCGGTTCACAATTAGGCACTCCAATTGACGTTATTTCAGTGGGCCCAGGCCGCGAACAGACGCTTTGGGTGAAGCCTTTGTTTAACAATTAAGCATAGATAAGAGATTCTCACGAAGTGTTGCTGATCTTGTAAGCAACACTTCGCCGCACCCCAAAAAAGTTCAAAATATTTTTAAATAACTGCAAGAAATCGTATTGACATTAAGGTCCAGTTACTACAAATTAGCACTTCCTGAAACGGACACGTGGTTCGCTAGCTCAGCTGGTAGAGCACTTCACTTTTAATGAAGGGGTCGATGGTTCGAATCCATCGCGAGCCACCATTTTTTACTTTTTCGATTTTATCGGGAAAACTAAAAAGGTCTGTTCTTTTCTCTACACGTTCCCATCGTCTAGGGGCCTAGGACACCTCCCTTTCACGGAGGATACAGGGGTTCAAATCCCCTTGGGAACGCCAATTTTTTTTGAATTCAAAACCCGATCCAAAAGATCGGGTTTTTTATTTTCAGCCACTTCAATTCCAGTTATCAATTTTTAAAGTCATTCGAAACAGCCTCCCATCCCCACTCACAACAAAACTTTAGGGAGCTTGCTCCTCGACATTTTCTTCAATTGTGCCTGCTGGGGTGCGGATCACTTTTTGGCTACTTGGCTGCTTCTTGTGAGCATCACCATGAGTCGGTCGAATACTATGTTTATTCTCAGTCTTAGATCCGGAATGACCTTCGGTTTTTTTTATTTTCTTCACTGAAACGCCTCCTGTTGTGATGAGTTTTACTAAGGCGTTTTATGAGAGCAAGTTGTGACGGGGAAAAACAATTGATGATCAAAAATTTGATTCGGATATTGGCTTAACAACGTCCGTCTTTCCTTAGGCCGGGACGTCTGGGACAAGAGTTGTTCCTTGAGTTTTCCTCTATTACTAAATCTTACATTACCGATGTGTAACCATATCTAACTTCTTTACGAATAAATATGGAGAAGACTTCGTGAACGTAACTAAATGGCCCGACAAAAAAACGAATTTAGACTCTTCAACGATCCCACAGCATCACACTTCAAACTACGAGCACTGATACACATGCCGAATCATCTAAATTCAGAATTAATAGAAATTGACCAGAATGAACTCCGAGCTTTGTTGCAAGCACGAGGATTCACTCGCTATGACCTTGCGAAAAAACTAAATATGTCTACGAAGACAGTACAACGCTGGCTTAATGCAACAGTTCGGCGCATACGCATGGACACCCTTGAAAAGCTGGCACTTGCTCTGGATGTAAAGCCAGAGCAGCTTAAAAAACATACGACTTCGATTTCAACTCGCGCTACCAATCGAGCTATCGAAGAACTATGCTCCCAACACTTTATTAGAAAAGTACACACAAGTGAGGATTGGGAAAATTTCCTAGCCATTCTGAAAACATTTTGTCCAAATTCACTGTCTTCTGAACAGCGTTTAAAGCTCTTCAAACACATTGGCATATCTTCTTTGCATTTGCGCAAATACCGGGCTTGCAAACTCTATCTTAATGAAGCCGCATCCATTGCGAAGGCTCTGGACCTGCCAATTGAGAATTTAGATATTCTGAACTGGCTGGCAATCCGTGAACAGTGCGTTGGAAACTTCGTGGAGGCGGCCCTCTACTTTCAAATTGCAGAAGAACTTCTGATACAAGTGAAGTGTTCCAAAGTTCACGCCTTCTATTACCATAAAAAAGCACGACTTCTTCATCACACGGAAAGTTACCAAGAATCAATCGTTTGCAACAAAAAGTCATTGGCTTTGGAGTATCAGCACAATGACAAACCCAATATGCTCAGCGTTTCCTGCAAATATTTTTTGTTAGGAACCACTTATATGCACATAAAGAATTATTCCAAGGCACGGGTTATGTTCCTCAGGAATATCAGAGCTGCCGAAAAAGCTGGCTGGGTTCAGGGCTGCGGTTTAGGTCATTTTTATCTTGGCATCATCAGCAAGCTTTCAGGTCAAAATCCACAATTGATACGCAGTCATTTTGGCAAAGCCCGAACTCTGAATCATTTTACCAGCGAGAAAAAAAATGACCCACGATTAGAGAAAGTGGAATTTCTAAATCTTATTTTCAATGGACGATTTGAAGAGGCCAAACAAAATCTCAATCTTCGCCTTAAAAAGAATCGCAACAGCCGCCTGCATTTTTCATACGCTATCTTGGATTGCCTTTTCCTACAAAAGCTTCAACCAGGTCTTTTAGCTGTTAGAGAAAGTCATGTCGAGGTCGCGGAAGAGTTCTTTTCGAAGAATAAAATGAAACACAGTGCTCAACTACTTGAGACAATGAAAAAAAGACGAACGATCACGGAACAGGAATTACTTGATTGCTACCCATTTTGAGTAACCCGAAATGCGCAGCAATCAACGATGAACAACTACTTGATACTTCCAGGCACTCCGTCAAACATCAAACCGACAGTAAAATAGGATCCAGAAAGATCCACGGTATCAAGACTGCTGCTCACTGTTCCAGAGCGTTTGAAGCCATCCACTTTGTTCGTTTCAACGCCGCCCTCAAAGACCACATAAAACTGCTTATAGCCAAAGGCTACAGAGGCACCAACCGCCGTGTACGGTGTCGCAAACCAACCTTCAGCCTCTTTGCGGGTCAGCTCCCCATTTTGACTGGCCGACTTCAGTGTGAAGGTTGTATTGCTTCCACCGACGCCCCCAAAAACATCCAACCGCACGAAGTCTGATTTCACTATCGGCACTCTCGCCACCAAAAGCATGGCATCCTGTTCAATCTTCGCACTGTAGTCGGTGCTGGCATTGGATGGCTGCTCGTCCTTTTCCGCATTTCTTTTCGTATAGCGAAGCCCCACATCCAAATACTTCAAAAGAGGATAAGTGATCTCAATCCCCAATTGCATGGCAGTATCGATTTTCTGAAGTCCCTGAGCCTCGATAGTTTCATTGACGTTCTTTGGATCAATACTTGTCGAACCTGCGAACAAACGACCTTGAACGGGAATTTCTTTGGCATAAGCGATATTTGAACTGATGGCGAAAAACAAACAAGCCGCAAGGGCCAAACGATAATTCAACATAGAATTTCCTTCGAAAGTTGAACCCAGAATATGCGTTGCAACAAACCACCTCAAGTCCAGTGCGTGCTTCGAGACTTTCATCCCCACCTAAATCTACAATAAACGGATGAAAAAAAGGAATTATCCACTCAAAGATGTTTATCGTTTGCTGGAACCTGGCCCAGTGGCCCTTGTAACTACGTCCTACCGGGGCGAATCCAACATTATGACGATGTCCTGGCAGACAATGATCGACTTCGAGCCACCGATTGTGGCCTGTGTGATCAGCAATCGAAACCATAGCTTTGAGATGATTAGAAAAAGCAAAGAATGCGTACTCAACATTCCGACCTTGGAAATTGCCAAACAAGTTGTTGGCTGCGGGAATACCTCCGGAGATTCCGTCGATAAGTTTAAAAAGTTCAAATTGACGGCTCTGCCTGCGACCACCGTCAAAGCACCCCTCATTGACGAATGCTATGCCAGTTTAGAATGCAAGGTCATCGACAGTAAATTGGCCAATAAGTACAACTTGTTCTTTTTAGAAGTTCAAAAAGCATGGGTGGCGCCACTTAAAAAATATCCCTCCACGCTTCATCATTTTGGGGATGGTCACTTTATGATTGCAGGTAAAACCATCAAACTCGCTTCCAAAATGAAATAACAATCCTATCACTTCCATCCTTTGGTGGACCCGTCAGAACGCTGTCTTCTGCATTTAAAGCGCCCTTCCACAAAGGGTCTTTGCATTTCATGCTTCAGATGCCCCTGTTCATTGGCGCGACGTCGCCAGCGCTTATAGGCTTTTTCATCAAGCTGCGTGCGCATGAACTTCACGACTTCATTCGGCGTGAGTTGAAACTGCTCTTTAATGGCATCAAAGGCCGTGCGATCTTCCCAGGCCATGCGCACAATGCGGTCCTTATCATCCGCCGTCAAAGAGCTCCATTTTTCGCGATTACGCGCTGAGATTGACATAATGACTTCCTATAAGCTTAAAAAAAAGATCGTTAAACCAAACAACCGAAGAAGGCGGTCATACCATCTCCGTCAACTCATTTTTCAAGGCTTCTCCAGCCGCAAATATCTTCTTTTTTCTGGCTGGATCCAATTTGTCCAGGTTTTTAACCATCATCGAAAGACGCGGATTTTGTGCAAAAAAATCGCGGTGCTTTTCAATAAAGCCCCAATACAGACCATCCAAACCCTCGCACCAGTCCCCGGCCTTTTCCTTACTCATTTTGCGCCAATAGTTTGAACCACAAATATAGGGTTTGGTCGCAAAAATGCCGCCATCACTGAACAAGGCCATTCCGTAAACATTCGGTCCCATTACCCAATCCGATGAATCTACAAACATCTCCATGAACCAACGATGTGCATCCCGGGGGTCCACTTCCAGGAGTAACATGAGATTGCCCAGCACCATGAGGCGCTCAATATGGTGGCAGTAACTGTATTTGAAAACTTTCTTCAGAGTTCTTTCCAGTTGTGGAAGATGACTCCCGCCCTTGTACCACACTGAAGAAAGCTTGCGATGATGTCCCCAAAAATTGACCGTATCCTGAGTGGCACTGAAGTTCTGGTAGATTCCGCGAACAAACTCTCGCCAGCCAATCACCTGCCTGACAAAGGCCTCCAGAGAGGCTATCGACACTTTATTCCTTTTTGCAAAATGGAGTGCCTCCTAGATAACTTCCTGAGGCGTGAGCAATCCCGTATTTAAAAAGGGAGTGAGCACCGAATGAAACACGAAATCCGAGTGAATCGCCAGCGCATCTTCATAGGGGCCGAAAGAATTCAGTTTGTTTTTTAGAAAGTCTTCAAGCCATTGTTTGGCTTGATCGCGCCGGACCGGCAGCCAAAACTCTTCGACATCTCCTGGATGATTCTCAAAAAAAACGTCACAAACTTTTTGCACCGCTCGAACATGGGGATCTTTGGGAAAGCTTGGCAGATCCGGCGGGAAAATATCTGCAGGCAATGGCAGGCGATTTTCCTCATCAAAACTCCACTGCCCACCCGCCGGCCGCATCTCATGATCGACCAAAATTTTAAATCTCTTACGTTGCTGTTCATAGAAGTTCTTCATGAACGGCTTTTTGTATTTCTTAAGGTAGTCTGAAAAACCAACACGACTGGTGAGAAACATCGGAGATCTTAGGACTTCGAAATCCACCCGCAAGGTTTTAAAAACTTCCAGAATGCGCGTTTCAAAAAACTTATCCTCAACTTCAAATAGATATACTTTTTTAACCTTATTTTTTTTAATATAGAAAGCCAGGCTGTCATCATAGCTTTTTTGATCAACGCCTAACTCTTCATAGTGAACTGATCGGCCCGAATCAATCAGCTCATCTTTGTAGGCACGCATAGCCGCCAAAAAGAAAATAATTTTATGCTTGTGAAAACGAAAATATGTACACAACTCACGGTCTTCCCGCATGAATACCGTCGTTGGCCCTTTTAAATTTTCAGGCCAGCGCGAAGGATCGAACAACTGGTTTCCCAATACCAAGATCAATTCCACATTCTTCCTAACTTCAAAGTGCGGTCAGACTCATTCATTAAAAAAGATATAGCATTTTGGTTTTTCCACGTCCCCAAAAGACATTATCTTTTCATTCGGCTTGTTGTTTAACAAACATTTCAAAGAGCAACCTTCTCCTTGCAAAAGTATAAGAGAACTCACCTCCCCTGGCGTTGACATCTTTCAGCGCGCAACCAAAACTGCCCAGCGCATGAAACGTGACAATTGAATTTTGGAGTACTTGTGGTGAAAACGCTGCTCTTTGTTTTTGGTACCCGTCCCGAAACGATCAAAATGGCTCCGCTCATTCTTAAAGCAAAACAAGATTCCCGCTTTAAGGTGTTAGTCTGTTCGACCGGTCAACATCGTGAAATGATCAAGCCTCTGTTTGATTTTTTTGGCATCACCCCTGACTTCGATCTGGATTTGATGAAGCCCGGTCAATCGCTGACGGATATTTCCATGGGGGTCATGACTGGTGTTCACCGTATTCTTCAAGAATCCAAAATCGATGCCGTGCTTATTCAAGGAGACACCTCAAGCTGCTTTGTCGGAAGCCTGGTGAGTTTTTACCACCGCGTGCCGGTGATGCACATTGAAGCGGGTCTGAGATCTGGAGATATTTATTCACCCTATCCTGAGGAATTCAACCGCAAGGCCACGGGCCTGGTGGCACACACTCACTTTGCACCGACCGAGACTGCCAAAGAAAATCTTCTCTCGGAGCAATATCCAGATAGAGATATCTTTGTCACTGGCAACACTGGCATTGATGCTCTTTTCGAAGTGCGCAGAAAACTTTGTGAAGACGTGGCACTCAAGACCCAGTTCGACCGGGATTATTCATTTTTGCACACCGACAAAAAGCTGGTTTTAGTAACGGTCCACCGCCGTGAGTCCTTTGGACTTCCTATGGAAGAGGTCATGCGCGGACTGATGGAACTATCAAAGCAGGATGACATTGAACTTTTGATTCCTTTGCATATGAATCCACAAGTTCGCAAGTCTGCGGAAAAGATTTTTGGCGCACAAGCGCAGTGGGTTGATAAGGGAGTGCCTCCCCGATCAGGTGAAACCAAGATTTGGCTGTGCGAGCCGGTGGATTATGTTCCCTTCGTTTATTTGATGAATCGTGCGCACTTAATCATTACGGACTCTGGCGGCGTTCAGGAAGAAGCGCCCTCATTGGGGAAGCCTATCTTGGTGGCCAGGGAGAAAACAGAACGTCCCGAGGCTATTGCTGCCGGGACTTCCAAACTCATTCCCCTGGAGCACAAGGCCTTTTTAAATACGGCGTTGGAGGTCCTGCGTGATCCAAGCATTTACAGGAACATGTCGGAGGCAAAAAATCCCTTCGGCGACGGCACCTCCAGTGAAAAGATTCTCTCTTTGGTGGCCGAAAGAATATAAAATGCTCCCCAATTGCTCAAAATCGTTCTAGAGTCTTGTCATGATCTGGATGCAAAAACCGACTCTTGAAGCCCTTCAAAAAGCCTGCAAAAACACCATGTGCGATCACCTCGGCATGGAGTTCACTGATGTGGGAGACGACTACTTGGTCGCAAAGATGCCGGTCGATCAACGTACGAAGCAGCCCGCTGGATTACTTCACGGTGGAGCCTCGGTTGCGCTTGCTGAAACGCTCGGCAGCGTGGCCTCATTGTTCTGCATTCCTTCAAATCAAAAGATGCCCGTGGGCATTGAAATCAACGCCAATCATTTGAAATCTGCCACTTCAGGCTTTGTTTCCGGGAAGGTCACTCCTATCCGCGTAGGTCAAAACCTTCACGTTTGGAATATTGAAATCCATAACGAGAAATCAGAATTGGTCTGCGTGAGCAGACTCAGCGTGATGATCGTCGACAAGAAACAATAGACAAGAAATAACGCAGTCGCGACCCCCTAAGTGTGTCCGTACTTTCTACGTTCTGCTAAAAATTACATGCTACTCACATTTGAGAGCCCTGATAGGGCTTCAGCCCCTTAACGACACCAAAATAGTCGGCATGTTTCTTGAGATATAGCCCCCCTGTGGTATATCAGTGCCTTTGATTGGGCCCATTATGCCACTACAGAAGAAAGGCCACCGACATGCAAGCACGCAACTCTAGATTCTCTCGCCAGTTTTCACTTCTCTTTGTATCTGCGCTTTTAATGGCTGGATGTAACTCGGCGAAATCGCCAATGAGCAACTCTGTGAATGCGGAGTTCTTGGATGGTCTTTACTCCACCCGCCCTACTTTGAGCGAACCCATGGTCGCAATTCTTAAATTGCAAAACCCGGCTCTTCTGGAAACCTCAGAAAGACAAAATGGCAAGCTTGTCGTTGACAAGAAATTACTCAAGGCGATTCAAGCAGAGCAAGAGGCAACGATTCAAGAGTTGCAAAAAATCTCTCCCGACATTCGCATTCTTATTCGCTACAAATTCGTTTTGAATGCGGTCACGATCTGGGCCCCTGCTGATGCGTTCGATAAAATCAAAGCACTTCCAAACGTGACTCTTTCAGAAAAATCAGCACCCTTTGCGCGTCCTTTGCCTATGGCTAAAGAAAAACTCAAAGGAATAGTCGGTGCCAACACTTCTGTGAAATTCATTGGCAGCGAAGCCGCCTATCAACAAAACATCCGCGGTGAGGGCATGAAAGTCGGCATCATCGATACCGGCATCGACTACACTCATAAGATGTTCTATGGCGAAGGCACGGAAGAGGCTTACAATGCCGTGGATCCTTCAAAACCAAACGCCGGCTTTCCGAACAAAAAAGTTGTAGGTGGCATTGACCTGGTCGGTAGCGACTACAACACTTCTTCCGCAGACTACAAAAAACGTATTCCCGTTCCAGATGCCAATCCTTTGGATGAAGCAGGCCACGGAACTCACGTTGCCGGAACTGTTGCCGGTATTGGTGATGGCGTAAATACTTATGATGGCGTTGCCCCTGCCGCTGATCTTTATGCGATTAAAGTCTTTGGTGCCAAAGGCTCAACCAGTGATGAAGCGGTCATTGCGGCGCTAGAATACTCTGTGAATCCATCTGGCGACATGACCTTTGACGATCAGCTGGATGTCGTGAATCTTTCTTTGGGTAGCGGTTACGGCAGCGCCCATATTATGTACAACCACGCCATCAGAAACTTGGTCCGTGGTGGAACGATCGTCGTCGCTTCTGGCGGTAACTCTGGTGATAAGAGCTTTATTGTGGGAGCACCCGGCGTTTCAGACGATGCAATTTCAGTCGCTTCAAGCATCGACAATATGAACCACAACATTCAATTCCCAACGGCGCAATTCTCTGTAGGCGACAAATCCGTCAGCGCGGAAGCGATTGAAGGATCTATCACCAAAAAACTTGCCGACATTGCTGAGCTCAAAGGCGAAATCATTGCATTGGGTTACGCCGATGCTGACTTTCAATCTCCATTGAAGGAACAAATCAAAGGCAAAGTGGCCTTTATTGATCGTGGTAAAGTGGCCTTTGCAGATAAGATCAAAAGAGCTCACGAAGCTGGTGCAATTGCCGTGGTCGTCGCTAACAATGCCGATGGCGATCCCTTCATCATGGGTGGCGATGGTTCTTATGACATCCCTTCTGTTATGATCTCTTTGAAGGATGGCAATGCTCTTAAAGAACTTCTAAAGCTAGGTGCCGTCAGCGTTAACCTTAAGCCAGAAGCTTTGATTGAAAAAGCATGGCTGGTTGATACGATTTCTCCATTCTCTTCTCGCGGTCCGCGTTCGGAAGATGGTTTGATCAAACCTGAAATTGCGGCTCCAGGGACTAATATTATTTCTGCGGATATCGGCGGTGGCGCTCAAGGTGTGACGATGTCAGGAACATCCATGGCCGGTCCACATATCGCAGGCGTTATGGCTTTATTGAAACAAAAACACCACAATCTCAATCCTTACGAGTTGAAATCCGTTCTTTTGGGTCATGGCAAAGTGATCGCAGATGCTGACAAAAAAACCTATACTGTCAGCCGCCAAGGTGCTGGTCGCGTGCAAGTAGCCGAGTCTTTGAATGCAAAGCTTGTGACTGTGCCATCAACGCTTTCATTCGGTATCACCGACGTTGAAAAACAAAAAACCCTGGTTCAACAGATCACATTGAAGAACATCAGTTCCGAGACATTGAATCTGAAACCACAATGGAATGGCTCTGCCGCTTTGCAGGTCAACGCGCCCAGCGTGACTTTAGCTGCCGGTGAAACAAAAACAATCTCAGTCACTGCTAAAGTGGTTGCGTCTTTGATGAAAAGCGCTAACGACGAACTCGATGGCTTCTTGAAGTACACAACCGATAAAGAAATGATCGTGCAACTTCCAGCCTTGGCAGTGGCTCGTCAGATCTCACAAATCAGCGCGAAGTCCTTGGTGGTTCACTCCACTTCCGCCGCAGACAGCGCTGGCAGTCTGGCGGAAGTTGTGATCCAAAATAAGGGCCTCAATAAGGGTGAAGCTTATTTATTCAATCTTTTGGCGACGGACTCCCGTAAAAAGGACAGCAAGCCTGACTTGGCTCACAATAGAAACTGTGACATGCAGTCTGCGGGCTACCGCGTGATTGAAAAAGACGGTCAACGCCTGTTGCAGGTCGCGGTGAAGCTCTATGAGGGTATGACTACCTGGAATCGTTGCGAAGTGAATGTGCAAATTGATTCAAATAACGACAATCAAGCCGACCAGGAACTTGCGGGCCTTCCGCAATCAAGCTTGCCTGGATTGAAAGGCGAGGAATTCGTCAGCCTTCTTCTGGATGGCAATCAGGCTCGAGAAATGCGCAAACAATATGAAACTGATTTTGCCGCAGATCCTGAAAAAGCGACGGAGGATTATACTCAGGCTGTCGTGGATCAAAGAGGCATGGGAGTTTTCGACAACTCGACTCTCGCAATTGTTGAAGCCGATATTTCACAGTTGGCTATTTCTGACACGGGCGAGTTGAGCATTAAGGTTTCAACGACCCATGAAGATTCTGGTGCCATTGAGTACGACGATTATCTGGATAAACAGGAGCAAACTTGGCAGAAGATTTCCGTCGAAAAAATGGGAGCTTCTTTTGCTCAGATGCCGGAAGTGGTTGAATTGAATGGCCATGACAGTATCACAGTTCCTCTCTTGAAAGGTTATGGATCCAGCGAGCTCATTCTTTATGCTCCCCAAAATAAATCTGTGCGCGACGTCTTGCTTGAAGACACGCAATCGCAGATTGTGCCTGCGACTTACGAAGAATAGTTCGTATTTTGTAATTTCTTAAAGGTTTTCAAAACCACCGCTTAAAAACCGGTGGTTTTTTTGTTTTAGGGCCGCTAGGCTTCAAGTAAGTCTTTTAGGGGGTCATATGAAGGAAAAAGTCGCAATTCTAGGTGCCAGCAACAAGCCGGATCGTTACGCCTACAAGGCTCTCAAGATGCTGCAAGAATATGGGCACACTCCCCTGCCTGTGAACCCTGCATTCGATGAAATTGAGGGCGTTAAAGTTGCGAAATCTTTGGATGAACTCTCTGACATCGATACGGTCACTCTTTATATGAATCCTCACCGCCTTGAAGAGCAAGTGGACCGTCTCATCAGGCTCAAACCTAAACGAGTTATCTTTAACCCCGGGACTGAGTCCAAAGAGATCGAGCAAAAACTTAAGGCTGCGGGTATTCAGACGACCGAAGCTTGTACCCTCGTACTTCTACGCACAAACCAATTCGAAGAGTAAGGTTTTCAGGGCAATTAAAGGCATGACTTTGCCCTCAAAATCATATATTTAGGGCGCTTATAAGTTAAGGAGTAAGCCTACTCAATGAGCGATATCAAAACAACCCTGACAACTGCGCCTAAAGCCCTTCCACCCTCTGATCAACTTGGATTTGGTCAATACTTCACCGACCACATGTTCGTTGCCAAGTATATGGAAGGCAAAGGCTGGTATGATGCTCAAATTCTTCCTTACGGCCCACTTCCATTGGATCCTGGTGCCTCCGTATTTCACTACGGTCAGGCCTTGTTTGAAGGCATGAAGGCTTTCCGTCAAGCTGATGGCAAAATCGTTTTCTTCAGACCTGAATTCAATCATGACCGTATGGCTCAAGGTGCGGAACGCATGTGTTTGGAAGCTCCGCCATTGGATCTTTTCATGCAAGGTCTTCATGAGTTGGTGAAAGTGGATCAACGCTGGATTCCCCATGAGCCCAACACAGCCTTGTACATTCGCCCAACCCTGATTGGGACTGAATCCTTCTTGGGTGTGCGCCCTTCGCGCGAAACCATGTTCTTTATCCTTCTTTCTCCGGTCGGTTCTTATTACTCCGAGGGCACGAAGCCAGTTAAAATTTGGACGGAAGAAAAATATCTTCGCGCAGCCCCGGGCGGTTTGGGAGCAGTGAAAGCCGGAGCCAACTATGCTTCCAGCTTGAAAGCGGCACTTGAAGCGAAGAAAAAAGGCTATGCCCAAGTTCTTTGGTTGGATGTCGAGCATCAGGGCATTGAAGAAGTGGGCACGATGAATGTGTTCTTCGTCTTCAAAAATGAAATCGTAACGCCGGCTTTGAATGGCAGCATTTTGAATGGCGGAACTCGTGATGCAATCATCGAGCTTCTTCATTCAAAAAATCTTCCGATCGTCGAAAGAAAAATCACCATCACTGAAGTTGTAGAACGTCTGCAAAAAGGCGAGCTTTTGGAAGCTTTTGGTACTGGCACTGCAGCTGTGATCTCACCAATTGGCGAGCTTCACTATCAAGGCAAAGACTGGGTTATCAACGGTGGCCAAACTGGGGAACTCAGCACGAAGCTTTACAACGAAATCACTTCGATTCAACGCGGGCAAATGCCGGACACTCAAGGTTGGATCACTCCACTCGTTTAGTCTTTTAGCCTAATAACTATCCTCGACTTTCGAATCAAACCCCTCTGCAATTAGGCACAGGGGTTTGTTTTTTATGTCCAAGTTCTGCAAATTGGCCGACCATAAAATAGCGAGGAGGTTCCTATGGAACGAAAGGCTTCAGCCTATTGGCGAGGATCTCTGCTACGCGGTCGCGGGGACGTCACGACAGCCAGCGGAGTTCTAAAAAATATCCCCTATTCTTTTGCTACTCGTTTTGAAAATGCCCCAGGAACAAATCCCGAAGAACTCGTCGCTGCAGCTCACGCGAGTTGCTTTTCCATGGCTTTGTCGGGGGCCCTCAACAAAGCGGGCTATGAAGCAAAAGCCTTAGAGGTGTCTGCCACGGTGACTATTGAAAAAGAGGGCGCCGGATATACTGTGAAGTCCTCGAAGCTGAAGCTGCGGGCGCAGGTTCCCGGAATAGACGCAGCTCTTTTTAGCACCCTCACCGAAGATGCGAAAAAGAATTGTCCTATTTCAAAATTGCTCAACGCCGAAATTACTTTAGAGGCTCGTTTGGAGGGCTCGCAAACGGTGTCCCCAAAGCCTAACCAGCAAAGCTCCGCTGTTTAGTGAGGAATATCGCTCTCTAGATCCATACTGCGATCTCTATTCAGCAGACTGGAACTCTGATCGATGATGCCAGCGTTATCGGCGGCTAACTTTCCGAGAGCGCTGAGATCCATCTGCCCCAATCCACGAGCCATGGCGGTGACCACCTGATCATGCACCAAGCTCGCCATCGGCAAGGGACTTCCCGCATTGGCGGCAGCCTCTTGGGCCAGGCGAATATCCTTGAGTGCCAGAGGCATTCCGAAGCCGTTCTTTTTGTTGTAAGCCTTCTCGATAATCATCCCACCATAGTTCTTAAACAACGGCGCCGAGAACAACGAGCTGGTCATGGCTTCCAAAAAGATTTTTTGATTGAGCCCGGATTTTTCCGCCAAAGCCAGGGCTTCAGACAGTATTTGAACATTTGAGACCAGCATGAAATTACCCAGGATTTTCATCAGGTGAGCATGGGCCGGATTTTCGCCGACGTGATAAACTTTTTGCGCTAAAGCGGCAAAGACCCTTTTACAACTTCTTAAAACCTGCTCATCGCCTCCAGCCATAACAAACAGCTTTCCAGCCTCTGCTGATTCTGGTCGACCAAAAACCGGGGCTCCGACCAGAAAGCAATTCACCATTTGATGATCGATATCCATGTGCTCGGCCAACGAGGGACTGATTGTACTCATCGAAATATGGATCGTTCCGGGTTCAACATGCTTCAGGAAACCACGATCACCGTAAACCACGCTTTCAACCGCCTTGTCATCTGAGAGCATTGAGATGACGATATGACAGTCGTGCAAATCAGCGGGGCTTTCCACAAGCTTTGCCCCTTGGGAGACCAATTCCTTCGCGGCAGCTGGGGTGCGATTGTAGACGCTCAGTTCAAATCCTGCCTGAAGAATCCTTGCGGCCATTTTTGAACCCATGTGACCGAGTCCCATAAATCCGATTTTCATTGCAGCCTCCTTCTCTTTCCCTCTAGCATATTAACATGATGGGAGATTCTATGTACCAAAGAGCAAACAAAACATGCAGCCATAACCTAAAATGGCATTTGGCTTTAACTTTCTCTTTCGTAATCTTGACGGGCTGTGCGACTCTTCGTCCAACAAATATTAGTAATGTGCCAACAATCAACGTGGCGAACGTCAAAGTTCCACCACTTAAAAATATTCCGCAAAAGACCGTCAGTGTGAATATCTTGGACAACCGTGATTCACAATATCGCGAGAATACGGAAGCCCTTCAGCGCGAACTCCGCAGAGCCGTGACCCTTTCCTTGAAGTCTCAAGGCATTGCCGTGAACTCCACGTCTACGAATGTTCTTTTGATGTCCGTCCAAGACCAACAAGTGGGTGAATACAAAGATGGCTGTGTGAAAATGAATGCGATGCTGGCGATTCCACAAGTCGCAAATCTCTACTCCGATGCCACTTCATGCTTTGAGATGAAAAGTCCTGTGAGCGATGTCTCTATGGGCAGTGACATCAATCAAGCCTACGAAATGGCTTTGAGCACGGTCTTCCAGAATTTAAGTACAAATTTACTCAAATTGACGGCTGTGAAAAAATAAACTTACCGCACAAGCGATTTCAAGATTTCAATCTATTTCAATCTAATGGAGGCGATGCCGTGACTAAAGAGAAACACTTCTTCTTAGGAAATAAAAGACTCGCCTCCTTTCCCACCAAGGGTGAGCAATTTGTAAAGCTCAATAACGAAGACCTGGAAACAAAAACTCATCACCTCGGAGAACGCCTCGCCGATCTCCAAGAAGTTCTCTTCGCAGAGAATAAATATAAAATATTGATCGTCCTGCAGGGTCTCGACACTTCCGGCAAGGATGGCACGGTGAAACATGTTTTTGGAGCGACCAACCCCCAAGGCGTCCGCGTCGTCTCATTCAAGGCTCCGACTGAACTGGAACAATCCCATGACTATCTTTGGAGAGTTCACAAAGCTCTGCCCGCCAACGGCGAAATGGTGATCTTCAACCGCAGTCATTATGAAGATTATGTTGTGCCGAAGGTGCACAAATCTCTTCCGGCGAAAACAACAACTCAAAGACTGAAAGACATATATGCCTTTGAGAAAATGCTCACCAATGAAAACACCGTGATTTTTAAGTTCTTTCTGAACATCAGTTTGGATGAACAAGCGCGCCGTTTGCAGCAACGTCTTGAAAATGACAATAAGCACTGGAAGTTCTCACTCAGTGATTTGACCGAGCGCCGCTATTGGAAAGAGTATCACAAGGCTTATGAGGAAGTGATTCGCGCCACGCATAGCAAAGAAAGTCCGTGGGCGATCATTCCCGCAGACAATAAAGGGATCCGCAACTATATCATTTCAAAAATTTTGGTAGATCGATTGGAAAGTCTTCACCCGAAACTTCCCAAATTTGACTCGAAGGTCATTCGCCAACTTAAGGCCGAAGCCGATCGTATTTTACCTAAGCAAAAGCCCTTGTAAAAAGGGCTTTTGCTTTTTAAGGACTGGGTTCGAAATAGTTGGGCGTAGGTGTATGCTTGCTGTGCAAACGCCGTTCATAGTCCAAAAGAGTTTCCTGAACTTTTTTATTATCAAAATGGGTGATGGCGTCTTCGATCAAAAGACTTTCGCGATCTCTTCCCACCGTCAATAAAGCAGCGACACGTTCGTCATCATAGAAAGCCACGGCGAAATCATTCTTACCTAAATCTCCGAAGACTTCCATGCGATCAAAGTCCCCGCCATTGCCGACATACCCCAAGCTGGTGTCATAGTGCTGTGTCCAGAAGAATGGCACCTCCTGGAACTTCACTCCATCACCAAGCATATTCAAAGCAGCAATCTGCCCCTGGCGCTCCGCCACCTCCCAGTGTTCAACACGAATATGCTTATTGCTGTGAGGATCGGGCCAGCGCGCAATATCCCCTGCTGCATAAATCCCCGGAACCGAGGTTTCCAGATACTCGTCAACCAGGACACCTTTATCCACTTTGCATCCTGCTTGCTCTGCCAACAAGGTGTTCGGGCGCACTCCTGCCCCGACGATCACAAAGTCACAGGCGACCGAGGTCTTATCATCCAGCACGATACTGCGAGCTCTGATTTCTTTGATTCCGTGGCCCAAGTGAAAATGCACGCCGTGCTCTTCATGCAACTTCTTTAAGTAGCTGCCAACATGAACGCCGACCACTTTGATTAGCGGCAAATCTTCCGGAGCGACAATATGCACTTCCAAATTTCTTGCGCGCAAAGCCGCCGCCGCTTCGAGGGCAATAAAGCCTGAACCGATAAAGGCGACTTTCTGCGCCCAACTAGTGCGGTCGATGATATGACGACAGTCTTTGAGGGAACGAAGCATATAGACATGATCCTGCTCAATGCCGGGAATAGGCGGCTTCACCGGAGTCCCGCCCGTGGCAATCAAGCATTTATCAAACTTCAAGGAACGGCCATCCGCCAAAAACAAATGCTTACGATGGCCATCAATTTTCATAACCTTCGCGTTGAGTTCCAATTTAATATCATGCTTGCGATAGAACTCTTGCCCCCATAAGGGGATCCATTCTTCGGGGGCATTTCCTGCAAGATAGTCCTTTGATAAATTCGTGCGATCGTAAGGAAGTGCCTCATCTTCACTGAGTAAATGAATCGAACCAAGAAAGCCTTTTCGACGAAGCATCACTGCCGCGGCGGTTCCGGCAGCCCCACCGCCGACAATCACAAACTGTTGTTTTTCAGTTCCAGCTCGAGGTTCCACAGCCGCTTTTCTTTTACCGGTCACAAAAACTTTGTCATCACGGACTTCGATGCTCCAGCAAGATACGGGAGTCAGTGCCGGTGCTTTCAGAGCCTCCCCGGTTTTTAAGCTAAACACCGCGTGATGCCACGGACAGTGAACTGTCTCCCCTGTGATCAGCCCTTCATTCAAAGGACCACCGTAGTGAGTGCAATGGGCGCCTATGGCATAAAACTGATCTTCAATTTTACTTAAGAGAATGGCCTTATCACCAACATGCCCAAGTATACTTTCGCCTTCGGCAATGAGTTCAACCGATACGCCTTTGGAAAAATCAGGTCCTGAGACTTCCGCACTGATGGCCATAGTGACCTCCTCAAAGTAGACCAATCTTTTGAATAGACAGAAACATTCTAGTTTTTTTCCGCGACAGACTGCAGGACTGGCAAAGAGTTGTGCATAAAAACATCACTTCACCAGACCTAGAGCCAGAGGACTTCGTCTCACTTTGAGAATGAAAAAATCTCGGCAAAGAATCCTCAATCTTAGTTCCTCATATTCCGAAATGAAGAGGTACATCTATATATTAGTATCCAAAGCCAACCCGGAGGCTGACGTTGAAACAGTGGGTAAAAAAACTTGTCGACCAACTTGATATGGACTGGGGCTCATCAAATGGAGCGAAAAAGCCAGAAGGCCCTGTTTTATCTGAAGAGCGCGCCACCATCGTGTATATGTTGGATATCTACAATAAAAACCTCTTTGAGATTCCGAAACATCAAGTGCGTAAAGTCCGCGCTAAAATTGACACCTTTGCCAAAGACATTGTCCATGCGCAAAACCAGGAATCATTGAACGACACTCTTTTTGAGCTTCGTCAGTTTTTTTCAAGCTACCGCATTGATGAGTACTCTTTTGTGCAAAACACCATTGATGATTTCAAACGAATCATCTGGGAGTTCGCTGATCATTTGAGCGAAGAGGTCAATTCCGAAACCTACGCGCAAAGCGATATGGATAAGAGTTTGGCACAGCTGCGTGAAGCGGTGGAATCAAATTCAGTGGAAGAACTGCGCGCGAAGTCCCGCGAATTTATTGATTTGTATTTAAAAAGCCAAACGACTTCCAATGAACGCCGATCAAAACGCATGGAAACGGTTAAAAAGAATCTTTCCAGCGTCAAACGTCAGCTCATGGAAGCCAATCAAACGATGCGCCGTGATCACCTCACCGGGGCTCACAATCGCCGTAGTTACGACGAGCAAATCAAGCGCTACTTGCAACTGAATGAACTCGATAAAGACCCTATCACCTTGGTGATGCTCGATATCGACTTCTTTAAAAAGATCAACGACAACTACGGCCATGATATTGGCGACTTTATCTTGCAAGAGGCTGTGCGCATGCTGCAGGAAAGCTTCTCTCGCGAAGAGGACTTCATTGCCCGTTTAGGCGGTGAAGAGTTCGCGGTGATCCTACCCGGCTGCGATGCCAAAGCGGCTTCTAAGATTGTCGACGATGCGATGGCAAAAATCCGCAAGGAAGTCTTCATCCACGGTGATCACCAGATTCGCTTTACTGTCTCTATGGGTATCGCTCAATTGATCCCTGGGGAAACTGCGGATACCTGGTATAAAAGAGCCGACGGCGCCCTCTATGAGTCGAAGTCCACAGGTCGCAACAAATACACAATTGCCGGCCCTACTGCGACCAAGAAAGTGGCCTGATCAACTTATAGACAGGCGTCTAAGGATAGATAGTGACTACAAAAGCTTGGACACCCGTCCGGGCTTTTTTTATGTTTAAAAGAATCTAGACAGTCATGGCGTTTTTTCAGACGAGGGCCATTTAAAGACAGTCTCAAGGTGGTCCACTCGTTGCTCTAGTGATAGAGCATGAAGACAAACGTAAAAGTAGCCAACATTTTTATCGCCCTTCTACTCACCTCTTCCTCATTCACCGCACCGGCGCAGGACATCAAGGACAAAGACATCGTGATTGCGATCATCGATACAGGGGCGGAAGTCACTCATCCGTTGATCAAGGAAAATATCTGGGAAAACCCGCGCGAAATTATTAACGGCATCGATGATGACGGCAATGGATTTGTCGACGACGTCCATGGATGGAATTTTGTTGCTCATAACAATGAGCTCACCGACAACAACGGGCATGGAACTCACATTGCCGGAATCATTCAACAGCGCACTCAAAATGCCCATGTGAAATACATGATCCTTAAATATTATGACAGTGGCAAAACCGGCGAGGACAATGTCAGCGCAACGGTGAAGGCTATTCAGTATGCAACAAAAATGAAAGTAGATATTATCAACTACTCCGGCGGTGGTTATGACCGCAACCCTACGGAAGAAAAAGCTATTCGCGAAGCCCAAAAGCAGGGAATACTTTTTGTTGCAGCTGCCGGGAATGGCGGCTTGAACACGGACACCTTTGGCTACTACCCTGCCAGCTATAAAGTGAGCAATATCATTTCTGTGGCGGCTATGGATTCTCAAAAGCGTCTTATTGCCAGCAGCAACTACGGCTCCAGCTCCGTCGACATTGCGGCTCCGGGTAAACGTATTCTGTCGTCATTGCCAGGGGGACAATACGGCTATATGACCGGGACCTCGCAAGCCACTGCATGGGTGACTGGTTTGGCGGCAAATCTCATGCTGCAAAAGAAAACCTATGTTCCCGAAGAGATAAAGCGCCAACTGGAAGTTCAAGGCACTCGAGATTTATCTTTGGCGAACAAGACAAAATCTCAGGTGCGCATTTCCGCTTTACAAGAATCGGTCCCCAGCCTATAAAACAGACTTGAGCCTTCTCAAGTTTGACCCCACGGGGCCCTTTCCTTTAGTCACCTACGATGAATGCAGCTATCAAGAAGCGCAAGAGCACTCTGTTGAAATAGACAACTGGTTGGGATTTCAAACCGCGGACGTCGAAAAAAAACTCCTCACCTCGCAGGACTACAACGTTCAAGCAGACAAAGATATTCCTGTGCAGTGCTGGCGCGGACTTCCCGTTCAGGCATTGCAGACTCCTTACTCTGAGATTCGCTGGATCTTAAACCTACTCAATTTAAAGCCCCAGGAAACCATTGTGGATCTTGGCTGTGGTTATGGGCGCATGGCCTTTGTTGTGGGAAGACATTATCCTGATAACAAATTCGTTGGCTATGAACTGGTTGCTGAACGAGTCGCAGAGGGCAATCGCATTCTTCGGAATTTCAATTATCCAAATGCCAAAATTCTGACTCAGGATTTAACCGCTCCCGATTTTATTCCTGAAAAGGCTGAACATTATTTCTTATTCGATTTCGGAAGCGCCCCAGCCATCGACAAAACTTTGGACGATCTTAAAAGAATCGCTCGCGGTCGCTCGATTAACATTGTCGCTCGCGGCCGCTACATTCGACATCGAATCTATCAAGCTCATCCGTGGCTTTCATCAATCAATGAGCCGCAGGTTCACGAGACATTTACTATCTTTACTTCCTAAGCGTTGTTTTCCAGCACAATGAACTCACGCTGACTTGAAGATCCCTGAGGATTCTCGCGATAATAACCCCATGGATGTAAATGGCGTGGGCGGAATCTTTATAAAGGCAAAAAATCCCGAAAAACTTTATACGTGGTATGAGAAGAATCTGGGTTTACAGCGCGACGACAAGGGTGGATTTATCATCCCGGTCGAAAGATTATTGCCCGACTATACGCTCGTCAGTTTTTTGCCCGTGGATACGTCTTACTTTTCCCCCTCGCAGGCTCCGTGCATGTTGAACTTTCAGGTGAATGACCTCGCCCCGGTGCTAACGAAGCTTGCCGAAAATGGAGTGCGCATCGAAGATCATCTTTCCGAAAGTGAATATGGAAAGTTTGCTTGGGTCTTTGATCCCGAGGGAAACAAAATTGAATTCTGGGAGCCACGGCCACTCTTCTATAACCCAATTGACATTGGTGAACCCGACTGAACATTTTTTTGACAGCCCGGTAAAAGACTCTCGGGCGAACCGTCAAAACTCCCTCAGGGTTCTCTCTGTCGCCACACCTTCGATCTGACTGCTTAAATTTAAGGAACCACTTGGCAAAGCATTTGCTTTGCCTCAGTCCATGAAAACTATATTCCGCATTCTTCTTCTGACTGCCACTCTGCTTTGCTCCGCTCTTTTGGAAAGTGCCCTTGCTGAGCAAGTGGATCTTCGCCCTCAACAAACCGAAGTTAAGAACCAGAAAAATCGCGACACCTGCGCTTATTTTGCTGTCTCTGCATTGGTGGAAAGCACACTTAAGGGCTTCAATGGGAAAGAATACGACATCTCTGAAGAGTTCGAGGTGTTTCGCAATAAAATCATTTATTCATGGCGCCCCGAAGTTGAGTTTGGAAATACCTACGAAGTTCTTCAGAATATGATCAAGGATGGATACGTATATTCCGAACTCAGTCTTCCTTATCAGGAAAAGAGCATCGACTTCACCAAGCCTTTGAGTGCTGGGGACGAAGCCTTCTTTGATTTACGAAAACAGAAGATCTCACGCACATCATTTTTTAGCATGAAATTCAAACAACTCACTCAGATGTGGGTGCGCAAGCCTTGGTCTTTACAAGCCCTGGACGAGTTGAAACAAAAACGCTCCGTGGTTGTGACTCTGAAGGTGGCCCTTCCCTACGTGGATGATAAAAAGGGAACCTTTAGAATGAGCCCAGAGATCGACGCGGAATGCGCCAGCGGCAAGATTTCCTGCGGTGGCCATGCTGTTTTGCTTGTGGGATATGACAGTGAAAAGAAAGTCTTTCTATTCAAAAACTCCTGGGGAAATGAGTGGGGTAATCAAGGTTACGGCTATGTGACCTTTGATCACGTGGACAACTATTCTGACCAGTTGTTGACTGCGTATTTTGACAAAATGTCCTACCCTATCGTGAGAGAAAGCGTTCAGTAACTTAAAATAGGACGATGGAACCAATGACAACTGAGACTCAATTCAATGAAAAAAAGTGGTTTGAGCTTTTCAGCAACAAAGCTCGCGTCATCTATCCTCATTCCGATCCTTCCCACGATTACCTGCATATTTTGCGAGTGGTCCATACCGCGAAGTCCTTATGTCTTGCTGAAAAAGCCAAGTGGGAGGTTGTCATGCCCGCGGCGTTCTTTCACGATTTCGTAAATATCCCAAAGGGCGACCCACGCCGTCCTTACGCCTCACGCATTTCCGCAGAAGCGGCATTGGAATATCTGCGCTCGGTTCACTATCCTGAAGAGTATTTCGAGGAAATCCGTCACGCCATCGAAGCGCATTCCTACAGCGCCAATATTAAAGCGGATACTCTTGAAGCAAAGATCGTACAAGACGCAGATCGCTTAGACAGCCTTGGAGCCATCGGCATCGCTCGTTGCTTTGCCACTTCGACGCTTATGAGTCGACCGTTTTATTCAGAGCAAGATCCTTGGGCGACAGGCCGGGACCTGGATGACAAGAGCTTTGGTATCGATCACTTTTACACCAAGTTGTTTAACCTGGTTGAGCACCTGAATACCGAGACGGCAAAAAAAGAAGGCGAACATCGCGTCGCCTTCATCAAAACATATCTCGCACAAATTAAACGAGAGATTTAACTTTTATATTCGTCGAACATGGGAGCTACTGAACCGTCGACGATTCCGGCTTTCTGAACGAACTCCTTCATGAGTTTCGCCAGAGCCACCGTTTTTTCATTTGGCATATTGAGCAAGGTCTCAATCATATCTTCCTGAAGAGCCCGTGGAATCTTCGCCAACTTCCCTGCACCTTCCTCCGTCAAAAACACCACCACCTTGCGGGAGTCTTGCTTCGACGTCGATCGTTGCACGAGCTTCTGTTCTTCAAGTTTTTTCACAACCACAGAGACCGAGCTTTGATGAGTCACTGTTCTATTGGCAAGTTCGTTGATGGACAAGCCCGGTTCGTCTTTGAGCTTCTTCAGCACAAAAACCTGCGCGGCACTCAGACCGAGATCTTTTTCAAACTGACTGGAAGAGACGCGAAGGGCTTTGAAGATATGACGGATATAATCCATAACCTCTCCAACTTCGGGGCGAATTTCAGGACTGCGATCGGCTACAGAATCATTATGCTTCATGAATATTAATTTAGAACCATCGTTGAAATACAAGCAAGGCCATTTTTCCATGTGCTCACATACATGAAGTTTAACAAAGTGGCCAAAAAGAATAGTGCGATCATATTGAAAAAGTGGAAGCCCTTCTCTAAAGGGCTGGAATAACAATCTTCTTAGGCAGACTTAGAGCCTCTGCTCCAGGAGTCTGGGCGAAATCAATCGCGTAAGAGCGAAGCGCAATTGAATCGTTACTTTTCCAACTCACCTTCGAGCCATACAGGGCGTCGCCCACAATCGGAAAACCATGGCGACTTAAATCGAAGCGCAATTGATGCGAGCGACCTGTAACCGGCTGTAGATCCCACTGTAGATAATGTTCGTTGTTGCTGTCGGACTCACCCAAATAGGTGACTAAGGTGAGGCTGGGTTTTCCTTGAGCATGCTCGTAGGCTCTGCGCTTTCCCCGTAACAAGCGGCTCTTCCACTCGAAATTCAAACCTGGTTGGAGCTCAATCGGTGTTCGAGGATTAGTGATGTTGCTGGGAATATGCGCGAAGTCCTGTTTTGTCGTCAGTGCTCGGTAGGTCTTCTGCACCTGCTTCATCTCAAACCAGGCATTGGCTTTGCGATGAGCATCCGGATTTTTTGCATACATCACCAGACCAGATACTTCATAGTCCAAACGATGTACCGGATAAATTTGAATCTTGAGATGTTCTTGCAAAGCGGTGCCCAAACAAAGTCGAGCATCCTCTTCCTCAAAACGACTGGGCGTTGAAAGAACCCCACTGGGCTTATCACAAACCACAAAATGAGAATTCTCAAAAACGATCTCAATCATTTCTTGCTGATCCCTACCAAGAAGATCTCTTTTGAAATTTTGCGAGTCGAATCGGGTTTCACCGCTTCACATTTTGCAAAACTTTTTTTGATTTCATCGCGAAGTTTACCGAAGTCGTCGCTGTGGAAGAGTTTGCAAACAAAATGGCCGTCCTTCTTCAAGAAACGTCTGGCAACATCCAAAGCCAACTCACAAAGCTCCATGGAGCGCGCCTGATCGGTCATGCGAATGCCCGTTGTTTTAGGGGCCATATCTGACATCACCAGATCAAAGGGCGGCTGAAAGCCATGCTCTTTGAAAATGTCCTCCAAATTCAAGTCACGCAAATCAGCCTGAATAAATACTGCATTATCCAGCTTCACAGTCACAGGGCTCAAATCCACACCCAACACCCGACCTCCTGGGCCGACCATTTTGGAAGCGTATTGAGACCAGGAACCTGGAGAGGCTCCCAAATCAAGAACTGTTTGATGAGGCCTAAAGATCTTGTATTTCTTGTCGATCTCTTCGAGCTTGAAAACAGAGCGGGCCGCAAAGCCCTCTTCTTTTGCTTTTCTGAAGTATCTATCGCGCGGATTGTAAGTCATATCCGTGGGTTATGTCGTGTTAAGCGCCCAAAGTCCAATACAAAGTTTTACATTCACTTTTGCGAAAGCCTATACTAGAAAAGATACACCTTTGGAGGCCACTTTGGACATTGTTCTCGCCATGAGTATTTTCTTTGTCGTCGTTACCATGATCTTTGTGGCGATTGCGTTCCTCATGCCGGAATTAATGGGTATCACAGGCAAAAAGGCCAAAAAGATCATCGAAGACCAACGCGAACAAGGAGAGAAGCCGAAAAGTGATCCGGCTTCAGATCAAAAAGAAGAGTCTGAAAAAGAGCTATAAGGCCGCGCGAGGCTCTTTAACCTTCGCCAAGAGCCAGCCGCCGCTTATAAACAGAATTAACAAGCCAACCATTCCCAGCCTTGAATTGCCCGTCACTGTGACTCCCACTGCCACAACTAAAGGGCCCAAAATCGAAGCAAAGCGGCCGACCAAATTGAATAAGCCAAAGTATTCTCCACTTTGTTCTTTAGGGGCCATTCGCGCAAACAAGCTTCGACTGAGTGCCTGCACTCCCCCTTGAACCATCCCAATGACCATCGCCAACAAATAGAAATGCCATGCCTGACTCATCATAGTTGCGGCGATCACGGTCACACCGTAAATACCGATACAAAACAAAATGGGCCCTTTGGTCCCCCAGCGCTTGGTCACGGTCCCGAAATAATAGGCGCAAGGGAATCCGATAAACTGAGTGATCAAGAGTGCTGCGATCAGGTCTTTGGATTCCAAACCAATCGCCATTCCGAAATCAACAGCCATCGTCATCACGGTATAGACACCGTCGATATAAAGCCAATAGGCCACCATATAAGTCAGTAGATTTTTCTCATGCAAAAGCTCTTTAAAGGTCACCCGCAAAGTGCGCACACTCTGAGCGGTTAACTTCCAAATGCTGTCTTTGGAAATCACTGTCTCGGGCTCTGGGACATTTTTGGCCAGCGGATAAGAAAAGACAAACCACCACAAAGCCACACTCAGAAAAGAAACCTGCACGCCCTGGATACCATCGCGTAAGCCAAACCATGAAGGATTCAGATACATCAACACATTAATCAAAAACAAAATCCCGCCGCCCAGATATCCCAATGAATAACCCAGCGCCGAGGCATAATCCAAATCACCGACGTCCGCGACAAAAGGCAAGAGGGCTTCATAGAAAACACAGCTGGCATTAAATGCCATCATCGCAATCCCGTAGGCAATGATCGCACTCCACCAATCTCCGGCTGGAATGAAAGACATCCATGCACAAGAAAAAACACCAACAACCATAAAAACCAGGCACAAAAGTTTTTTAAAACCACGAAGATCGGCGATCACACCCAAGGTTGGACTGAGTAACGCGACAATGAGACTTGAAACAGAGATCGCAGTTCCCAGGCGAGCGGTGGTTGTCACGGCATCAGCACCCTGGCTCCAAAAGCTCTTAAAGAATACGGGAAAAAATCCCGCCATCACTGTGGTTGAATAAGTGCTGTTCGCCCAGTCATAAAGGGCCCAACTAAAGATTTTCTTTTTCTTTGGATCCATTCCCGTCCCTGCTTTTCTTGCTTTCTCCAAAGAGAACATAGAAAGAAGGCGAACGGAAGAGGAAAATCAACACGAACAAAGTCATTAAAAACATCAGGCTGGATAAGGCATTCAGCTTGGGACTAACCCCCATCTTCATCGCCGTATAGAGTTTCACTGGCAAGGTATCCTGCCCCACACCGTTTACAAAGTAGGTGATCAAAAAATCATCGAAGGACAGCAAAAAGCTCAAGATAAAACCACCTACAATGGCTGGCTTCAGAAGCGGCAAAATCACGGTTCGTAAGACCGTCCACTCACCCGCCCCTAAATCCCTTGCTGCATCTTCCAACGAAGAATCCAAGGTCACCAGGCGAGAGTTCACCGTCATCATCACATAAGAAAGCGAAAAACTCACATGGGCAATAATCACCGTCTGCAAACCCATTTCCATTTTCAAAACGAAAAACCAGGAAAGCAAAGAAAGAGCAAAAACAATTTCCGGGAAGATTAAGGAGACCATCGACAGCCCTTCCATCACTCCACGCAAACGAGAACTGCTGCGATAAAGTCCCACCGCGGCGGCTGTTCCCAACAGGGTTGAAAGCACACTGGAGAACAAACCCACGAGGAGGCTGTTTTTTAAGGCTCCCATCAGATTATCGTCCGCGAATACCTCAACAAACCAATGCAAAGTCGCAGAGACCTGTCCTTCTTTCACTTCTAAGAACGATCCCATTAACATCACTGCTATCGGCAGATAAAGAAGAGCAAGCACAACCCACAACAAAATCTTCGCAGATAAGGGTGCCGCTGGCCGAGAACGTTCATGCGCCATGCTTGGCTCCGTTCTTTCGGTAATAAATAAAAACAATCATCAACAGCAGGGAAATCATCAACACCGACAATGCGGATCCCAAAGGCCAATTGCGAGATTTCAAAAATTCCTCTGTGATCAGATTTCCATAAAGCATATTCTTTGCGCCGCCCAAAAGATCCGGGATCACATACTCCCCCAAGGAGGGAATAAAAACCAGAAGGGCCCCACTGGTCAAAGCTTTGCGCAAATTCGGCAAAATCACAGAGACCAAAATCTTCCAGGGCCCCGCACCCAAATCCTGCGCCGCTTCGACCAATGAGAAATCAAATTTCTCAAAGGCACCGTATAAAGGCAGCACCATGAAAGGCAAATAGGTTGTCACCATTCCATAAAACACCAAGAATTTATTCTGGCTTAATACAAAAGGGTCAAAACTCACCCCAAGGCTTGTTAACACAACTTGCAATGGTCCTTCGTAGCCCACAAACACACGAAGAGCATAAATGCGAATGACTAAGTTCGTAAGAAAGGGCAAGGCCACAGCACAAACATAAAAATGCCGATGGCTCGCCGGGGCCGCACTCATCGCCCACGACATAAGAATTCCCAAAACGGCACAGCTTAATGTGGTCAGAAAGGCCAACTTCAAACTTTCAAAAAGAATTCCAAGATAAGACAACGAGAAGGCGCGACTGTAGTTCTCCACGGTCCACGTCCACTCGATTCCGCCATAAGTACCGCGAGTGGCAAGGCTCACCGCCGCCACAATTAATAGAGGTACTAAAATAAAAAAACCGAACCACAACAAAGTAGGAAAGGCCAACGAGATTCTGGAGTGGCTTTCGGAAAGAGGCCCATGCGATTTCATTAGTCGCGATTTTCCAAAGTTTTAGAATCGATCTTTAAATCCAAAACCTGAGCATCATGAATTTGTGAATCCAGACGATTAAAAACCATTGCTTTACGAACATAGGTATCCAAGCTCATCCCCAGGCGAATTTGTTCGGAAGGGATATTAAATCGTCCCCGTACCAAACTGCCATCACTCAGCCGAACTGTCGCCAGATCTTGACTGATTTCGACCAACTCCCCTTGCAACAAACTCGTTGTCCCCAAAAACTGGGACGCAAAAATGGTCTCTGGATTTTCATAGATCTCACGCGGAGAATTGACCTGCACCAACTCGCCCTTATTCATAATCCCAATCCGATCTGAAAGCGCCAAGGCCTCTTCCTGATCGTGGGTCACATAAATAAAGGTCAGACCCAACTTTTGTTGTAAAGCGCGCAGTTCTTTTTGCATATGTTCGCGCAGTTTTTGATCCAAGGCAGACAGTGGCTCATCCAAAAGCAAAACTTTAGGACGATTCACCAATGCGCGTGCAATGGCTATGCGCTGGGCCTGCCCGCCCGACAAGGTCTCAGGGCGGCGATCACGAAATTCAGACATTTCAACCAGAGCCAGGACTTCAGCAATCCGTCCTTCAATTTCGTTCTTGGACAATTTCTTGAGTTTGAGGCCATAAGCAATGTTCTCTTCCACAGTAAGATGTGGGAACAGGGCATACTTTTGAAAAACCATATTGAAAGGTCTTTGCGCGGCACTCAGCTGATCCACACGCTCGCCATTTAGAACGATCCTGCCTTCTGTCGCCGACTCCAAGCCGGCGATAATACGCAAAAGTGTTGTCTTTCCACAGCCACTGGGCCCCAGGAGCGAAAAGAACTCCCCTTCGCCAATAGAAAGATTCACAGCCTTTAAGGCTGTTTGACTCGAAAAACTTTTGCCGATATTTAGAAGTTCAAGCATGCCTTAACAATAAGAAGGAAATGAAAAAATGTCGAGAATATTGATGTCCCTCTTTGCCTGCACATTGCTTTTCGCAGCTTGCACAAAGAAAACCAGCGAGAACACAGCCACAGCACCCAAAGAAGAACAAGTTGTGAACTTGTCAATCTGGGGCAACTATCTGTCGCCGGAAATGCAAGCAAAGTTCGAGAAAGAAACAGGGCTCAAACTCAACATCTCCAATTACTCTTCCAGTGAAGAGCTGCTGGCGAAAGTACAGATGGGATCTTCCGGCATTGATGTCGCCGTACCCTCTGATTACATGGTCGATATCATGATCAAAATGAATTTATTAGAGCCTTTGAAAGCTGAACTTATTCCCAATAAAGCTCTGCTCTCACCGCAGTTCTTGGCACAAAGCTATGACAAGGAAAATAAGTTTTCATTACCCTATACATGGACGACGATGGGAATCGCTGTGAATCGCAGCCTCTACAAGGGCTCTCTTAAGTCGTGGAAAGAGTTATACAATAATTCCGACCTCAAGGGAAAATTCGCCCTGCTCGATGATGTCAGAGAAACCATTGGCTCAGCCATGATTGCTAACGGCGCCAGCGTGAACAGCACCAATCCGGCTGAATTAGCGAAGGCCAAAGCCACACTTCTGGGGGCCAAAAAGAACGTGAAGATGTTTACATCAGACACTGTTGATATTTTGAAAAACAAAGAAGTGGTCGCAGCTCAAGCTTACTCATCAGATGCTCTTCAAGCGGCAATGCAGAATAAAGATATCGAGTACTTCATTCCTGAAGAAGGTGGCACGATTGCCATCGACAATCTGGTGATCATCAGAGGCTCAAAGCACCCTGAGGCGGCTCACAAGCTTGTGAACTTCCTCATCAGTCAGGAAGCCGACCTTAACAAGGTTCAAGTCATTCGTGGTGGCCCGGTTCTTAAGGGCACTCAAGAAAAACTGCCTCAGGATCTGCAAGCCAATAAAAGTCTCTTTCCGGAAGCCAAAGTCATGAAGAAACTCGAAGCTATTCATGACTTGGGAGACAAGAACAAACTTTGGGAAGAGCTGTGGACTGAGATTAAAACTCACTAGCCCTGGTCAAGGTTAGAGCCTTCGTGCTTTCCCTCTCTGGCGCCATCCGGCGCCAAGGGAGAAGACTGATAGCTAGGATCATCCCCTCCACGCGCAGAGAATTGACGATAAAGATTAATTGCGCCCACGGCGGTCAGCACCAGCCCCGAGACAAAATAAATCATCACAAGTTTTCTGCTTTGGTTAAAGACGAAGTTGAATCCCGCGATAATGATCAACAAGGGTCCAACAACCACTAAGGACGACACGATCTGCCGGAGAGCGAACTCTCCCAATTCCGAATACATAACCCCGCCTACGTTCAAGATATTGGTTATATTCGTAGAACTTATCGGCAGGACTTTGGGCTACTTAATGAGTTATTTGTTCTTAATCAAAAAATATATAACTCTGGATTCGCTGGAATTGCTTCCTGGCTCTTCCAAAATGCTCTATGCGAAAATGTTTAGATAATTGTCTACTTTTGAAACAATCGTGAGGTGATTGAGGTTCTCAACTATTAGAACATTTGCTGAGGTCTGAGCGAAAATCTCTCTTTGCTTCTCCGCCACAACCACTTCATCCAAAGCCCCCGTCACGACAGTCAGCGAAGGTTTTAACTCTTGAAGCTTTTCAACGAGGTCATCGGCAGCATGCACTGCCCTTAAGTACTCTGCGCTGTAGTGCAATTTTTCATGCCCTGTGCGCATCACTTCTGGATAGTTCACCGTGAAGCTTCCATCGGAATCAACACTGATCCAACCACCAAAGTTTGGCTGATTGGCATTCAAATGCAGTGGCAGATGAGGAGCCAATGCGATGAACTTAGAGAACTGCTTGCGCAGATCTGAGACGGCAATCCGCAAAGCAAAGCCTCCACCCATCGAGTGGCCGGCTAAGGTTATGCGTGAAACCGCCTTCTGCATTTTTATATGGATTAAAAGTTCTTCCAGATCTATTTCAAGCTGGTTTTTGGATATTTTGTCACTGTTCCCAAGGCTTACACCGTGGCAGCGAAAATCAGGAGTGATGACACTGGCAATTCCCTGACCCGCAATAGCGGCCGCCAAAGCACACATATAACGGCTGTCACTGCCCGCACCGTGATAAAGAATCACCAGATCCTCGGACCATGCAGGATATGAACGATAGGAAAGGGTGTCTCCTTGACGGGTGCGAAACTTTTCCACCGGGGCTAACTTCCCCAGCGGAATTTTAAAGTCCTTTAAGTTGATCCCCGAATTCATTCTTTAGGAATTCGCTTCCTGATGCTTTTTATGAGTGTAGTAGTCGTAATCACCCTCATAGATACGAAGTTGATTTTTATCCACTTCAAACACTCGGGTGGTCACTGCGCGCAAGAAGTGACGGTCATGCGATACGATCATAACAGTTCCTGGGAACTCTTTGATTGCATCGAGCAAGACTTCACGAGATTTAATATCCAAGTGATTCGTCGGCTCATCCAGAATCAAAAGATTCACCGGCTGCGCAAGAATCGTGGCAAGAACCACACGCGATTTCTCACCACCCGACAAGATCGAGATCTTTTTATCTGCATCGTCGCCTGAGAATTTAAAGGCCCCCAGCAAACTGCGCACAGTTCCCAAACCCGCCGTCGGCATGCGCGAGTGAACTTCGTCGATAATGGTCATCTTAGGATCTAAGACATCCAAAGAGTTTTGCGAGAAGTAGCCCACGTTGATCGAGGCACCCAAAGCAATTTTACCTTCAGTGGCTTCTGCATCTCCGGCGATAATTTTCAACAGCGTCGATTTACCAGCACCATTCACGCCCACGACCGCAATACGATCCAGGCGTTTTACCAGGGCATTAGCGCCACGGAATACCAATTTTTCTTTATCGTCACTCTTCCAAACTTTAGAAAGACCTTCGAAACGGACAACCTCTTCCCCGCCACGTGGAGGAACCGGCCAAACGAATTTGATATCTGCTTCTTCATCAGGAATTTCAATACGGTCAATTTTTTCAAGCTTCTTTACACGCGATTGCACTTGCGCTGCATGCGAGGCCCGAGCCGCAAATCGAGCGATAAACTCTTCTTCTTTGGCCAGCATATCGTCTTGGCGCTTCGCTGCTGCAATCAATTGCTCTTTACGGATATCGCGCTCTTTTTCATAGAAATCGTAGTTGCCGCCGTAAACCGTGATGGTCTTATTAGCGATCTCAACGATTTTCGAAACAATGCGATTCATGAATTCACGGTCATGGCTTGTCATCAGGATGGCGCCCTTAAAGTTGGACAACCACTCTTCAAGCCAAATGATCGATTCCACGTCCAAGTGATTCGTTGGCTCGTCCATCAACAAAACTTCAGGATTCAAAACCAGGATTTTAGAAAGAGCGATACGCATCTTCCAACCACCCGAGAAGCTCTCCGTAGGACGATGATAGTCTTCAGGACCGATGCCAAGACCCGTCAAAATTTCCGCAGCGCGCGATTCAAGATCATAACCGCCAAGGCGTTCGAAATCGGCTTGGAGTTCTCCGTAGACCTCAAGGATCTTCGTCATCTCATCAGGATCCAAATCAGGATCACAAAGCTTTGCTTCGTATTCCTGCATGCGTGCTGCCATATCACCAATATTGCCGACAGCTGATTTCACTTCTTCAAGAGCTGAGCGCCCCTTCATTTCTTCGATATTTTGCGAGAAATAGCCAATAACTGTGCGATCTGATTTAGAAACCGTCCCGCCGTCGATGCCCTCTTCGCCCGTGATGATACGGAAGATTGTCGTCTTTCCCGCGCCGTTTGGCCCAACCAGGCCGATCTTCTCTCCAGTGTTGATCTGGAAAGAACCGTTGCGATAAAGAATTTTATTACCCTGCTGCTTAGTGATATTTGATAAGTGAATCATAGGTCCCTTATATAGCTCGAATCTGCTCCAGATGCGCGGAATATTTTTAAATATTGTGCCCTATTATTAAGCACTTCGCGATCTTCAATTTTATCGACGATCACAGATCTGGACGAACTCTTCTTAACCCACATTTGCGCCAGGAAAGTGAGCTTAGTTTCAGAGTGGAACCACTTGGATGCCCCCTTCGTCTGGGGCTAGTAAGTGTTTAACTTTTGTAGCTTTTGGCAAATAGTTCATTATTGGGGCACAAGCAAAATAGTACGGGCTTTTACTTTTGTAATCGTTTATCTTGCGAGCACTATTTTCTGAAAGGTATTCATGACTCCTCCATTAACTACTGTTGATAGTTTCGAAAGCTTTGGTCTTAGCGCTCCAATCATGGAAGCGATGAAAGACATGGGCTACTCGACACCAACGCCCATTCAACAACAAGCGCTTCCGATTCTTTTAGCTGGAGCTAATGACTTCATTGGTCTTGCTTCTACAGGAACAGGCAAAACAGCTGCCTTTGGTATTCCACTGGTCGAGAACATCGACACGACTATCAAAGACACTCAAGCCTTGGTTCTAAGTCCTACACGCGAATTGGCCCTTCAAGTGGCTGAACAACTTGCCTTATTGGGCAAGAAAAAAGGTCTTCGCGTCGTTACAATCTACGGTGGCGCAAGCTATCGCACACAACTTGACGGTGTAAAACGTGGTGCCCACATTGTGGTGGCTACGCCAGGCCGTTTGGTCGATTTCCTTGAGCAAAAAATGATCAAGCTTCAAAGTGTTCAAACTGTGGTTTTGGACGAAGCTGATGAAATGCTCTCTATGGGCTTTAAAGACTCTCTTGATTTCATTCTTTCTGCTACACATTCTGATGATTCTAAATCTGAAAGAGCGGCATGCCGCACTTGGCTCTTCTCTGCCACTATGAGCGGCGAAGTAAAAAGACTTTCTGAAAAGTATTTGGAAAAACCAGAAATGGTTCAAGCCAACAAAGTCGGTTCAACGGCTTCAACTATTGAGCAAGTTTACTACACGGTTAAAAATTCCGGTAAAATGGAAGTTATCAGCCGTCTCTTGCAAACATTGCCTGAGTTCTACGGTATCATCTTCTGTCAAACTAAGATGGAAGTGGCTGAACTTGAAGACTTGCTGACTCAACGTGGATTCCCGGCGGATTCACTTCACGGTGATAAAAACCAACAGGAACGCGAAGCGACTTTGAAGAAATTCAAACAACGCCAAATCAAAGTCGTTGTTGCGACTGACGTGGCCGCTCGTGGTTTGGACATCAAAGACCTTACTCACGTCATCAATCACTCTCTTCCTTGGGATGTGGAGTCTTATGTTCACCGTATCGGTCGTACCGGCCGTAATGGTCAAAGCGGAACAGCGATTACTTTGGTCAATCCAGAGCAATTGAATCTTCTTCGCCGAGTGATGCAATCTACCAAGGCTGTGATGGTTAAAGGTGTGATTCCTTCAGCGGACGAAGTTGCTGGTCTTAAGATCAAAGACGTTTTGGACAAAGTCAGCACAATGAAAGAAGATGACGTTGCATTGAACCTTGCGAATGATTTGATTCGCGTGTTGATCACTGCTGGCGATACAGATCTTTCTGGCTTCACTAAAGAAGACTTGCTGGCTCGTTTCATCGCAGCTTACTTCCCTAAAGTTTTCGTTAAAAAAGACTTGATGCTCGACTACATGGGTGACCGTGTTCCTCGTGAGCTTCTTCCTCGTGATCCTAACGACAACCGCTTCACTAGCAGCCGTGGTGATCGTGATGGCGGTGGCCGTGGTGGATTCCGCGGTGGTCGTGGCGGTGGTTACCGTTCTGACCGTGGCGGCTATAGCCCGGATCGCTCTTCTTCTGATCGCGGTGACCGTGGTGGTTATAGCGCGGAACGCGGTTCAGGATACAGCCCTGATCGTTCTTCTTCAGATCGTGGTGGCTACACTCCACGCAATGATCGCGGTGGTTATAGCGCGGAACGCGCTTCAGGATACAGCCCGGATCGTAGCGCTTCTTCAGAAGCTCCTCGTCGTTCTTTCCGCAGTGATGATGGTGATTCACGTCCAGCCCGTACTGAAAGCCGTCCGGAAGCTCGCGCTCCTCGCGCGGATTTCAACGAAGCACCGGCACCTCGCGGTTTCCGCAGACGTGACGATGCTGCTGGAGGCGATTCTCGCCCACCTCGCCGTGAATTCAATGGCGAGCGTTCAGAGCGCAGCGACCGTGGTGGCCGTCCTGGCGAACACAGCGGTATCAAACGCGTGCGTCCTGGTGGAGCTAGCGCTTCCCGTCGCTTCCGCGACTAGGCGATTCCTGAATCATCAGGGAACAAAATATTTTGAATTTCGTTGCAGGGGTGACATAAAGTCGCCCCTGTCTATTTTCTAGACAGTCTATTTAGTTAAAACAAATTTTATCGCACTTTGGGACGGCATCATTCCTGCTTTAGATTCAATATGATGCGAACTTTCAAACACCTCCTCATCGCTATAGTCTGCCTATTGCCTTTTGGCACTCAGGCTAACAACAGAAGCCTTGTCACTGATGGCAGTGTGCGTTCTGTTCAATTTGAAGCAACAGCCCCCTGCCTCAACTGCTCTACCCAAGAAAATAAGACTGAGAAAAGCGCCCGTGATCTTCGTAATACCCTGACGGCCCAAGCCACGGCTGAGCAAATCTCTGCCATTAGCGAAAAGATGAACTGGGGCGATGCCTGCGAAAACTTCACTTACGACGACGAGTTTGGAAAATGGGCTACCATGATTATGAAAGAGCTTAAAAGCAACGAAGCTGAAGCCCTTTTAAGAGGATCTGACGATCTTCTTCGTTTGTGCCCAGGATATAAAAGTTTGAAATTGGAAGGTCGTCAAAACGTTTGGGTGCTTATCTTCAATGCGATGGCCTTCTATGAAAGCACCTGCGATAAAGACAGCAAGGCCAAAGGTCCCAATGGCTCTTTGATTGGTCTCTTGCAGCTTCACCGCGGTAAAGAACAAGCTTATGCACCCAACTGCAAAAAGGGAGATGGCAATACTCCGGCGGGAACCTTCCGCTGTGCCATTTCAATGCTGAATTCACAGCTTGAGCGTGGAGAGAACTTGTTCAGCCGCAAGTCCTACTGGGATGTTCTTCGTCCTCAAGCACGCTCAAAGAAATATGCTAAGATTCAGAAGGCAATCAAGTCCTTCCCTCTTTGCCACTAATCTTTTTTTCCACCGTTAATCATATCAGAAACCAAACCTTGATCGCCGCGCAATTCGGCGATCACCACTCCCAAGATATGACCGACGACAAAAACAACGAAGAACCACATAAGAAGCTCATGGGTTTCCTTCAACACGTCTTCCAAGCCTTCACTGACATGCAAAGCTTCTTCGAAATGCATGGCCAACCCTGAAAGCACCATGAACAGACTCACTAGATAAAACAGTGCATATCCAGACTTTACCAGAGTGTAGTGAATCGCTTTTATTTTAGTTTCGGGAGGAACTTGCGCCAGACTCAATGCACTTTTGGCGGCATGGGTTGCCGGGCATTCTTTTTTAACAAAGATACCAATCAGAACCCGTATCAACAGAAAAGCACCCATCGCATAGCCTAAGATGTAATGCCAATCCCACATTTGATCGCGCATTGTTTGCGCAATCTTCTTGGCAACATCTACTTCAATGGTGCCTCCAGCCTCTTGAATTCGATTTTCAATGAGAGCCGCATTAGCTCGCCAACTTAAAAAGGTTTTTCGAAGAAACACTGTGGCTAACAAACCTAAGATCACAAGAGCATTGAACCAATGCCAGACGCGCAAACTCACAGGTTGAAACTTCTTAAAGCTATAGTTCATACGTACACCCACCTTAAAAATTGTATGCTCTTAAATCATCGTCGACTTCATAACGTCTGACAACATAGACAACAAAAGATTTACTCAAAGAGTCCAAAACATAGCGCCAACGGCAAAGACCATCACCACAACTGCCCCCCACCCCAAAACACATAACTTCCTTCTGATGACAAACTCACCCATAATGTCTTTGCGCACAGCCATGAGCATCATCACTATCATAATGGGAACAGATATAATTCCATTCAAAACGGCACTCCAATAAAGCGCCTTCAATGGATTGATTTCAGTAAAGCCTAAAGCCACACCAACCAGAGTTGAGAGAGCGATAATTCCATAAAACTTTTTAGCCATATAGGGTTTCAACTCAAGACCACTCTTCCACCGAAAGGCTTCAGCAACGGCATAGGCGGCCGAACCCGCCAATACTGGAATTGCAAGTAAACCTGTTCCGATAATGCCTAGACTGAAAAGTACAAAGGCAAAATCTCCAGCCAGTGGGCGCAGCGCTATTGCGGCTTGAGCCGAAGTTTGAATCTCTCCAGCTCCATGTAGATGAAGGGTCAATGCCGTCGTCAAAACAATAAAAAATGCGACGAGATTCGAAAAGCCCATCCCCACATAGGTATCTACTTTAATCCTTTGCAAAGCCGCCTGAGCCTCATCGGGATGCCTCCGTAAAGCATGGGCTGATGGATCCTTCTTTTCTTCTTCGACTTCCTGGGAAGCTTGCCAGAAAAACAAATATGGACTGATGGTTGTTCCAAAAACGGCGACAACGGTGGTGAGGTACTCGGAGCGCCAGGTGACTTCGGGCAATAATGTACTTTTAAATACTTCAACCCAGGGAACCTGGATCACCATGGCCGTGGCAAAGTAAGCCAGCAACGACAAAGTCAGCCATTTCAAAAAGAAGACGTAGACATGATAAGGAATAAAGACTTGCAGCAAGAGTGAGACCAGGCCAAACAACAAGGCATAAAGCTGCCCCGAGCCCCCCAGCATTAAGACCATCGCATCACCCATCGCAGAAATATCAGCCGCGATGTTGATTGTGTTTGCGACTAACAGAAGGCCCACAATGAAGTGCAACAATGAGCGGGGGTAATGTCTTCGGATATTCGCAGCCAGTCCCCGCCGACTTACACGCCCAATTCGCGCACTCACTATTTGAATACCGACCATCAACGGATAGGTAAAGAGCACAGTCCAAAGCATGTTCAGGCCAAATTGCGCCCCTGCTTGGGAATAAGTGGCAATACCGCTGGGGTCATCATCTGCCGCCCCGGTTATCAACCCAGGCCCCAGTTTCCGAATCCATTCTTTGAGAGCCTTGAGAGACTGTGCCTCTTCCTTCATTCCGCCTCACTAACTACGGGTGAGACGGTTTATTTTTATTTTTGGTATTGATTCCCAGCGCTTGATAAATCGGGCACCAATCAATCACTCCAGTTGCAACAGGGATCAACCCCAAAAGAAACCAGGGATTTGCCGGCCCTACAAAAGCGAGGGCGATAAAAACCAGGCCCGCAACAATCCGAATGACTCTTTCCGTGTTACCAATATTTTTGACGATTTTCATAAGAGCTCCTAGTCATAACTTGCTCTTATTATATCGCTTTTTTTCCCTGACAAAATATGACTGCCGACATGTTTACTAGGCAACTTTGCCAAAAGAAATCAAGGCTGCACGTAAGTCTTCGGTCACTTCCATGCCGCGAACAACCCCCATTCGAACCAGCTTGTCTTTGATGCTCTCTTTCAGGGAGCACAGGCGAAGCTCCAGACCGCGGGAACGTATCTCTCTTTGCATTTGCGCAAGAACTGGGATGGCCTCCGGTGAAACGAAGCCCACTTGTTGAAAATAAAAGACGACACACCTGACATCTTCTTTTGATTGGATTTCCGAACGACAGGCCTCTAATCCAGGAAGCACCACCGAACTCAACTCGCCCGTAAAAGTGACCACGAGCATCTTGTTTTTATGACTCAGCGTATAGCCGAACGACTTCTGATCCATCAACGTACAACTCCTAGAAATCGACTTTGAATGACTCTACTTTAGCACTCTCCACATGAGGATTAAACCTTTGGAACTCATATGGCTCTCAATGAAACGAGCATACCTAGGTCAAAATTTGATCAAATGTGAAGTCCCTTAGGGCTACGAAGATTCTCTTTAAAAACAAGGGTTTGACAAGCCTGTCAGAGGGGAATAATTCTCATCTTCTCAGAGGGGGAATCTGCATGAAATGGGCACTCATCAAACGACAACTTTCCGTGGGCGTCTTTGCCATGGGTCTGGTGATTTTCTCATTCTCAGCAACATTTGCAGCACCGATCAAACAACCAGCGGTTGTTAAAATCAACCCCGATTCTTTGAAGACTTTGTTGCTTGAACAAAACATCTCTTTGATGCTTCAGCTGAATAAGGTTTATCAAGCCAAAGAGCAGGTGAACTTAAGCCGAGCCCAACTTTTGCCATCTATCAATTTGGGTTCGGTGATCTCCAGCGGACCTAGCTTTGCGCTGACAACAGTTTCCATGCTGTTGCCGTTCCTTATGCCAAGCAACTGGTTTGACCTGAAAGAAAGTCAGCATCTGCTGAACGCGCAAGCGACTTCCTATTACATCGCCCAACTCAACACCTACTCTTCTGCATATTCAGTTTATGCCACAGTTGTCGGCGATATGGAGCTTCGCGAAGTTCTTTACAAGCAATACTTGAACCACCGTGAGATCGAAGAGCTGATCGCTCTGGCTGTTGATGCGGGCATGATGCAACAATCTGATCTTTTGCAGGCGCAGGCGCAGACACAGCTTTCATCTATTCAAGTTTCACAAATTGATGATCTGCTTCAACGTGAGAAATCAGCGATTCGCGAAATGCTGGCACTCCCCCTGGCACAGGAAATCGTCTTTGATAAAGTTCATCTGACACCATCTCCAAGTGAACTGCTGCCAGCCCAAGTTCTTTTGGATCGTGCGACAGCCAAGGCGCCAGAAATCAAACAAATGAACTCTATGATTTCCGCTGCAAACACGGCGAAGTGGAGCAAAGGTTTCAGCTTCCTGACCGGAAGCTCTTTAGGTGCTTCTCGCAGCGGCCGTGGCTCTGCCTTTGGATCCATCACACAAACAGGTTCTGTGAACCTTGGCTTTGGCTACTTCCCTGCTTTGAAACTCACTGATTATAATATCGATGAATTGAAATTGCAGAAAACCCAGCTGACTTTCGATCAAGCGCAATTGATTGAATCAACTTTGGGTTCCTTGGCCGAAGCGCAAAAACAAATCAAGCTCGCACAACAAGCTGAGACCAGCCTTGAATTGGTTTATCAAGGTGAAGTTGAAAAATTCAGAGCGGGCTTAACAGATCTTCTGCATGTTCTTTCTGCCGCCAATTCTTTGACAACAGCACTGACGAACAAAGTGAAGGCGCAGGCGAATCTTGACACTCTTCGCGTTAGCTTGAATCGCATCATGCTTGAAGAGCGCTTCGCACTTGTGGGAGCTTGCCAGCTTGAACGCAAAGGCACTGGTGGTATCACCGGTCGCCTTGGCAGAGTCTTCAACCCTAAGAAAGATCAAGTGTCCTTGGACGAGGCTTGTGGGCCTCAAACCGTTAATTAAAATTTGATTACTATTTTTCCTACTGTTTTTTCGGATTCTAACATTTCGTGGGCTCGCTCGAAGTTCTTCGGAGTGAAGCCTTCGAAGATGTGGTTGATGGTGGTTTGAATCTTTCCTGTATCTATGAGGTCTGCCACCCTTGCAAGTAAGTTTCCTTGTTCTTGCATATCTGCGGTCTCGAACAAGGATCTGGTGAACATGGATTCCAAATGGATCCCGACGCTTTTTCTTTTGAAGGGAATGACGTCGAAGGTTTCCGGGTTGTCGATGAAGCAGATATGGCCCTGGGGTGCTATCAGGGCTTCCATGCTGGCCTTGTGCTGTTCCGTGTGCGTAACGCTAAAAATATACTTCACTTCGTCTATGCCCCTGGATCTTAACTGGGCGTGGATGTCTCGGTTATGGTCTACAACCAAATCGGCACCAAGTTTTTTACACCACTCTGTGGAATCAGGTCTTGAAGCAGTGGCAATGACTTGCAGATGGGTGAGCTTTTTTGCAAGTTGGATCGCCATCGAACCGACTCCCCCGGCTCCGCCAAAAATAAGGATGCTCGCTGGTTCGTTGACCAGGACATTCAATCTCTCAAATAAGGTTTCGTAGGCTGTGATTGTCGTGAGTGGTAGGGCCGCGGCTTCTTCATAGCTGAGCTTTCTTGGTTTCAAGGCTGTGATTCTCTCATCTACCAATTGCAATTCGCTGTTCGAGCCTGGACGGTTGATACTGCCTGCATAGTAAACCTCATCACCCACTTTAAATTTTTCCACCTTGCTACCAAGTTTTTCTACGATGCCAGAAGCGTCCCAACCCAGAATTTTGAGCTCACCATTGTTTGGTTTCGAATTTTTCCGAACTTTTAGGTCCACCGGATTTACAGAGACTGCTTTGACTCGCACCAAGATATCATTTGGACCTGGTGTGGGCTCAGAAAGCTCAGAAAGAATGAGAGAACTATTTTTGCTGGAATCTTGAGGTTCGAAGTAGCCGATGACTTTCATGCGAACTCCTTGAGAAACGTTATCCCAAGGTTAGCTGTCTTTGAATTCAGAGGCTTGGCAAAGCAGCTTCGGCTGCTACATCACAAGAAATAATTTGATAAAAAACAGATTACAAGCCACTCCCTGCGGAGAGAGAGTGGCTTGATAAAGTCGCACTAGCCGATCAGCTTGAGTGCTAATTGATTTGATTGATTCGCTTGAGAAAGCACCGAGGTCGCTGCTTGCATCAAGATATTGTTGCGGGTCATCTCGCTCGATGTGGCCGCGATATCTGTGTCACGAATTCGACTGTTTGCTGCAGAAAGATTTTCCTGCGTCACGCCGAGATTATCAGCTGTCGAAGTCAGACGATTTTGCAAAGCTCCCATGACAGCTCTGGTTCCGTTGACATGCGTTTGCGCATCATCAAGTTTCGCCAAGGCTTCACGTGAACCTTCTTTGGTTGAAAAATCCAGACCTTCCAAACCCAAAGCCGCTAAAGTTGCAGAGTGAGCGCCAGCATCGAAAGAGATTCTGTCAGCCTCTGGATTGTTGCCAATCCCGACTTGAAAATCAAATTGCGGCGCGGAGCCATCTAACAATTTCGTCGTACCCCACGTTGTGGTTTTAGAAATGCGTTGAATTTCATCTCTCAATTGTACGACCTCTTTATTGAGCATTCCTCTTTCAGTTTCTCCGACAGTGTCAGAGGCCCCTTGGATTCCCAATTCACGAAGACGAACAATGACATTACCAATTTCATTCAATCCGCCCTCAGCAGTCTGAATCAAAGAAATACCATCGTTGGCATTTCTTTGTGCCTGACTTGAAGAACGAATTTGCGCTTTCAATCTTTCAGAGATCGCGAGACCGGCTGCATCGTCTGCCGCTTTATTAATGCGACTTCCTGAAGCAAGCTTTGCCATCGAATCGTTAACGACTCTTTGTGTGCCCATCAAATTTCTTTGAGCATTGATGGCTGCAATGTTTGTATTTATTCTCATTCCCATCTGCGTCTCCGTTAAGTTCTCAAATTCATAGCGCGGGCCTCCCTGTGAAGTTATAGCTGGCATCCGAGCCAACCTTTGCAAAACCGAGATGCTGACTTTTCGGGAAAGTCAGCAATCACTTCACGAGACCATTGGTGTATTTTTTAACCAATTCTCCACAAACTAGACGCCTTTTCAGAGCGCCCCATCTACGCTTCTCACTCTGAGATGGGGAGCTTATCCACCCCTCTCTACCATGATCCTGAACTATGCTTTTCTTCCTCTGCACTAGCCTGCAAGGGCACTAGGGAACAGAATGATTTCAACCACACAATTAAAAACTTACTCACAATTTGGAGGTTTTTATGAAAGCATTGGCGGCTCTTTTGATGACAGGCGCACTCTCTCTATTCTCGCAAAGTACTTTTGCGAAAAGTGATTTTGTATTACCCATGGATGCCACTCAAGGAACGATTGATTTTGGCGAACTTGCTGTGGGCTATTATGACTACGACGATATTGATGTGGTTGCAGGAAATGAAGACCTGACATTAGATATTGCCTTGACCGGTTCTGATATGTTCGCAATCGCCCACAACTGCCCTGCCACCCTAGCCGCCGGCAAAACCTGTCATATCTTTGTGATCTTTGAACCTACCGCTGAAGGTGACTACACTGGGGAAGTGAGCGTAAACACTAGTAAGGGTGACTACCTCTTCCACCTATTGGGCACTGGCTACTTTGAAGAGGACGAAAAGCACTAATCTAAAACTGAATTTTTGCAGACCAAGCTGCAAACCAGGAGCTAGGAATATATGCTGTCCCCGTCTCCTTACGACCTAGCCCCTGTCCTTCATAGAAAGAACGATCAAAAGCCTGGCCCACTTGCAGTTCAGTGAAAACCAACTTGGCAAGAAGGAATCGTGTGCCCACAAAAACTTTCTTTTCATCGAAGTAAAGTTTGTTGTCGGAATTTTTAACATCGTATCGAAGCCAAGTCTGTTGATTCCAATCAAAGCCAACCATCGCCTGAGCGACTGGAGGACCATAGGACAATTCGGTTTTTACAATGGTTCCCAGATCAAAGAACGTGAAAGCCCATGGCTCCTCGGACGGTGTCCATCGCAGAAAGACGAAGGGAATACCGACGGCCCCCATGATTTTATCTCTTTTGAAGAAGTAGGCCACCGAAGGAACCGGACCTCTAAAAACCGGGCTGTTATTTGAATAGAACAACGCCCAAATCCAACGATCGTTTTTCTCCGACGGCAAACTGTAAAACACGTTCGCACTGACCGCGATAGAGTCCTTTGACGCAAACAAACTGTCACTGGCAGAACCATAACTGAATCCCGCGCCCAGAGTCTTCTCCCCTTCAAGCTTTTTGGTATATTGCAAGCCGGCTTCAAGTGACGAAAGCGACTCTGGAACTTCAATCAAATCACTTCCAGGAATATGAACGCCTTTGGGAACAGATAGATGACTTCCCTTGACGGACATTCTCAAGGTGTCTGTTTCTGAAAAATACAGGGGAATCTGGACACCCGCACGATTGAAGTTCATCGGCTCAACAGGTTCTGTCCATCCCGAATAGTCGATCTTAATTTTATTGGATGGGAATCCGTTCATATTATCGAAAGGTAGATCCATCGCGAAAACCTGTTGCGTCACCAAGAGGGAGGTCAGAGAGAAAAAGAATCTAAGTTTCATCATTGTCGTATCCTACGGGAGCAACTGCCTTTCGACAAGTTGAGCTTTCAATGAGCCCCCCATAGCACCGTACCATTCGGGAAAAACTCTCTGGACTTTGGGCCTTCAAATTTGTGAAGCATGTCCTCCCTTAGTTCGATCAAAGTTTAATTTTTATCACTCTGGTTGATCTCTCCCCGGTCCGTGCATAGTCTTTGTTGGCAGACAACATTGTTTACACTTCTTAAAGGAGATCAAATGATCAAATCAATTTTCGCGGCCCTTGTCCTTGTCATTGCAACAACAGCTCATGCTGACACCTACAAACTGGATACAAAAGCAAGTTCAGTAGGCTGGAAAGGTTTCAAGAAAACAGGAAGCTCACACAACGGCGCGATCTCAATTAAAGATGGCGAAGTGCAAGTTGATAAAAAAGGCCAATTAACTGCCGGTGTTTTCACGGTGGATATGGCGACAATTTCCAATGAAGACTTGAAAGACAGCGCTGAATACCAAAAGAAACTTGTTGGCCACCTTGCCGGCCCTGATTTTTTTGATGTTACAAAGTTTCCAACATCAACTTTCAAATTAACTAGCATCACGCCAAAATCAAAAGACGAAGTCTTGGTAAAAGGTGAATTGACTATGATCGGCAAAACAAATCCGATCGAATTCCCTGCCAAAGTGACAACGACTAAAGGTGTTATGACTGGTGAAGCTCTGGTAAAAATCGATCGTACAAAATGGGGCCTTAAATACGGATCTGGCAATTTCTTCAAAGAATTGGCTGCCGATAAAATCATCAGCGACGAGTTTGAATTGAACTTGAAGCTGGTTGCTAAAAAATAGTCATCTTTTAGAGACCTCCCAAGCCCCTCTTCACAGGAAGAGGGGCTTTTTTTGCCCAAATTCACAATAAGCCCCTCCGACGTCTTTCAGGCCCTGGCCGATTGTCTCCCCCACTGGTTATTTAGTAAAAACATAGTGATAGCTATTGCAGAATTCTCTGCTTCAATGCTATTTAACTGCCATGATTAGCACTTCGAATGTCAGTTTAAGATTTGGTGGAAAAAAGCTTTTTGAAGACGTGAACGTCAAGTTCACTCCGGGCAATTGTTATGGCCTGATTGGCGCCAACGGCGCTGGAAAAACCACTTTCCTGAAGGTCCTTTCAAAAGAGATCGAGCCTAATACTGGCGAGATCATCATTCCGGGCAAATTGCGCCTATCGGTCTTAAAACAAGATCACTATGCCTATGACTCCGTCCCCGTTTTGAAAACGGTTCTGATGGGCAATGAGCGCCTCTATAAGGTGATGCAGGAAAAGGATGAACTCTACGCGAAAGCGGAGTTCACCGAAGAAGATGGTGTTCGCGCCTCTGATCTTGAAAGTGAATTTGCGGAACTTAATGGCTGGGAAGCTGAATCTGAAGCCGGTGTGATGCTGGCCGGGCTTGGTATTTCTGATGAACTTCACACGAAGTTGATGAGCGAGCTGGATGCAGGCGACAAAGTGAAGGTGCTTTTAGCACAAGCTCTTTTTGGACAGCCTGATATTTTGTTGCTGGATGAGCCGACGAATCACTTGGATATTTATGCAATTCAATGGCTGGAAGAGTTCCTCTATAACTTCCAAAACACTGTCATCGTTGTGTCGCATGACCGTCACTTCCTGAACAAAGTCTGCACTCACATGGCGGATATTGATTTTAATAAAGTGACCATTTACTCGGGCAACTACGAATTCTGGCGCCAGGCTACAGAGCTCAACCAAAGACTTCGCTCCGACCAAAGCAAGAAGAATGCAGACAAAGCGGAAGAGCTTAAAAGCTTTATTCAGCGCTTTAGTGCGAATGCCTCCAAATCCCGCCAGGCCTCTTCCCGTCAAAAACAACTTGAGAAATTGGATCTTGGTGAATTGCCAGTTTCAACCCGCCGTCAACCTTTTGTCGGCTTTGATCCTAAACGTGAAGCTGGCAACGATCTTTTGACTGTCAGTGGTTTGAACAAAACTATTAACGGCGAAGTGATTCTTAAGAATGTCAGCTTCACAATCAAAAAAGGCGACAAAGTTGCCTTGGTTGGACGAAATGACGTCGCGAAGACATTGCTCTTGGATATTCTCGCTGGCGAGGTGGAGCCTGACTCTGGAAGCATCGCTTGGGGTATCACCACCACTCGCAGCTACTTCCCGACTGACAACTCAAAATATTTCGAAGTAGATGCCAACAGCCTGGTGGACTGGCTTCGTGAATACTCTGAAGACAAAGATGAATCCTTCTTACGTGGCTTCTTGGGGAAAATGCTTTTCAGCGGTGAAGACGCTCTAAAAAGACCCCGCGTGCTTTCAGGGGGCGAAAAAGTTCGCTGTATGCTTGCGAAGATGATGCTTTCTGGCGCCAATGTATTGCTCTTTGACGGTCCAACGGCCCATTTGGATTTGGAAAGCATCTCTGCCGTGAATGAAGGCGTAAAGCGCTTTAAAGGCACTGTGCTTTTCACCTCTCACGATCATGAGTTTGTACAGACTGTTGCAAACCGTATCATTGAGCTGGATGTCACAGTGACTGAAGATATGACTTGTTCATACGACGAGTATCTTGAGGCAAAAAAGCCGACTGCCTAGAGCCATGAGCAGCGGCGCAAACAAACTCAAAAAAATGCATCCGATTGAATCACTTGGTATCGCTCCGGCATCACGGGGCGATATCCGTATTGAACGATTGGAAGACCGCTTAACTCCCAAGGTCCCTTTTCCGCACAAGCATAATTTTTTTCAGATTGTTGTGATCATGTCTTCAAGTGGAAGACATGAAATTGACTTCAAAAGTTATCCCGTCAAAACAAGACAGGTCTTCGTCATCAAACCCGGACAAGTGCATGCATGGCAGCTTTCAACGAAGACCAAAGGGTTTATCATCGAATACACAGAGGATTCATTCTCTGCTAAAAAGGTTTCCAACAGCTCGCTTCGCAAAGACAACCCGGCCAAGCGCAGTCGATTGCTTCCGGATCACTTTAAGTTTGCAGTCAGCGATTCTCCGCTCTCTTTGAATTTCCTGGAGTTGATGGAGTCTGAGTACATTCAAAAGAATGAAAATTACGAAGCCTGCTTGCAGAACTATTTAGAGATCTTTCTGATTCATCTTTTGCGAGTGACGCAATCTGAAGTTCACCGTCATTCTAAACAGGAAGATCTGGTCGCAAAATTTATGGATTTGGTGGAGGCTCATTTTCACGAGGAACATCATGTTCAGTTCTATGCTGATCACTTACAGCTCTCAGCCAAGTCCCTGTCTGTGCGAATTCAAAAAATCTTAGGGAAGCCTGCGAAAGAGATAATTTTGCAACGCTGTCTTTTAGAGGCCAAAAGACTCCTCGCCAATTCGCAATTATCAGTGGCCGATATTGGCTATGAGTTGGGCTTTGATGATCCTAATTACTTTAGCCGATTCTTAAAGCAAAACATGACAGTCAGTGCGATGCAGTTCCGGAAACAAAAGCGAACTGCACCTCGTAACAAAAACTAGAATTTATCCGTGATATGTGGAGGAGCTTCTTCCCCCTCAATATGGCTTCGCTCAGTCATCAATGCAACCTTGCCTGTGATCCCCACCCATTCTGGGAAGAAGAAAGCCAGGATGGCATAGGCCAAAAAGCTAAATATCGTAATTGTGATGCCGCCGATGATAATCCATTCCATAAATGACCTCTGATTCTGAGTTCAGACTACTGGAAAATCAGGGAAAATTCCATGGAAGAACCGCTCAGGAAATAGCACAAATTGCCACTTCCCCCGCGCTTAAGGCCCTTCGGTCGGTAAATAATGCCAAAATCCCGCCATAACCTTGATTTCATAAGACATTTTCTAGGCGCCCCGAGCCAAATTCTGGTAAGACAGAGGGGCACTTTTGTTATTTTTTGTACTACTGAGGTCCGCCTTGAACTCTACTGACTTTTCATCCCTAGCCTTATCCCCTGAATTGCTTTCTGTTGTCCAAGAACTGGGCTACGAAGAGCTGACACCAATCCAGGCGGCAAGTATTCCATTGCTTTTGGATGGCAAGGACATCATCGGACAATCAAAAACCGGCAGCGGAAAGACCGCGGCTTTTTCTTTGCCGATCTTAAATAAACTCGATCTCTCTAATCAAAACATTCAAGCCTTAGTCATCTGTCCTACCCGCGAACTCGCAACTCAAGTGGTGGGTGAGATTAGAAAATTGGGACGTCGACATGTGGGCCTGAAGGTTCTGCCTTTGATCGGAGGCCAAACCGGTCGTGAGCAAGCTCAGTCTTTGGAAAAAGGCGTCCATATTGCCGTGGGAACTCCGGGTCGCATCCTGGATCATATGAACCGCGAGCGCATTGATCTCAGTGACCTCGCAACAGTGATCTTTGATGAAGCTGATAAAATGTTAGAGATGGGCTTTGAAAAAGAACTTCGCGCCATCATGAAAGATGTGCCCGCAAAGCGCCAGACCGCTCTGTTTTCTGCAACCTTCCCCGAGGCCATTCAATCTTTGAGTCGTCGCTATCAACGAAATCCTATGCAGATCATCGTTGCTGAACCTGAAGGCCAAAGTTCTTCGATTGAGCAAATTGTGTATGAGACAGAAGCCGAATACAAAACCAACACTTTAATGCGCATTCTTCAACAGCATCCTTCCAACTCAACGATCGTGTTCTGTAATATGAAAGCGACCGTGAATGAGATCACGGAAACAATTCAAGAAAATGACGTTCCGTGCGCAAGTCTGCACGGCGATTTGGATCAACGCGAACGGGATCGAGTCATGGCGATGTTCCGCAATGGCAGCATTCCATTACTGATTGCAACGGATGTTGCCGCACGCGGCTTGGATATTGAAAATCTGGAGATGGTTGTGAACTACGATCTTCCGGCACAACCTGAAACTTACGTTCACCGCATCGGTCGTACCGGCCGCGCGGGTCGTACGGGGACGGCCGTCAGCCTCGCGGGACCGCGCGACACCTTGAAGCTGCTCGAACTTGAAAAACTCACGGGTGGTAAATTCCTTCGCCCTGCTTTGGGATTTAAGAATCAGCATGGCTTGAACAAATTTGCACATCAAGCGGCCATGCAAACGATTTCCATTTCCGGCGGACGCAAAGACAAACTCAGACCCGGCGACATCTTAGGAGCGTTGACGGGTGCCGCTGGCGGTCTGACTGCGGCCGACGTGGGTAAAATTGAAATGCACGATAAGTTTACTTATGTCGCCATCGCTGCCAACGTCGTTGACCAGGCTTTAGACCGTCTTCGTACAGGTAAAATCAAAGGCAACAAATACCAAGTTAAAATGATGAAGTAAGATGTTCTTTGTTCGCTTTATTAAGCGGCTCGCGTCCTTGTAAATTGAGCCGCCTGCAGCGAAGGCTCGTCGCCCTCACCGCCATCAATCAAAACACCCAATTCATGTATTTGGCCTTGGACTGCTTCGCTTTGTGACGCAATTTCTGCCGCCGTCGATGAAACTTCTTCTGCAGAAGAGGCATTGCTTTGAGAAGAACTATCCAGAACTTCCAGGGCCTGCGACAGTAAAAGGATACGCTGAGTCTGCTCTTCGCTTCCATGAGCAATTTCGTTATTAAGAGTCATCACCTTATTGATATTCTCACAAATCGAACGCAAGACTTCACTACTCACCTGACTGGCTTTAACACCCTGATCCACCTGATTTGCTGATGTCGAGATCAACTGATTGATATCTTTGGCGGCCTCGGCACTTCGCTGCGCTAAAGTACGAACGGCATCCGCGACGACTGCAAAGCCCTTGCCTTGTTCTCCAGCCCGGGCGGCTTCGACAGAGGCATTCAAAGCCAAAAGGTTTGTTTGGAAAGCGATATCGTCGATGACATCAATGATATCCAACATCTTTTTTGAGGATTTTGAGATGCTTTGCATGCACTCAAATAAATTCTTTAGTTCCTTTTCTCCACTGCTCGCCGTCTCACTTGATAAGCGCGCCAGATCCGAAGCCTTCTTCGAGCTCTCAGAGTTTATACTCACCTGGGCACCGATTTCTTCAACCGTTGCCACCGCTTCCTCTAAAGACGCTGCCGTTCTTGTGGAAGATTGCGCCAGCTCATTACTTGCTGCCGACAGTTGTTCGATAGCGACAGCCACCTGAGTACTGGCAGCTTCAACAGCATGCGAAGTCAGAGAGACTTTCACGACGATCCTGCGCCCCAGAAGAATCAATAGCATTGCAACCCCGCCGCCCATCAGGACTGTTGCAACAATCAGAAATTTGACAACTCTTGATTCTGTGGCTTTAGCTAACTTCCGGTCGGCCTCTGCATTGGCATACTCCTGACTGATTACTTTATCAGAGTATTCGCCGACTACTTTGTTCAGATCATGAATGCGACCGTCCATAATTTTTTTTACAGAGAGAAGGTCCGCTGGATTTTCTGATATCAGTAAGGTTTGAATTTGTTTCGCCAAAGAGAGATACTCTTTTGTATCTTTCTCTACCGTGGGAAAATGTTCTTTTTCAAATGAGTCGAAAGAAGTTTTCTTATAACTTTCTACGGCCTCTTGAATGTTCGCAATGTCCGCAGTTAAATCTTTGGCCATTTCGGTGCGAGAATTTATATCATTTTCGTGAGCTAAAGCCTCCCAAACATGGCCGTTTAAAGACTCCCGACCTAAGTCAAAAGCGGCGATACTTTCAATGCTAGGGACAAGGCCTTGATGCACGCTATCAAGAAGCTCATTTAACGATTGGACATCTTTGTATGAGGAATAGCCAGTAAAGCTAAAGCCGGCGATAGGCAGAAAGGCCAACATCAAAATTTGATATTTTAAGGATTGAAATTTTCTTAACGTCCCAGCACTCAACATGAAAAACTCACTTTCATTTACAATCGAGCTGCATTTATCGGCTCCTCTCAAAAGAAAATTAGTCAATTTTCGTTTACATATCACAACTATATCGATGCAGCTCTGACCTCCTGCTGCCACATTTTTTTAATGCAATCTCTGTCTGGACGAAGGATCCTATACCTCGTCACTTGCCTGGACTAAGTTTCTCCACCTAGAATGGAGGAGCCTCATTAATATGCAGCTTAAGAAGGACCCTATGAAATCAGCAAAAAAAGTGAAGACTCCCCTCGCGGCACCTGTTGCTCCGAAATATCCAAAGACTTTTAAAAATCATAACGACGTTCGCGTCGATGACTACTTCTGGCTTCGCGATAGAAAACATCCGGAAACGATGAAGTACCTGAATGCGGAAAATAAGTACTTTGAAAATCATATGAAGCCTTTGCAGACTTTGAAGAACAAGCTCTTCAAAGAAATGAAGTCACGCATCAAGGAAAATGACTCCACCGTTCCCGCTCCAGATGGCAACTATCTTTACTCTTCTAAATTCAAAAAGGGTAAACAGTACGCGATCCACGTGCGCAAACCTAAAAAAGGTGGCAGCGAAAAGGTCATTCTTGACGGCAACGTTCTTGCCAAGGGAAAAGAGTATTTCCAGCTAAGCAGCATGAATTTGGCTTATGATGAAAATCTATTGGCCTATGGCGTGGACTTCGATGGTTCCGAGCGCTACGCCCTTCACTTTAAAAACTTGAAAACTGGAAAGACTTTGCCGGAAGTGATCAAGAACACCAATGGTTCTTGTGAATGGGCGAAAGACAGCCAGACATTTTTCTATGTGGTGCTGGATGCGAATCTTCGTCCTTTCCAAGTTTATCGCCATACTATGGGTGACAATCCTAAGAAAGACACTTTGGTCTTTGAAGAAAAAGATCCTCAGCATTTTGTTGGTCTTTATCAATCGCAATCCAAAGACTATATCTACATTCATACCGCTGGCAAAGTGACCTCGGAAATTTGGTACTTGAGAGCTGACGATCCAAATGGAAAGTTTAAATGCTTTGAAGCTCGTAAGGAAAACATCGAATACAATGTTATGGACCGCGAAGGCCATTTCTGGATTCATACGAACTACAAAGCGACCAACTTCCAAATCATGAAAACGCCGCTTGAGAAAACCGGCCGCAAGCACTGGAAAACCGTATTCAAAAATTCAGACAAAGTGTTGCGCGAAGGTTTTTCTGTCTTTGCCGACTACTTGGTTATTTCAGAGCGCGAGGCGGGCCTGCCACAAATTCGCATCTATGATTTTGAAAAGAAAAAAGATCATCTGATCTCATTCTCTGACGATGCTTATGATGTGGAAGTTGGTGGCGGCAATCGCGAATACCATACGGACTTACTGCGTATTGCCTATTCCTCCCCGATCACTCCGGATTCAGTCATTGAGTACAACATGAAGACCCGCAAATCGAAGGTTCTAAAGACCAAAGAAGTGAAGGGTCATAAGAAGTCGAATTATGTCTGCGAGCGTGTGTGGGTGAAGTCTCATGATGGCGTGAAAGTTCCTCTGACTTTGGTTTACAAAAAGGGCTTTAAGAAGAATGGCAAAGCGCCCGGCTATCTTTACGGCTACGGTTCGTATGGCATGAGCATCCCTGATGCCTTCCCGGTCCGTCGTGACGTTTTCCGTTTGATTGATCGCGGCTTTGTATATGCCTTGGCACATCCTCGCGGTGGCTCTGAAATGGGTCGCTCTTGGTATGAAGACGGCAAGTTCTTGAAAAAGAAAAACACCTTCAAAGACTTTATCGCTTGCGGCGATTACCTCGTGAGCAATAACTGGGTGGCGAAAGACAAACTTGCCGCTTGCGGTGGCAGTGCCGGTGGTATGTTGATGGGTGCTTGCATGAATATGCGCCCTGATCTGTTCACAGCCGTAGCGGCTCACGTGCCTTTTGTGGATGTTATCAATACGATGTTTGATAAAGATCTTCCTCTGACACAAATTGAATACAAAGAGTGGGGAAATCCTGCTGACAAGAAATACTACAAGTACATGAAAAGCTACTCCCCTTACGACAATGTCGAAAAGAAAGCTTATCCGAACTTGTTTGTGACTTGTGGCTTGAACGATCCACGCGTGACTTACTGGGAACCGGCGAAGTGGGTGGCGAAACTACGTGAACTCAAAACGAATGACAACGCTCTCGTCTTTAAGACGAATATGGGCGCCGGTCACTTCGGTGTGTCCGGTCGTTTCGACCATCTTTGGGAGCAAGCCGAGGAGTTTGCGTTTATATTGAAGACTTTTGGTTTGGCTTAGTGTTTTTTTGAAACTGTGCGGACTCTCTTCCGCACAGTTTAGAATCCCAGCTCATCGCATCGCAAAAAGGTACGGCGTACCTCTAAATAATATCTTGGAAAATCTCTCAGACCATAAACCACTCTAATCTCAACTTAGGGAATGCAACCTCATTTTTAAATAAAGTCCGGCTCACAATAGCGTGTGCAAATTAGGAAAACTCCGCAGTTTCACCCAATTAGCATGATGTGCATTCAAGAATTCATTATTAAATGCCGAGAAGTTATATCAATGGAACGTCTCATGAACTTTTTTGGCATAATAGCGCAAAAATCAGATCTGCTTAAGCAGATGATTAAACAGCCGCTTCTATTGAAGCGCCTACGCCTCTCCATTGCCTTCAGCACAAGCGTACTCTTTTTCTTTTTCCTTCCTTTAACGAAAACACATGCTGCCCCTGCCGTTCTGACTTACCAAGGCAGAATTCTAAATACCAATGGAACCCCTCTGGAATACAGTAGCGTTTCTTTCTTGTTCCAGATCATGGACCCCTTGGGGCAATGTCTTATCTATCAGGAGCAACTGAGCGGCATTAACATGGTGAACTCGGGGGGTGTATTTGATGTGCCCATCGGGACAGGTTCGATACAATATCCTTTGGGGGCGACGAGCATTCTCAATGCCTTTAATAACACCTCCCTTCTCAGTTGTGGCACGTGCACTCTGAGTGGCGCCACTTACTCCTGTTCAAACAGCTCAAGTACCTACCAGGCATCTTCAGGTGATTTAAGAAAACTGCGTGTATCATTTTATGACGGTTCATCTTGGAAAACGATCGCTCCCGATAATGTTATTCGCTCGGTTCCATTTGCTGGATACGCCGCTTCTGCTGAAAAGCTTGGGACCAATGTCGCCACTGATTTTTTGACTAAAGCAGGATTGCCAAATTGTTCAGCTGGTACTTTCTTGTCTTGGAATAGCTCGACCTCCACTATGACCTGTTCCGCGGCCGGTGGCGGAACTATTACCGGAGTGACCTCAGGAACGGGGCTGAGCGGTGGTGGCACTTCAGGCAACGTGACCATCGACCTTGCGAACACGACAGTGACAGCCGGCACCTACGGTTCTTCAACATCAGTTCCAACTTTCACAGTCAATGCTCAAGGGCAACTTACCGCTGCAGGTAGCGTCACCATCAGCGGCGTCGCACCCGGCGGAGGTGCCAGTGGTGACCTCTCGGGAACCTATCCAGGTCCTACAGTGGCAAAGATTCAAGGCATCGCAGTGAGCTCAACAACTCCCTCCGCCATTGGACAAGTTTTAAGATATGGCGGAACACAATACTCTCCCGCATTCTTGGGAATCGGCGATATTCGCTCGACGGTAACACCTTTTGGCGGTGCTTTTACTGCAACAGCTTGTTCGATCAGTCAGACATTGTATTATCAATCAGCCACTGACACCTTCCAGTGTCAGTCTATTGGCGGTCTTCCTGCCACAGCTATTACTTCGGGAAGTTTTGCCGCGGCTCAAATGCCGGCCTTCACTGGAGACGCAACCTCCCCTGCCGGTTCGACCAATTTGACATTGGCAAACTCAGGCGTCACCGCAGGAACTTATACATCGGTGACTGTGAATGCAAAAGGTCTCATCACAGCGGGAAACAGCCCGACGACTCTTGCCGGTTATGGCATCAGCGATGGGATTCAAAACATTGGCGGCACTCCAAGTGTGCAAACTGGAACATTTGCATCTCGCCCAGCTTTTGGAATAGCGGGAAGACTTTATATTGCTTCGGATAATAACACTCTTTATCGCGACACGGGTTCTGCTTGGGTCGCCATTGGTGACGGTGCCGGTACAGGTACGGTGACTTCAATCACTGCAGGAACTGGCTTAACTGGTGGTACTATTTCGACTTCGGGTACTATTGGCTTGGGTACAGAGTTGACGGGATTGAACGGACTTTCAACGACGGGTTTTGTTAAACGTACTGGCGCAGGTACTTACACTACTGCTGCCGCAAGTTTAACGGGCGATGTTTCAGGGATCTTGCCGGTTGCAAACGGTGGTACAAATTCTTCGACAGCCTTAACTGGTAACAAAGTAATGGTTTCAAGTGGTGGCGCGATTGTTGAGGCAACTGCAATTACCGCGAACAGAGCCTTGATCTCGGATGCGAATGGAATTCCAACTCACTCTACAGTGACCAATACAGAACTCGGTTACTTATCAGGTGTGACTTCAGCGGTTCAAACACAAATCAACGGCGCGGCTCTATTGGCGGGTCGCACTGGCGGTCAGGTTTTAAATGGTGGAACTGCCGCAAGCAACAGCTTGACATTAGACTCTACGGCGAACGCCACGAAGGGATATGTATTGCTAAATCCTACCGGTGGCAATGTTGGTATCGGAACCGCAACTCCGGCGATCAAACTTGATGTCGCTGGTGCGGTTCGGGTTGGTACGGATGCGACTGTCTGTGCAGCTGGAGTCGCGGGTGCGATCCGCTACAATGGTGGCAACGTCGAGTATTGTAACGGAACATCGTGGACTGCTTTTGCTGCAAGTGGCTCTGGCATTACTTCACTAAATGGTTTGACTGGAAACACACAAACTTTTGCCATTGGCACAAGTGGGAACTCGCCTGCATTCAGCTCTGCGACAACTACACACACCTTAAATATTCCGATGGCGTCAGTTGCTTCGGTAACTGCGGGTCTCATCAGTAAAACTGACTATGACAACTTCAATACAAAGCTGGGAACAGCGTCGACATTCTCTGGTGACGTTTCAGGAACTTCCAGCACGATGTCGGTGGATAAAATTAAAGGCAAAGCAGTTAGTGCAACCGCACCAACGGATACTCAGTTCCTCGTCTATAACAATGGTGCAACTCAATATGCTCCGGTGAGCATGTCGGGCGACGCAACGATGGCGAATACGGGTGCTGTGACTTTGAAGAACACCGGTACTGCTGGAACTTATACTAAGGTCACAACGGACGCTCAAGGTCGCGTGACTTCTGGCACTACTCTTGTTGCGGCGGATATTCCGGGTCTTGATTGGGCTAAGATTACATCCGGAAAGCCAACTACACTCGGTGGCTATGCAATTACTGATGGCGTGCAAAACAATGGCGGCACACCAAGTATGCAAACGGGAACTTTGGCTGCTCGCCCTGCATTTGGAACAGCCGGAAGATTGTATATCGCTTCAGATAACAACACTCTCTATCGCGATACGGGTGCAGCGTGGATTGCAATCGGAGATGGCGTTGGTGCAGGAACTGTGACATCGATCACAGCCGGAACTGGCCTAACCGGTGGTACTATTACGACTTCAGGTACTATTGGTTTAGGAACAGAGTTGACGGGATTAAACGGACTTTCAACCACGGGTTTTGTTAAACGCACTGGCGCTGGTGCTTACACTACTGCCGCTGCAAGTTTGACGGCCGATGTTTCTGGAGTCCTGCCGATTGCCAATGGTGGTACAAACTCATCAACAGCATTAACCAACAACCAACTGATGTATTCAGGGGCAGGTGCGATCAAAGAACTGGGCGCGATGACTGACGGTCAAATCGTTGTCGGTAAAAATGCCAGTGCCCCACAAATAGTTACCATGAGTGGCGACGTGACTGTTTCGAATACCGGTGTGACGACGGTTGGAAAAGTGAATGGCACCACCGTTACGGGTGTAGGCTTAGCCAATAACAATATTCTGCAGAACACTTCTGGTTCTGCAATTACGGCGAATAATGTTTTATTGAGCAACGGAACTGCAACAGGTGTTACCGCATTGACGAGCCCCGCTAGTGGTGTGTTGACTTCTTCAGGGACTGTGCCGACCTGGTCTGCATCTTTGCCAGCGACTATGGGTGGCACGGGACAAACTAGTTTTGCGGTTGGTGATTTGCTGTATGCCTCAACAACGACAGCGATGTCCCGATTGCCGGCCTCAACATCTGGCTATGTTTTAACTAGTAATGGCGTGGGAAGCGCTCCTAGTTGGCAGGCCTTTTCAGCTGGAGATTTCAAATCCGACGGTTCCATCAGCATGACAGGCCCCCTTAAGGCGTCTACGGGAACTGCAACGGATCCATCCATCACCTTCAGTTCAGATGCGAATACTGGCTTGTACTCCGGTGGAGCTGGTCTGTTGGAAATGACTACAGCTGGAGTACTCAGATTTGAAGTCAGCAGCGTGGGTTTTCTTTCTCCGAGTGTAAATGGCCCCAAGTTGACTTCCGCAGCGGGAACAGCGGCGCTTCCCGCCTTTGCCTTCAATGGAAATACCAACTCTGGTATGTGGTCTCCTGGTGCAAATGCCTTGGCATTTTCTTCCAATGGTGCAGAACGCGTGAGAATTGATTCCACTGGCAATTTTGGGATTGGTACAAATGCGCCTGCTGCCTTATTAGATATAAGTTCTTCTAACAGGACTAAAATTGGTTTTACCAACACTAGCGCGGCCAGTGGCTCTCGAGCTTTCGCAATAGAAAACTCTGGCGATATGCTGAAATTTAATGCTACTTCGGATGACTACAACACCGCTCAGGGTGCGCTATTCCTTAGCCGAAATAGAAAGATTGCCATTGGTCCCATCGTTGGCGCATCTATTCCTTACGATCTGACTCTTTCGGGATATTCGGCCAATAAAACTATTGGTATTGAAAGAACCGCGAACTCCACTCAAAATGGAGGAAATGGTAACGGGATCAGTCTTCTTGCTGGTGGCGCCACTGCGGGATTGACAGATAAAGATGGCGGCAGCCTGATCTTCTCAACCGGAATATCGACGGGAGCCGGCAGCGCATCGATCACTTTTAAAACAACACCTAGTGGGGCTACTGGAGCGACTGACAATAATCCCGCAACTCGCATGATAATCGACGGCGCCGGCAATGTGGGAATGGGCACCACTGCGCCCTCTTATCCTCTGGATGTAACCGGCAATGTAGGAACAGGTTCACGCATTGCTATGGATCGAGATGGCGCATTGAATTCTTTCATTAGAGCGCGTGGTACAGATACAGAGCCAGCCAGTATCGCCTATGGATTTCACTCCACTGCCACAGGGACTGTGGACAAGTTGATGCTCCAAACCAGCGGCGTACAACGTATGACTGTCGATTCTTCGGGAAATGTTGGAATTGGAACAACGGCTCCATCTACTCTTCTTAGCGTCGACTACCCATCCGCTGCGAATGGCGCAAATACGAATATCGCAAGATTTAGCGGCGGAACCGATGCCACTCTGGGCCCCTTGGGATTGGCAATTTGGGTCAGTCCATCGGCAACAGCCACCAACCGGGTTATTGGTCTTGGTGTTGGTGACTCCACCGGTGCAAGAAGTCTTGCTCTGAATGTGAATTCCAATGGAGCCGCAGGCATGGTGGGTATTGGAACGGCAGCGCCCAGTTACACTCTTCACGTGGTCGGCAGCGCAGGTTTAAGTTCTGGAACAGCTTGGATCAACGCTTCTGATATTCGCTTAAAAGATATCCAAGGCGACTATGAATATGGGCTTAAGGAAGTCTTAAAACTTCACACGGTTCGCTATAATTATAAAAAAGGAAATGCGCTGGGACTTCCTTCAGATCAGAACAAAACAGGATTTATCGCTCAAGAGGTTCAATCGGTAATTCCGGATGCGGTTCATCGCAGAATTGATGGCTATCTGGAACTCAACGTGGACCCGATCCATTGGGCCGTAGTGAATGCCATCAAGGACCTATATCGCAAGTATCTCGCCCCACTCATGGCAAATGATCAGACGCAAGATCGAAAGATTGCTTCCCTCGAAGCTCGTGCCGAGAAAGCAGAAAAAGAAAATACTCAATTGAAACAAAAAAATATCGAACTTGAAGATCGACTGACCCGAATCGAAAAGATTTTGAAATCTAAATAAGCTCTTTCTGAAACTGTGCGGAACCCAACTCATCGCATCGCAAAAAGGTACGGCGTACCTCTAAAGAAAACTCTCGATAGTTTTTGGGGATGGCGCATGGCCAACTCGGTAAAGATGTCCGTAATCTGCGGGTACAAAGATATCTTCAATCTTAGTTGATATATCTTCAAAAGCCGCAGAATAGGTATTGTGAATCCAAAAAGCATTAACACCGGAGATGTCACAACAAACCAATCTGTAATCATTGGCAACCAGGGTCTCATTAAAATCAGTCAAAGAAGCACCGAAGTAGTCGCTGCCATCCCACTGAAATTGCGGATTATATTTCACACGAAACTTCACTGGTGGCGGAAACTTTCCATTGTATTCACAAATTATAACAGCAGGACGTTTCCCTTTCGCCATTAGGGCTTCCAGGATATAGATATCTACCCCATCCAGATCGATACTAAATATATCAACATCAGATAACCCCATTCTTTCGCAAGCTGAATCAAACAGCGCATTGGCATTTTCTGCTGTGATCCAACTCTTTATATAAGTAAGCTTTTTACTGTTCAAAGGAATAGTGATTGCCAACTCATCAGCCCCCACCCAAGCGCCACGATGACCATGAACCAATAAATTTACTGTATTGTTTTCGAGACCACTGTCGGCCCCGAACTCAAGAAAGGTGATTGGTCGCTTTAGATTCAATCTTCGAATGATCTCCAGCAAGATTCCATCCTCACCATTTTGAGAAAAATACTTTTCAGAGTGTTTAAGAAGAGGATTCTTGTGTTTCAACTCAAAGGAGCGGCGAATCTCTCTTTGACGGCTATTTAAGAAAGGTCGAAGTCCAAGTCCATTAAACGCTTGGACATTCGCTGTGAACATTGCCTGTGAAATCTCGTTTGGATTCATGCTGCCTGCCTTTACCTATATGGGCGAATTAATAAATACCCATCACTAAAACGGTTATTTATTTATCCCATTTAGGCAAGACAAAGATTAGCCCCAACGCGAGAGTATACAGATCAATCATCGCAAAAGTCTGGGTGCCCGCTAAATGTCAGCGATCTTTGCGACATCGATTACAGCCAAAGAATTCAGTCAAAACCGGCTGCCATATCTCATAAATTTCATCTGAGCATGGGCCAAAAACTTGCTCAACTGCGATTTGAACAATTACTTCGCAAAACAAAACTTCCTAAATTTAGGTAACTATGCTATCCTCAGAAGGGACGTCGGGTGTATCGACGATATGAAATCAATGTGCGCTTTAATGGTATTCCTTACTCCGAGCTTTGGATTGACCCTCATTATGAGGAAAAACATAAAGGCAGCATTGATGATGAACTCATACAGCAACTGGTCCAGCAATCAGACAATTGGCTGCTAACTTTAAACGCAAAGATTCAGGGCTTCGAGTTTTATGAAGTCGATGGTGAATATGATGGGAAGACCTATCGATTGATACTCGTAGTGCCCCCTAACCATGAATACTTGGGGGTCAGAAATGCTTACAGGAGGTCCAAGTGAAGAAAGTTTCAAAAAAGCCAAGTAAAATAAGTAAAGCTCCGCCACCGGGCTGGCCTTCAGAAGAAGTTGTTAAAGAGTTTGAAAAAAAGACGAGAAAATCTTTAGTGACAAAACTACTCCCCCCCAATCCTGGACTTGTTGAGTACACAAAGCAGACTCTTTGCGAGCACTTCATTCGCTATCGTCGCGACGAAAATATCACTCAGCGTGAACTGGCAAAGCGCCTAGATGTAACAGAAAATAGAGTCAGTGAGATTTTACATTATCACCATCAGACCTTCACGATAGATAGACTGATTGAACTATTGAGCCGAATAAAGCCTGACGTGAGAATCAAGGTTGCCTAGCTTATGGCAATCTAAAAATATATACTCAAACCAACGCTTGCCACTTTGCCTGAATTTGTTTTCATATTCATCGTGGTACTGCCCGTTGTTATCTGAACCGACTGCAATAGCTGATCAAGTTCGATTTTAGTGTCTAGCACCACACTCTCGAAGAAACTGAAACCGAGCCCAAGAGCCATTACTCCTTGAGAGTATGAGCTAGATTTTGTTACCGCTGAAGTCACTTCATTCTGATATTGCACTTCCCCCAGATTCTCGCTTCCCAAGATCAAGTCGAAGTAAAATGCCTCTGCAATATTCCATCGTTGAATAAGCTCTAGACGAGAATTTGTTGACGACTCATACCTATAGGCAGCAGAGTCATCGACATTTTTTTTCTTCATAGGACCATTCAGCGTTGCTCCCAATTTCAACATTGCCTCATAAAAAGAAAACTTTTTGTAAAGAGCCACTTGAACAGTAGATAACGTGCCGCCTCTCTTCATATCTCCATCTTTACCGGCAACCGCAGCACTCCCATAACTACCACTACTGGTATCTGGAGAGTATGCGCACTCTAGAAGCAAACCTCCACCTCCGTCGCCCCCAGAACCTAGAATACGCCATGAAAATCCAACGAATGGATCAGTCGCACCCGCTGAGTTTTGCTTTACTTCAGTACTATCTACAGCGGTTCTCAATTTGTTGGTGCCGGTCGCAGCCCCTGCCGAAATTGCAAAATCCTTGAATATGCCCAGTTTTGCTTCAAGTGCGAGGAGTGATTGGTTGGCGTATGTATTCACAGTTGAACCGCTTACGAATCCAGAGAGGCCTGACTCAGAATTGACGTTTAAGAAGCTTGCTGAAAATTGACCTGGATGATTGATATAGCTTAGATCGAGAAGGCTGTTTTCAGAAGCAACTCCAGGTGATTCAAAACAGAGACTCGCCATCATTAGAGAAATCCAGAATTTAAACATCTCAACCTCCATCTCTTAAGATAGAGTGGCGCATCCGACCCGAAAAACAAATATTTTTGTTTATAAACAATAATAAATGTATAAATCACTTTTAAAGTCTTGGGTTGAGTTCAACAAGGAGAGTTCAACGTACGCAGAAAAGAGGTCATTGAGTTAAAAAAGTTATCTTCCAGCATTCTTGAAAACGTCTACTTGCGGGCGGAATTAATCCGCCATTTTCATGCAAAACATACATCACCGAGCTAAGGCTGGACTTTTTTTCAACGACCGGACTATTTGAGCCCGAGTAAAAGATCGAAGTCGGCTTTGCTGAGGGCGGCACTGCCGGTTCCGATTTCGACGTCTTTTTCGGTATTGGCGAAAAGAGTTTGGAACTTGCGGTCTTTGCGGTCTTTCAGGATTTCGATTTTTTCTTCTAGCGACTCATGCATGATATAGCGGAAAACTTGCACGGCTTTGCTTTGCCCCAAACGATGGGCGCGGTCCGTGGCTTGGTTTTCGACTGATGGATTCCACCAAGGCTCGAGATGGAACACGTAGCTGGCTTTCGTTAAATTCAAGCCTACACCGCCCGTTTTCAAGGTCATCACCAAGACAGCTCCGCCCTGAACTTTATTGAAGTCAGAGAGGATCTTTTGTCTTTGCTTAGTTGGGACCCCACCGTGCAATACGAACACTGGAATATTGGCAGTTTTTAAGATGGAAGCTGTGTGTTCAAGTGTTTGCAGGAACTGCGTAAAGACCAGGGCGCTTTCGCCGGACTCCACGATCTCTTTCAATGAGTCTAACAAGGCCTCTAATTTTGGAGGAACTTTCTCGTAGCGAACGTTCGGCAAGGCAGCCGGGTCTGAACAAGCCTGACGCAATCTTAAGAGGGCCGTCAACATTTGCAGTTGCACGCTCGCCTCTCCTTGCGCCATGAAGGTCTCTTGAACCTTTTGGTTATAAGACAATGCGATATCGCGATAGATCTCTTTTTGACGTTCTTCAAAGGCAATGCTGACCTTGGTCTCTTGCTTTTCCGGAAGCTGATCGAGAATTTCTTTTTTGGTACGACGAAGCAGCAAAGGTTTGATTTTTAGTTTCAGATCTTCCATCTCTTCGCGGGTTACCATTTCGGTATTTACGAATTGACGACGGAAGTCTTCGATTTTTCCCAAACTGCCAGGCACCAGGATATCCACCAAAGAGTAGAACTCTCCGTAGTGATTTTCCATCGGCGTTCCTGTCAGACAGATTTTAAACTGTGCAGTCAATGACCGAGCGGCGCTGGTTCGCTTGGTTGTTATGTTCTTAAGATTCTGAGCTTCGTCAAAAATCAGGATTTTGAACTTATACTGATTGAGAAAATCTTCATGCTCCATCAAAAGACCGTAGGTCGTAATGACCACCAGCTCTTCTTTTAGATCCAAACGCTTACCGACGGCATCGCGATCTTTGTTTGAAAAGACTGTGAGCGGTATCTTCGGAGTGAACTTTTCCACTTCACTTTGCCAGTTGAATATCAACGACGAAGGTACAACGATCAAGACTTGGCCCATCTCCCCTTTTTCCCGGAGGTCATCCAAGAAGGTCAGGGTTTGAAGGGTTTTACCAAGACCCATATCATCGGCCAGCAAAGCGCCCAAGCGAAGCTTGTAAAGATCTTGCAGCCACAAAACACCTGTCTCTTGATAAGGCTTCAATTCCGCCTTTACTGAGGAAGGAATTTTGAATTCACGGCTCTTTGTTCCCAATTGATCATAGAAAGCGCAAATCTCGTCCCACTCATAGCTGCCACGAATGGCCACACCCGAAGAGCGCAAGGCCAAGAGTTCAAGAATTTGATGGCGCGGAAGACGATAAAACTTATCTCCATTTTCCTTCTTACTGGCTTCGCCTTTTCCTTTTTGCAGTTTCTGCCAAAAGTTTTCAAGACGACGCAAAGAAGGCATTTGTTTGCGCGGAACCAAATAAAGTTTTCCGTTGTACTCGACAACACCATTTCCGCCGAAGCTTCCCATATTGTCTGGATCAATCTCTTCCCCACGCAGGAAGAATCTTGGATTGAGCTCAAACCAATTAAAGAACTTTTCCTGAGCATCGGTTTGAAGAACAAAGTCGATATGAAATTCATCTTCGTTCAGTTCTTGCAAAGGCTGCCCTTTGAAGAAGATCTTAAATCCATAAGGAATCAAAGCCTGCAGGGCTTCGAGGGTCTCATGCATTTGCGAGGCATCTTTACTGGATTTCGGAAAATGGAAAGTACCCTCATTCAAGTGAGTGTCTTTTTCAGCATCGCCAGTCCAAATTTTTGCCAAGAATGAAGTGCGCGACTTCTTGAAAGCTTCACCACCAGAGGACAGAGCCAACTTTTTAAGAAGCTCATAGATCACACGGAACTCACGTTCCACAACACCCTCAAGAACGACTTCGCCCTGCTCTGAATAAAAGGCCTCGCTTTTAGTCAAGGTTTCGAGGGTTTTAGTCACGAAGTCTTCAAAATAGAACAAAACAGACTTCGAGCACAGCTCTGTCAAAGTCATATCTCGAGCTAGCACAACGCCAGTTCCAGAAACCAACAAAGCTTGAATCTTTTCATGCAGAGTTGGGAAAATCTCTTCTTTCTTAACCGGGGTTCCGTCCGTCAAAGTGCCATCAAAATGGAAGGATAGAATCTCCAGCATCAGGTACTGCAACACGCCCAGATTTCTAAGAAGCTTTAGATCCCAGTCTCTTTTTCCCCGAGCCCGGGTAGCAACGTCTTTCGCCTCCGTATTAAGCAAATAGGGAAGGCCTTGGGACAAGGTCTGCAAATAAAGTTCTGCTCTTGGCGTCCAGCCTTTGCGAGCCAGATCCTTTTGTCCCATAACACGTGCGGTCTGCTGCAGGAAGAACTCCCCACCTTCGCTCAATTGAATTTCTGTCTGACTTTGGTGAGCCCCCAAAGTTCTGGATTCACCCGAAAGTTTTACGGGAATGGTTCGACTGCGCAAATATTTTAAAATAATTTTAGATTCCAGTTCACCGGTCACTGTGATTGTCGGCATGGGTTCCGCTCTGAAACTTAAGTCAGAATCCTTTTCTGGAATTCCTGACAAAGTCTCTGTCAGCTGACTCCATTCTCGGAACCAGGGATGAACCAAAATAACGCCTTCTGTTTTCTCCACGGCAAAAGAGTCAAAGAAATACAACGGCTGCTTCCGGAAGCTCATCAACTTAAATTCAGCCTCGAGATCTTTCTTCTCTACAAACTCTACCCGCCAATCAACTTCATTGTTCGGATCAAACTCAATCGACTGCACCCGCATCGCTTTGGTTGGATGATTCTTCGTTTGAACATAGAGCTCGATTTGACCTTGACGCAGACTACGGGCCACATTCGCCAATAACGTTTGAATGATCTCTTCCAGCTCTTTGAGAGCCTGGCTGATAAAATGATTGTCTTTTTGTTGAGTCAAAGGCCACTGTGCAAAAACAGATTCCGGTTTTTTCGGCAATGGCAGCAATTCACGCGGCACCTGTCTTTGCAACGGGTGACGTAAGATCTCGCGGGCACTGATTTGCATACCATTGCTAAAGTTATAGCGCAAAATATTCGCCAAACGCGTCTGCTCATTCACCTCATTGAAATAGTGCTCTGAATAAGCTGTCAGCTTACGACGGAAAACTTCCGGCATATTCCAAAGCTGCGGCGAAAGAAGCTGCATGGTATTGGTGACTTCATGGGCTTTGTATTTGCTAAAATTGATGTCCAGTAAAGTTCCTAAAGGTGCTCCCTTTAAAAGGGGCGCATCTTCAAGAAACAGGCTTATCGAATCCAATTTCGTGCCGGCCAAAGACGCAAAGGGGTCTTCGTCATCCTCCTGCGGTGGAGCAACTTCACGCTCTTTCAATTTTTTAGAAAGTTCTGCCAATTTGTGATTGGCAATTTGCGAGGTTTCCAACGTCATTGCCTGCCACAACAAAATAAAAGAACCCCATTGATGTTCACAGGTGTCACGAGACGTGTCAGAGGTTCCGCAGTGCTCGCAACGAAAATGAACTGCGCCATTCCCCGCCTGCTCAGAAACTTCCACCAGCACACCCTTGGAAGCGCTTTTATCATTCCAGAAAATTTTTAATTGTAAATTGGGGGTCGCTGGAAGCAGCTCGTAACCCTCAAAGGCACCATCTTCAATCAATGCCATGGCATCTTCGTATGGATAGCGTTCGCCAAGAGGAACTCTTTCGCTAGGGTTACGAAGTTGGGAAACATTTAAAAGCGTCATAGGGGCAAGAAACACTATTTTGTCCTTTGAGAACCATTAAAAAGGCATCAGTTAGTATCGGCTACATCTGCTAAATTGTCACTATAAGAGAGACCTTTCCCTCAGAAATGAGAAAAGCGGACGATTTCCAGTCTCCAAGTGGCAAAATAAACTGGATTGGAAATTAAAGGGTGTGTTTCCGCGGCCTCTTCTGCTATGCTGTCCAGTCGCCTCGCGATCATTCTCTTGTTGAGCAAATACTGCCATTTCCCAGTGGCAAAACCCAAAATCAATCCCTTCAACGAACCAGTGACGGACCATCACTTCACAACTTCATTTTGTTGCATTACACTCTTCACCAGCTTTACAGACAACTGCCCCTACGGAGAAAATTCAGATATGTCTAGACTGGAAAATAAACTCATGGCATTTCCCGGACACCTCACCGTAGCTTCACTTTGCGGAGCCTTTTCACTTCTTATTGGCAGCCTTGCCTTAATTGGTTGGTCATTTGATATATCCCTTCTCAAGACAGTCCACCCCCAATTTGTTGCGATGAAAGCGAACACAGCCGCGTGCCTCGCACTTCTCGGGCTAAGCATTCTGTTTTTATCTGGGCGAGAATCTAAATATTTTTATAGACTTTTTGCTCGGTGTTTCTTGAGCATCACGTTATTCATCGGCCTGCTTACAATTGTAGAATATGTCGGAGGATACAATTTCGGAATCGATGAACTCTTCTTTAAAGATCAGGGCGAAGCTGTCTTAACGATTTTTCCAGGGCGAATGGCCGTTGTCGCGGCTTCTTGCTTTGTCCTTCTATCTGGAAGTCTGCTGCTTCTTTCAATTAAAACTCTTTCAGCACGCGAACGCAACTTTATAGACATAGGAGCCTTCGCCACCATTGCATTGCTGGTTCCGTCAATCCTGGGATATATCTTAGGCCTTCAACGAAACACATCCTTCTATCCCTATGCACAAATCGCACTTCACACTGCATTTGCTTTACTTCTGTGTGCCGTTGGCATCATTGCTCTAAACTCACTGGGTTTTGTTCATCAAGTCGCAACCTCAAAAACGATTGGCGGAAGAAACTTTAGGACCCTCACTCCTGCCCTGATCTTAGCTTTAGTGACTGCCAAGTTTTTGATCTCCTATGGAGAAGTACATGGATATTACGACTCAAAATTCTCACAAACTCTTTTTATCTCGACTGCCATTTTTGAAATTGTTGCCATTTCTTTACTGCAGTTCTTTTCCCTCAACAAACTCAATTCAGAAATCATTGAGTCGGACCGCAAGGCGCAAAGCGCCGAAGCCAGGTTAAAATACAACGAAACCATTGCGGAGTACGCAATTTGGAACAATGCGATTTTGGAAAACGCAAACTCGTCTATTATTTCTTCGGATCCAAATGGGGTCATTCGCACATTTAACAAAAAAGCCGAGCAACTATTGGGGTATCAGCGGGACGAAATGATCGGCAAAAAAACTCCAGAAATTATTCATGATCCACAAGAAGTTGTTGAATATGCCAAGACCCTGAGCAGTCGCCTTGGTCGAGAAATCTCTCCTGGCTTTGAAGCTTTCGTAGCCATGGCGCGAGAAGATGGCGCCGACGAGCGCGAATGGACTTATATCCGCAAAGATGGAACCACATTACCAGTCTTTTTATCCGTAACTGCGGTTAAAAATCAAAAGAATGAAATCATCGGCTATCTGGGGATTGCCAATGACATTTCAGAGAAGAAAGAAGTGGATAGAAAACTACGAACAGCTCTGAGCGATGCAAATGCTTCCTTAAAAGCAAAAGACATCTTTTTGGCCAACATGAGCCATGAGATTCGCACACCGATGAACGGTATAATTGGCATGTCAGATCTTCTGCTCGAAACACCTCTTAGTGACGAACAAAGTAAATACGTCCATGTCATTCAAAAGTCCGGCGATCAACTTCTAGGTGTTATCAATGATATTTTAGACTTTTCCAAAATTCAGTCTGGGGGGTTCTCTCTGGACTTACACCCCTTCAGTCTTGTCGAACTGCTTGAGAATCAAATGGAAATGTTTAAGGCCCGGGCTAATGAAAAAGGTCTTTCTCTGATGTCTTATATCGATTCCAATGTTCCAAATAAACTTATCGGGGATTCATTTCGTATTGCTCAAGTGATCACCAATCTTGTGGGGAATGCCATTAAGTTCACCCAACGAGGTGGCGTCACTCTTTTTGTTGAAACTCTTGATTCCGGCAGCTCGGTTTGTGATCTTAAAATTTCCGTCGTGGACACTGGCATAGGAATATCCTCTTTGGATATGACCAAACTTTTTTCACCATTCATTCAAGCGGATAATTCAACTTCCCGACACTTTGGCGGAACAGGCTTGGGGCTTTCCATCTCCAAAAGCCTCGTGCAGCTTATGAACGGTGAAATTGGTCTAAAAAGCGAAGAGAAGATGGGTTCCACTTTCTGGGTACGCCTCAAACTTTCTCCGGCTGAAGATCAAGACCAAACAGCACTTGAAAATGACTTCGCCAGCTTACAGTATAAAAAGATTTTGGTTGTGGATGATGATCCTTTAGCAAATTTAGTTTTGGAAAAGTACCTCTCTAGCTGGGGCTTTCAGGTCATTACGACCCTGAATGTAAGCGAAGCCCTGGCCGAGCTACAACTTGCCGTGGATCAACGATCACCATTCAGTGTTGCCATCATCGACAAAAGATTGTCTGAGATGGATGGATTAGATTTGGCACGAATGATTAAGAGCAATCTGGAACTCGCAAGCACACCGTTAATATTAATGACCGCACATAACAAGTCGGGATTAAAAGAAGAGGCTTTGCGAACGTACTTTTCAGATGTCCTCATTAAACCTTTCCGCAGAAGCGAACTGCAGAAAGCCTTAAAACAACTGCTCTTGGCCGATAAGACCAAGAAGCCCCTCTCAGTCTCTCAGGTACTTCCTGCGAATAATTCCAAAGATGAACAGACGAAGCTGGGAAGAATTCTGGTGGCTGAAGACAACCAAGTGAATCAGCTGGTAACTCGAACACTTTTAGAACAACTGCAATACAGTGTCCTTGTTGTCTCCAATGGAAATGAGGCTTTGAAGGAAGTCTTCAGTGAACATTTTGATTTAGTTTTTATGGATTGCCAAATGCCTGACTTGGATGGCTACCAAACAACAGTTCGTATTCGCAAAGCAGAAGCTGGCACTGGACGCCACATCCCCATCGTGGCCCTCACAGCAAATGCGATGGAACAAGATCGAGAAATGTGCGTAAAATCCGGCATGGATGACTATCTTGCCAAACCAGTGAAAAAAGTAGTTTTAGAAGCGATGCTGAAAAAGTGGCTGCGGACTGCAACTTCCATAAACCCTTCTCCTGGGCTGGACCGCGAAAGTTAGCAGAAGTTAAAGAACTGAAATGAAATTATTTTCCCGAATATCACATTTCTGGGCAGTCTCTGCCTCGCCAGTTCGAATTCACGACAGGCAAAACTGGACTTTGTTTTGCAGCATCCATTCAGGTCAACAATCACCCTTCTAAAGAGGAATCAATGATTATGAACCTTAGCGTACTGGCATCTTTTCTTTGGGCCATCCTTCTTACCTCCTCGGCACAAGCTGCGGCCCTGAATAAACAAGAAATTCTGCAGGTCCAAAGCTGTTCTGAGCCTGAACTACAACCCCTTGGCGTCCACCAACAGGTTGTGGTGAGACTCAAATACATCACTTGTGACACTCAGAACAACCCAACTTTTAATTCCAAAGAGAATGAGCTTGAACTCAGCCAACTCAATCAGGATTCAAATACCGTCGCGTTGGTTAAGGCTCTTTGTCAGGTTCTCGAGAGTCAGCTCAGAGCCCAAGCCATCGACATTGAAAACTCGTATTGTATGAAGGAGTAGTCCAGACGTCCGCGACCTCTAACGCCTGGACAACAACCAGTCGGTTCCTTTTTGAAGTTGATCATCGGAAAGCTTATCTGTGAGCTCTTCTCGCAGTATCTTTAAATTCATCGAGCGAAGCTCACGCTTCCAAGCTTCATCTGCACGGTTCATAACTTTTGCGATGGAACACATTGGGGAAAATTTGGCAGTCTTTTTAAGACATGGATTATTCTTTCGAATTTCCGTGCACTTAAATGTCTGCGTTGGGCCTTCCACCGCTTCAACAATATCCAAGAATGAGATATCTTCTGGCCTTTTCGCAAGACGATATCCACCTGTCGGCCCCAGCGTCGTATCGACAAGACCGGCCTGCGCAAGAGCTTGTAAAGCCTTGGATAGATACTCCTTGGGAACGCCATGGAATTCGGCCAAGGCCTTAGTGGACACATATTGATCTGCGGGCAGCTCACTGAGCGCTACACAACAATGAAGGGCCCACTCAACTTGGTTACGCAAAATCATCTAGACCAGGCCTATCTTATTGACGCCTTTAATTTGATCCAGAGATCCCGGCTCATTTCTAAAAGCGACCCCTAAACGGTTCCACATATTGATAGTTCCAATCGCGAAAGTTAAGTCTGAAAGCTCTTTTTCAGAAAAAAATGTTCTCGCTTTCTCAAAGTCCTTATCTTCAACACCGCGAGTGCTGATCTTGGTGAGCAATTCGGCCCACTCAAGAGCGGCCTTTTCTTTTTCCGTGAAAAGTTTCGACTCATGCCAGAATCCCAAATGATACAGTCTCAGCTCCCGCTCCCCCAGAGTGCGCGCTTCTTTCACATGCAGATCCAGGCAAAACAGGCATCCATTCAATTGTGACACCCTGATTTTAACCAGCTCGATAATACTGCGCTCGACTGGCGATTCTGCCAAAGTTTTTTCAAGGGCTATAATAGCGCCATAGGATTCAGACGACAGTTTTGGATAGTTTAAACGAATAGCCATTTTTACACCTCACAATTAAGGATATCTAATATCCTTAATAAAGACAGGACGCAAGAAAATCTTCGGCGAGCTGTCCGGATGAAAAAGAAAAAGGGCCTTGCCAGGCCCTTTTTACTAGTCATCAAGATAAGATTTCAACTCTTGCAAGTGGTATCCCCACCCGACTTCAAAGTCTTTCATGATTTTTGCTCGAGATTTATCAGGCAAAGATCCCCATCCGACATGCTTCACGGTCAAAACACGCTTGGGCCCTTGGTCTTCGATCGAGAAAGTACATTCGGTCTGTGCCTCTTTCGGCCAGTCCTTTTCACGCCACGTGAAGGTGATATTTTTCTTTTCTTGAAGAGATAGAACTTTTCCGGAAGCAAGGCCTTTGTTTCCTTCGTCATCCACCCAGGCTTCTTTGAACTTTCCACCAACGCGGGGCTCAATGACAACATCGTCGCTCCACCAATTCTCGATATCATCGGAATCAGTCAAGGCTCTCCAAATTTCTGCAACTGTACCACGAACGGTGATTGAGAGTTCGATTTGATCTTTCATCGGCTACCTTTTCTAAAAATCTTATGGCACTAGCATAGCCAATCACTGACTTATTCTCAATTAGGAATTGCGGAGGCACCAAGATTAAGCCTTCAAAATCCTCATCAAGGACTTCGCATCAGAGGGAGCTCTGATTTTAATATTGTTATCAAAGTAAACGAAGACATCCCGCGGAGCCTTTTTCCCCGCCTCATCACTGATATCCAGGGCATCCAAGGGCTCCCTCCCCTTTCTCCAAAGCTTGATTCGATCAGCCCACCAATTCAAAGTGGGCTCATCGTAACCGCTGGCATACAGCTCTTCATCACCATGCAAACGCAGATACATAAAGTCGCTGGTGACATCTTCCATATAGGGCCATTTCCCGGCCGTATCCGCTAGCACCAAGGCGATATTGTATTTCCTCAACAGTTTGATGAAATCGGGATTTTCAAAGCTATGATGGCGAACTTCCATGGCATGACGAAGAGGACGTGACGAGGTCAGAGCGTCCTCCGGAAAATCAGCTTCAAAGCGATCGGCGGTTTGCGCCAACAGCGCTGCTTCCTTAAAGGTTCGGGGCAACATCTTAAAGAACTCCTCAATGCGCTCTTCATCAAATCGAAAGCTCGGTGAAAACTGCCATAAGAAAGGACCTAATTTCTGCCTCAGATGCAAAACTCCAGAGGCGAAGAAATTTGCCAGAGGCTGTCTGACATTGTGCAAGCGACGAACGTGAGTGATATATCGCGGACCCTTCACTGAAAAGCGAAAGTCTTCGGGAGTCGCCTGGAACCAGTTTTTATAACTGCTTGGGCTTTGGGTTGCGTAGAAGGTGCCGTTGATTTCAATAGAGCTCACCTGCCTGCTTGCATAAGACAGCTCATCTTTTTGCACCAAATCTTTGGGATAAAATTCACCTCTCCACGGAGAGTAGCGCCAGCCCGAAATTCCTATTCTTGTTTCCATGAACAGGATGGTAGCATCCTTAAATTCAACTCTGGAAATGAGCCTTCACAATGACAAACTTACACTCATAGAAACTGTTGCCACACAGTAATCACTGAGCAACAAAGAATGTCACTTCTCAGAATGAGACAAATGGAAATGACAGGAGACTGATCCAGCTAGGTCCTCTTTCCTATAGACGCTATTTTTTTGGCACTCCGAAGGCACAGCTCTTGCCTCTCTTCATATTGATACAAATGTATTGGAGATGCTTATGGGTTTCACAAGAACGTCCAAAAAATTTGCTCTGACATTCCTTGCCGGCCTTCTGGTTCTTTCGGGAATCACCGCATTTGCCGCCGGCGAACAATGTGCCAGTATTTTTGCAGAGATCAGCTCCACCCAAGAGTTGAATGAGTTGATGGTCAAACGCTATCCGCAACTGACTTCCATACTCAAAGATCCCAATGCCTATTTTGAAAAATATCGCGAACGCTTTAATGAACAAAAAAAGAAAACACCCGAAAGTCCTTTCTCTTTTGATTTTAGCGAAATGGGCCTGCCTTTGGTTCAGGATATCAACGGCTATTTGAGTGCAAAGATTGAGACCGTACAAAAGGATTTAACTGCTCTGAAAGAAAAGCGCGATGGTCACAATAAATTAGTTAAAATCGTGCGCACGCCCTTTGACAAATCCAAACAGAACCAACTCGAATTGTATTTGAAGTATTTGGGCGAACTTAAAGCTGAATCTGCAGAGATTTTGGCAAAGGGCTCTGTGTCGTATCGTCATCTTGTTGAGTTTTCATATTTCTACAGCCGTGCCATTGGTCGCTTTGATACCAAGTCTTATCCATTGAAGGATCGTTTTCTTCTTTATACAGATCGTTTGCTGGAGGGCTACAAGCCACTTTCTTTGAGTAAAGAATATGAAATGTATAAGTCGCGCGAGTTCGGTGTGTTCCAACTGCACAGTAAATATAGCGGATACAAAGCGGCCGAGAAAGACTTTGAGTCAGCTTTCGCCAATAAAGAGGAACTTAAATCCCTGTGGATTCCAACCAATGCCAGCATTGGAAACTCTGTATTAATGCGACTTATGAATACGCGCCTTCACTTGGTCGGTGTCACCGACGCCCCAATTTGGGCGGATGGATACAACCGCCCCGCGGGTGACTTCTGGATGCACGACGTTCGCCATGAATCCTTCAAGTTTTATGAAGTGCAAAGATATTTGGAAAAGAATGACCTGAGCGCTGAACAGTTCGTAAACATGCAAAGAAAAATGGACGACTGGCTGGTGGAATTAAATCGCGAAACCGCGAAGATCGAAGATCCGGATTTAAAGAAAGCCGTTTCTTTGACTTCTTTCAACTTCCATCACGATGCCGGATTCCCATTGATTCCTTCGATGTATCTTGCACAAGAAAGATATCAACCTGTGCGCAGCCTTTACACCATGCACATTATCAGCGGTCACGGAGTTACCTTCAAAGATCCTTGGAATAACCTGGATAAAGCGGAAGTGTGGTTGAAAGATTTCTGGCGTCAACGCATTGACCAGGAATATGAAGCTTTGGACTTGGCCAAATCATCTTCTGGCGCGAAGTAATTTCGTCAGTTCTTGATCAAACCCATTGGCAAAGCTTGCTTTGTCTTTGGGTCCGAGAGGTGGTGGTCCCCCTTGAATCATGCCGGCTCCACGAAGATCTTGCATAAGATTTCGAGTCGCAAGCACATCATGAACATTGTCTTCATTATAAACCGATCCACGCGGATTGATTGCAACAACATGCTTTGCCACTAACTGCGCCGCGAGCGGAATATCCGCTGTCACCACAAGGTCGCCCTTATTTGCATGCTTAAGAATATAGCCATCTGCTACATCAAGACCGTGATCAACTATAATTAGATTTATCAGATTAGATTCGGGAATGAACATCCCAGAGTTGGCTACCAAGGTCACTGGGACCTGAGCCCGGGAGGAGGCCTTGAAGACCACCTCCTTGATAACTTTCGGGCAGGCGTCAGCATCAATCCAAATTTTCATTGGATGAATAGACACTAGCCTTTTACTACAACGCTAACTGCGCATGGACCTTTTTTACCTTGTCCAACTTCAAACTCAACTTTATCGCCATCTTTTGGCTGTTGGCCTTGAACTTCAGAAATATGGAAAAACAAATCAGCACCTTTATCAGGAGTGATGAAGCCAAAACCTTTTTCAGTATTGAAAAACTTAACTGTACCAGTACTCATTAAAATAACCCTCTTTATGCGCTTTATGCGTATTTCGTGGTCTTACACTAACACATCTTTGGCAAGTTGGTGAAAAACTTCTTCTAGACCTCATTTAATGCGGGAAGTCTCGACCTGAATGGGCCCTTTCAGGCCTCCACGGGCAGATGAGGCCCCAAAAGGACGAGCTAAAGGACCCCATTCCACCCCTTCCCCCCCGCCACTGTAAAAGACTTCTACAAAAAGCCAAAAACACTGCACTCTCACTGTAAACCTAGACCATGCTACAATTGAGGTATGATTAAAGAGCTTTGGAATTCATTCCCACGTATTCTCGAACAAAGAATTAATGCTCTTCTGGATGAGGCAGAACCGACTCCTGCGAAGGCCTTTCAGATCTACAAAGCCTGCAAAAATGAAAGCTTGTGGACCGAGTCCTTTGATAAATTCTCGAAGCATCTTGAAAACTTCTTTTCGCTTCCTAAGAGCGAACGACGCAAAAGTGTTTTGGATTCTGTCCTGGATGCCCCGATGAGTATGGCCACTTTCGAGGGCTTTCATCTGAATTTCAGAAATGCGGCTGTCGACAACCATTCTCTTTTAAATCTTGCGAACTGGGCCCATCATTTAATGCGTCTTAGTTACAAAACCGATTGCGTGGTGATCTCGGAAGATGTCTTGGGAAAGACCCTGCACTATATCACTCACCCTCCCCTTTTTGAAAAAGCACAGGATATTGAGTTCGAAGACTTTTGCTCTGCATGGAAGAAAATAGTCTTCAAACTGTTCGGCAAAAAGTACGATGGGGAATTCAACAAGATCCTCAGCGAACTGCAATGGCTGAATGCACAACTTAAACTGGAAGAACAAAATCCCAGCGAACGGGCTTTTGCTCCAACCATCTATCTGACTCAAACGGAAATCGATTGGACCATTGCGGTTCAGGCCGCGGCCACCGAACACCAACAAATTCCCAAATTCCCCCTCTCAAGAGGCCCTCAAAAGCCCCGTTTGATGGACTTGGAACGAACGATCCGACTCTACAACATCGTGCAAACAACAAAAGACCCCGAGTTCATTAAACATCGGGACAACATCCGCGCCACCATCCTCGATCGATGCGCCAGCTTACTAAGAGAAAAAGCCAGCTAATGTATCTGTTGTTATTCGAGATCGTGATGGCGTTCCGCTTTGTAAGCTTTGCGACCAGCTCGATGAATGAGGGTGTTTGGAGCATTTGTTGAAATCAGATGCTCCGAAAGCTCCGCACAGCGATCCACCAGCTCTTGCGCCGCCTCTTTCAGGGCATGGCTCCTTTGAACATAATGAACATTGTGGGCCATGTTCTCCATACTCCACCCCAAAGAGTGGGCTATATATGGAAAGGGCGGAAGATGATAGCCGAGCTCCGAGAAAAATCCCATCATATGACCCGCGACAGACTGAACATTATCCTGTCCACCTGTGATAATAAATCCTGCAACTTTATTTCTAATGAGTTGATTGTTATGAGTTGTGATTTGATTTTGAATGCAATTCAGTCGCTCGGTCATTTTATAATAGAGCGAACTGGCAGATCCCCAACGGATTGGTGTTGCTAAAACTAAAACATCCGCCCAGTGCACCAGATCTTCATAGACCTGATCCAACTGGTCCGTTTCGTCAATTTGCGTGATGGAACAAGGCCAAATACAGGCGTGGGCATCTTTGGAATAGAATCCTTCGCAGTGACGGAATTTCAATTCACGTAACTTCAGCAAGTGAGTATCGAAGCCCTTGGCTTTGGCGTGACGAAGAGACTCTTCCAGCAGCAACTCGGATGTTGAAACCCGCGGATATTTTAAATCCATCACCGTCGTGGAGATTCCCGCAACTCGCAAAGGACCCGGTGCTCTTTCAGGTTTGCGCGCCAATGCCAGCGGCGGATGAGGTATTTTATTTCGAGTTTTCAGTGGATTCAAATCCACCCATAGATGTCCCGCTTCTGTTTTCAGCGCATATGTTGGAACACGATCCGCTTCGAAACCAGGCTCGCCTTCACCGGTTTTCCAATGAAACTTGTAGTAGTGCCACGGACAAACAAGGTACTCACCTTCAAGAATTCCATTTCCCAAAGGTCCACCAACATGATTACACACACCAGAAATCGCACTAAACTGAGAGTCCTTAAAGATCAGTGCAATCTTGGTTTGTTGAACTTCAATTTGTTGAACAGGTTTTTGCGAGAGTTTCGCGATAGAACCGAGGTCGTGCCAGTTGTTTTGATCAGCCATAGCAGATGATACTAGCAAGAATTCTGGCCAGAGTTTCGTTTCAACCTGGCCATCTTCTTTTGTGATCTAACACCTACTAAAGAGTCGCGATCGCAATAGGCTCTGTGACCTTGATCGCGGGCGCTTCCAAAGATAGCAAATAGCTAATAACATCTTTGGCACTGTAAGAGGTCTGACCAGGTTTGATCATACGTGCGATGTTATTCAAGTCATCACCCGCCGTCAAAAGTGGCATCTCTTCAGCTCCACCCGCCTGGATTTGTCCCATGCCGATATCAGCCATCAAAGCATTGCAAAGACATTTTCTGCCCACAGTGTCTTCTTCAAGACCACCTTTTTTGACATAGTCCTTAACAGGCTCAGCAGGACAACGTTGCCCCACCGTTCCGTCTTCTTTTTTATAAGCATGACGAAGATAACCCAAATCGCAAATGCGTTTACGGGAAAGATAAAGGGCCTCTTCAGAAATTGTTCCCGGCAGACGCGCAGCTTTAAAAGGGAAATTTGTCGGTGACGAACGAGGATCTGTGAAAATCCAACCACCAGCTGGTGCCGGCTTCGTCAAAATATCATGAATAGCGCTCTTACGATGTGCTTCTTTGACACCCGACTCATCAGAGAAGGCAAACAAAGTTCCAACTTGCACACCATGCGCACCCATCGCGCGCACCTCTGCAAGTTTTTCCGGAGTCGCATAATAACCCGCCATCCAGAATGGCAATTCTAAAGCAACCATGTCTTCAAGTGAAACTTCGTCGCGAACTCCATAAACAGGTTCACCCTGTTCATTGAGCTTCATCGGTCCACGCGGAGGTGCATTGTGACCACCCGCCAAAGGACCTTCGACAACGAAGCCATCCACTCGGCCCGTTGATTTTTTCTTCAAGTTCGCCGCCAAAACAGCTGACGAAACAATGGGGAAGAAGAACGGTCTCTTCAAAGGAACCAAAGACGTTTCTTCCATAACTTCTTGAGGATCAAAGTAAGTGATTTCGTCTTCGCCGCCAGCCACAGAAATTTTCAAACTGGCTTTTTTGTTTTCACTGAAAAGATCCAGGACTCCTGGTATTTCACGAGGAATTCCAGCGCCCATAATCACATAGTCCACTCCCGCAAGCATTGCTCCATAAAGACAAGCCATGTTGGGAAGTTGAACTTTTTCAAGAAGGTTCAAACCGATAACGCCTTGATGTCCTTCACGAGCCAGCCAAACCTCAACAAAGCACGCGACAACAGTGAGCTGTAAGAGCGCTTTTGAAGATTCAATATTGTATAGAGGTGCTCTTTTGTAAGCCTGAGTTGCAGGACGACCACCTTCGATATAATAAGTCTCAAGAATTTTTTGTACGATGCTTTGTGAAGGAAAGGCCTTGAGTCCTCTGCGGACGTGTCCATCTAAGTCACCATCTTGCAACCGGCGCACGAGAACTGAATTGATGGCAGTTCCGGAGATGACTCCGAGCTGGCCCGTTTGTGAAACAGTTTTAGCAAGTTTCCAGTCGGAAACCGCGATTCCCATTCCACCTTGAATAATAATTGGATGACTATATTTCATGTTTGTAACCTATCGGGGTCCAAAGTATGTCTCAATACTTACCTTAGTTGCGCGATGAGTCTTTTGGGCAATATTCGCAAGTTTCTCCTCAAATGGAGCCTAAAGCCTTGCGGGTCCCAAAGGGAGAAGTGGAATCCTCACAAAAACAAACAAGCTTCGAATTATTCGGTGTACGAATGATTCTCGCCAATGGAAAAAGGCCTTCTTCCGAAAGCCTTATTCAAAAACTGAAACTGTAGTTACTCAAAGGAAAAATGTATCTACCGATGCGCTCTTGCCACGATTTCTACTGAACATTGAACTCTATAGCGTGAATCCGGTGCCGCTGCTGCTGATGCAGAGCAGATTTGGTATTCTTCCTTCGGCCCCATAATCACATAACGTCGGCGTGTCTTTGTGTGATGATCATTCACGACACCACGAGAAGAGATATCACAAGAAACTCCATATTCACTACGGCATGATGAAACTGCATCAGACTCTGCTCTGGCAATTGAAGTCGCTCGGCAAGTCTCTTCATTGCTTTTTCTTTCGTCATATTCTCCTCGCCCGAAGATCGTGGAAATATAAGTTGGATATTGCACGATATGTCTTGCGACCACTGAACAATACGCCAAACCTTGCGCCTGGCTGTTGCATGAGCTGATCACGTCATAGGCTTGTTGATCGGCGCGGTAATTTGCCTGAGACAGACAGTCTGAATCATCCATCCCTACTGCTTTCACTGTTCTGTGCGATTCTGCATTCAGCGCATTCGCACAGCGTTTTTCTAAATCTCGCTTTTGCTCATCAGTGAGCCCATCACCACGGCCCATTTCGCCCCCGCGACAAGCTGAGCTCAACTGAGCATGTGCAGATTGAACACTAACGATAAGCAAACAACACAAAATAAGACTTTTCATAACTCCCCCCAGAGTTTGTGGTGCATAAAGACACCTGATAAGCACCTGGAAAGGGACTCTACAAAAAGCAGACCAAGTTATGAATCTAATGCGATAGATAAGCGTTTGTTATGAAAGACCAAGGCGCTTCGTTTTTGCTAGCGAAGCGCCTTTATCTGGAATTATGACTAGGAAAATGATCGTATGAACTATCGTTTCATGTTTGCCAAGAAAGAACCCAACAGAGTCGACACGACTGAAGAAACTGTGCTTGCGGTGGAGGATGATGTATTTGCGGAAGCTGATGAATTAATGCCCGCAAATAAACTTTGTGCCAAAGTACCCAGAATAGCTGACGATCCACCAGAAGAAGCGACCACGGAGCTCAATCCAGAATTTGATCCTGACGTAAAGGCACCAATTAGACTCGCCAAAGTTGTAGAAGAATTATTGTTTGCGCCCAAGGAACCAATCAATGAGGTCATGCCTGAAAGAGATCCCGAACCCAGGCTATTCATAATCGTCGACAGCACTGGAGATGAATTTCCCAAGGAACCCAAGCCCAAGACGGATCCTGAAGCCAGACTTTGCACCACAGTGGTTAAACTGCTGACATCAAAGTCTTTACCACCCAGTCGTCCGAGCAAAGAGCTGATCAAAGCACTGGCAACTGGCGATTGAGCTGCTGGAGCCACACCGGCTGTACCCAAATTGCCGAATAAAGAGCTGGCGACTTTCTTAATAAGATCCGTCGACACTTCAGTTTGGGATTGATTCACCAAAGATCCCAGCGCACTGTCCCCGATCAACGAAAGAAGACCGGATTTGCTGGTGAGGTCGGAAAGCTGCAAACTGCCAACGCCCAAGCTTGCCCCCTGAATAAGGACCGGAATAATAGAAGCTAAGTTATTGCTACCAGTAAGATTCGCTGACGACAATGCCATTGCGGCGCTGGAAACGATCGTATTGATCTGTGCGGAATTCAAATTCAAGCTGCCTAAAGAAATTTTCTGACTGCCCCCGGCACTACTCACGGCCGCTTGACTCTTCAAGTCTGCTTCTAAGCTACTGAGCATTTTCTGTGCCTCAGATTGCTGCGCGACTGGAGCGACCGGAGCAGCCTGAGCCGACTGCGATGAAGAGGTGCCTGTTGCCGGGCTGGTTGTTTGAAGTTGATTGCCGCATCCTGCGAGAAGTCCGACTGCTAGCAAAGGTAGAATCAGATTTTTTCTTTTCATGGTTCCTCCAAATTGAAATCCATGAACAGATTAAAACTAATTTTTAAAAATAAATATGGGGCAAAAAAATGAAGAACGTTAAGGTCATCGCGCTTGTTAAGAGAAGCGACAGATTGTTTTAAAATTTTGTCCAGTTCCTTCGCACATTTTTTTAGATATCATAATAATGAATTCTGTTTAGACAATTCCTTTTAGAATTCACGGAAATTCAGCGAGAACACACTTTAAACTTAGACAAAAAGCCATAAAGAAATTTTCTCAAAATAGAACAATGTCGTAAAACAATGCTTCTCTTCTTTTACTAGGTTCTCTGACAACTATTTCAAAAGCCTTGTAACCTTCCGACAACCTTCATCGAAAGTAAGAGTTGATGGAGGACTTTATGACTTATCTTAATCGCTTCAAAGCACTCACTCTTCTAGGCCTAATCTTTATGGGGCTCCACACTCATGCGAGCACATCATCACAAACAGCGATTCTGGCTGGTGGTTGCTTTTGGGGCATGGAGGAGGTTTATCGCACCATCCCCGGTGTTTTAAAAACGGAAGTGGGATACACCGGTGGAGCGGTCGTCAATCCCACATATGAGCAGGTCAGCCGCGGCGGTACGGGACATGCCGAATCGCTTCGAGTGGAGTTTGATCCTAAAAAAATCAGCTACCAGGAGATATTAAAGATCTTCTTCCGCATGCACGACCCCACTTCGCTCAATCGGCAAGGCAATGATATCGGCACGCAATACCGCTCTGAAATCTTCTATTTAAATTCCGCTCAAAAGGAAGACGCTGAAAAAGTGATCTATCTGGTGAATCAGGCGAAAAAATGGCCTTCTCCGGTTGTTACAAAGCTTGAGCCTGCGAAGAAGTTCTATCCTGCCGAGGAGTATCATCAGAAGTATCTGGTGAAAAATCCCCATGGCTATAATGATCACTATCTGAGAGATTTCAAATTCTAGAAGTGCCAGATTAAAATATACTTTGAAACGATCAATTCGCGACGCGACCAACGACTAAAGGAAGCATCCCAGACTCTATGAAGGCGAAAATATTTCGGCTTAGATAGGGGGATGCTTCACAAGTTCCAGATGTACACTGAGCAGAATAGATCGATTTTGATTATCAAATCAGAATCAGTAAATCTATCTGCGGCGGAAGCCTTCATCGTCAAGCGTGAATGGAATGTGCGGAGCTGCACCAATCTGAATGAAGCCATCTTATTCATTGTCAGCGAACGGCCCCAGTTTATATTTGTCAGCGTAGATCATCCCAACAAGAATATTATCGCCTTCATCAAACTGCTTCTTCAAACTTTTCCTGAAAGAGTCATCGTCTTTGGCGAAAAGCCGCACTCATTAACCTATCATCACTTCAATGAGACCGGTTGCCGCTACAATATTTACCCGCCCGTCACGGGGCCGGCAATGGAACGAGTTTTGTTGAGCTACTATAAAAATCAATTGGGTGCCAACCCAACGAAGGTGCAATCAGTTCCTCTGACTTTTAAATACAACAAGATTCAAAAGAACGAAGCCTGGGTCTACAAAAACCCGCAGACCAAAAAATCTGACGATGTCATTTTAACCCTCGCCAAAGCCAGCGAGATGTTTGCCGTTGTTGATGAGGCTCCGCTCGGCAAAGTGAAATTTGCAGTTTCTGAAGCCCCCTCCCAAGGGACTGTCACAGCAACTTCACCTGAAGTTTTAAACGGCACTGTTAAGAACAATACAGAAACAAACCCTCTTGGCAAAAAGCGCGAGCCGCTGAACGATAGCGCTCCGGCTCATGAATCCCTTATCTCCCGTGCCGCCCAGGAAGCTTTACAGAAAACAGTCCTTAAAACCAACAGTCAAAAAATTGAAGAGATTAAGATCTCTTCAGATATGTCCTGCATTCTTGTGCAATCGACACGCTTTTCGGGCTATTTGGTTGCAGCCTTGGGGGACAATCGAGAAGTCGATGGAGTTTTCATTCAAGCCCTGCGCAAAAGAATCTTCGCTTTTTTAAAGGCCAACGGAGAGAAGGTCAATGAGGCTGACGACCCTCTGCGCATTGTAGTCCAAAAAGTGAACTTCAAGAACTGGGCAGAAAATAAAGCGGAGTTCCTTCGCAAATCTGTTCACAAGGAAGAAGAGGTTTCTATTGCCTTCTTCCCTCGTCAACACATCCGCCTGCATTTTGAAGAATCCGCAGATGAAAAAATGGCGAAGGTTAAAATGACCGAAATCAAACCTGATGTCCCTGTTGAGTTCGATCTGTATATTCATCTTGAAGAAAATGACAGATACATTCGCTACACCAAAAAAGGCGCCAAGTTTTTAGCAACACAGAAAAAACGACTCGAAGCCCAGGGTCTTAAATACATGCATGTATTCAAGACCGACATCCCGGAATTCAACAAATACCGTGCACAGAATTTCCTGAATGAAACCATTGAACAGTATCACTCAGCGGTTGAAGCATAAATCTCAACGTGTGGTCTGATACAAATCCAGAATCTTCTTAAGATCAAAAAAATAAAGATGATCGTCAATAAAACCACTTGAAATCAAGGTGGCATTATCACGAGTAACTTCAAGAGCCGTAGGCTGAGCTCCTCCGACCAGGGTAAAAATCACTGTTCCATTCGTGGTATCGACGATATCGATTTTCCCTTTGATTCTTCGGTCCACTTGACTGTCGTTTGAGTTGCTCGTGGTGCGACTCGAAACATACAAATAGCGCTCATTGACTGGATCCAGGACAATTGTGTTGGGATGAGCGTACGGCCACTTCTTCCCGGGGAAGTTCGGATGATCCTTGGGGTAGTCCTCCAAAACTAAAATATTCTTTTTACCCGTGGAACTCTCAAAGGGAATGAACAGATCATTCCAAAAACTGGCTGGCAAAGTCACATCAGGCCCGCGTTTAGGCAGACTTGTAATTTTGCTGATCAATTTATTCACGTTAACTCGAGAGACTGCATTACCATGCATATGACTGAGGTAGGCCGTCTGCCCGTCTTTAGAAATTAGAATGTGGCGGACATTCAACTCGCGACCTGCAATTTCTTTCGTTATGGGCGCCAGCTCTGCAATCTGCTTATGAGCGACAGCATCCATCACGATGAGGCTTCCCGTTTCCGTCGCCAATATCAGAGCATACTTCCCGTCCGGTGTGAATGCGACTCCCCGAGGTGCAATTAAATAGCTTTTAGATCTGGGATTACGAAAGTTCGTATTCAATTTCACACGACCGACATAGTGACGGCTGCCATCCAAATTTCCATCTTCCGCCAAATCACTGACATCAATCACACTGATATCGTCCGAGAAATAATTAGCTACATAGATAATCTGTTTGCGGCTGGGATCATTCGGCAGTAGAGGCCTTGCTGCGATGATCTTAGAGCCTTCCCCTTTCGTCGGAATATATTTGACGATGTTTTGAGTCGCAGAATTGACGACAGTTAACAGTCCATAGTTTTGAAAGATCTCAGAACGACTGTCTCCTTCTGCCCGACTGATCAATGCCCATTTTTTATCCAGAGAAAATTCAACTTCGGTATTTGCCAAGATGCCGTCTCGCATACCCACGGGAGTTATCAATGTTTTCTGAAGACTTCGTTTTTGCAAATCATAGATCGATGCCGTGGGAACTCTTTTTTTTGTTGTGGGGTCTATTTTACCGCACATCTCTGCGACATAAAGATAAGCGCCCTGGGGATCAATCTTCATTCCCTTCGGCATGCAACCTGTCGGAGCCGTACCCAGAAGAAAGTCTTTCGTCGCGTACTTCGCAAGATCCTTAAGACTTGCCTTGGCAGAGCCAGAACTCATCAGCAGTGCGATTGCTAAAAATACTTTTTGCCAGGCCATGGGAACATCTCCTTTGAAAATATTCAGATGAAATTAACCAAGCCATCAAATAGCCACAGACAAAGTCTTCCAACAATCGTCCAAGATTAAACTTATGGAATTTTTAAAGAGATTTAATAGAACTTCGAAAATACTTGATGCGAACAAATTATCTCTACCGCTGTACTCGTCGTTTTATTCATTAAATATGTACGCACTTTTATTACAACACAGCCCCCCAATGGCCTTTTAATACCTCATTGTAATTATTCAAATGCCAGCTTTTGACATAGAGTTTCCGCTTTAATTATTTCTCCCGGTCAAAACCGCGTGCAGAAGACTTCGACATCGTCGGAGTGAAACAGACATCCGAAGAAGGAAATTCGATGAGCGTTAAGATTCCCAGCACTCCTTTACAGTGCCAAAACTTTGTGAATGGAAAGTTTCAAAGTGGTTCAGGCACTCTGATTGAAATTCTCAGTCCCTATAATGGCAAAGTCATTGGATCTTTCAAAAGCACCACGGCTGATGAAGTCAATACCGCCGTGACTCAGGCAAAAGCAGCTCAAGCAGAATGGGCGCAAGTGCCTTTGAAAGAGCGCACCAAAGTCATGTTCAACTTCCGTCAAATCTTAATGCGAGATCTTGATGAGATTTCCCACCTCAAAAGCTCTGAATCAGGAAAAAGTTTTGCAGAAGGTAAAGCAGGACTTCTGAAAGGTATCGAAGTTTTAGAATATGCCATCGCTTTACAAAATATGGATTTGGGCGGAAAAGTCGAAGTGTCACGCGGAGTTTCCTGCGAATATCGTCGCGAGCCTTTAGGTGTCGTCGCAAATATCACTCCATTTAACTTCCCTGCGATGGTCCCGATGTGGACGATCCCTATCACTCTCACGTTGGGAAATGCCTATATTTGGAAGCCTTCTGAAAAAGCACCGCTGACATCTATGAGAATCGCAGCCGCCTTGAAAGAGGCTGGCTTACCAGATGGTTTATTCCAGGTTCTACAAGGAACCAAAGAGACTGTTGAAGCCATCATTGACCACAAAGAAGTCAAAGCGGTGGGTTTTGTCGGATCTACGAAAATTGCCAAGACGGTCTATGATCGTGGGACCCAATTGGGTAAACGCGTCTTGGCTTTGGGAGGCGCAAAAAACCATATCGTTTTACTTCCCGATGCAAACCCGGAACTTTCCGGCTTGGGCATAAGTGATTCTTTCACAGGTTGCGCGGGTCAAAGATGTATGGCTGCTGCAGTACTTCTGGCGGTTGGAGATGTTGATCATCACATTGAAAAAATCGTTGAACGTGCCAGTTCTTTGACTCTCGGAAAAGACATGGGTGCGATCATCACCAAACCTCAAGTTGAATTCTTGAAGCAAGCCATTGCCAACGCGGAAAAAGCCGGAGCTAAAATTTTGTTGGATGGACGAACTGCCAAACCACCAGCCGATATGGAAAGTGGAAATTGGATCGGCCCAACAATCTTGGATAACGTTCAACCTGGTAGCGAAGCCGCAACCTTGGAACTCTTTGGACCGGTCTTAAGCATCGTTCGCTGCAAAGACATCTCTCAAGCGATGAAAATTGAAAACAGTGTTGAGTATGGTAATGCCTGCTCCGTTTTCACTTCCAGTGGCAACTTGGCAGAAAAAGTCATCCGTATGGCTTCCACCGGCATGGTAGGAGTCAATGTGGGAGTTCCGGTTCCTCGTGAGCCCTTCTCTTTCGGCGGCGTCAACGCCTCTAAATTTGGTCATGGCGATATCACCGGACATCACTCTTTGGACTTCTGGTCGAATGTCAAAAAAGTCACGGTGAAATGGGAAAAACAAGACGATAACAATTGGATGTCATAGTTATAAAAGAACTTAAAGAGACAGATTATGAAAGAAATTAAAGAGACAGTTATGAAAGAACCCAAAGACATGAAACGATCCTCTCACGTCATTTTAACTTCACATTCCAGCCAGGTCTTCAAAGACAGCTTGCCGATCCATTGGGGTGTCAAAAATCCTGCCGAGCGCGGGCCCGTGATTGGATCATTGACGGATATTGCGCAACGAAATGCCATTGGAACTCACAGCGGAAGCTATGCAGTCTACCGCGCGCTTTCCATCGCTCAAGGTTCGTATTCCACAAGTCACAAACCTGATTTGCACAACACTGAAAGCCCTGTGAAGTTTGGGCCTTTCCCTTCTTGGTCGGATCCGGAAAAAATTGTCTCTATTGACCCTTGGGGTTTGGACATTCCTTTCCATTTCAAAGATCTTTATGAAAAGGGCTATGACATTCGACCTACAATCGCAGTGACTCAAGCGCATTTGCAGATTCCAGAAATTCAACAGGCCATTGACGCTGGCCGCTTGAAAATTGACGGCAAGATCATCAAAGAAAACAGAGATATCAAAGTCACCAAAGTGGCCTTTGAACCTGTTTGGTATCTTCCCGGCATCGCAAAAAGATTAAATGTCGACGAAGGGGATCTTCGCAAAATTCTTTTCCAGGAAACAGGAGGCATGTTCCCTGAACTTGTCACCCGTCCCGATCTCAAAGTAATGCTACCACCCATCGGCAGCACAACAGTTTATATTTTCGGAAATCCACAAGATCTTTCCAATGAAAATGTGGAACTCACTTGCCGCGTGCACGACGAGTGCAACGGCTCGGATGTTTTCGGCTCAGATATTTGTACCTGCCGTCCGTATTTGATTTATGGAATTGAGGATGCCGCTCGCACCGCACAACGCGGTGGTGTGGGCATTATCGCCTACTACAGAAAAGAAGGACGCGCGCTGGGCGAAGTCACCAAGTTCCTGGTCTACAACGCTCGTAAACGTCAGGTCGGTGGTGACTCTGCGTCGACTTACTTCCATCGCACGGAATGTGTGGCCGGGGTTGAGGATGCACGCTTCCAGGAATTGATGCCGGATATTTTGCACTTCTTCGGAATCACTAAAATTCACAATCTGCACTCGATGAGCAATATGAAATACAACGCAATCGCGAAAAGCGGTATCCAAGTGGTGAACCGTATTTCCATTCCTGCCGAACTTATTCCGGCTGATGCGCAAGTGGAAATTGAAGCAAAAAAGGCTGCTGGCTATTTCAATGCCGGCGAAAAGAAAACTGAAAAAGAGCTTGAAGCTGTCGTAGGAAGACCGATCGATGAATAACCAGATGAATAATTCAACTACTACCCAAGCTTACTCGGCTGCAGATTTGGACTTTCTTCTTTCTCCACTGGCAATTCGTCAAAGTGCAGAAAAGATTTTAGAGCTGACTCAAGCGGGACAAACTCATTTCCACTATCACCCGGAACAATTTGGTCCTGTTGTGGACTATGTGATCGAAGTGATTCGCTCCAACTATCCAGCTCTGGAAATCCCCTTTCATTCACGCTGGGGGCACTTCCGTGTTGGCGATGTCGACCGTGTAAAAGTACTGGAGAATAAGATTGCCGATTTGGATGCTCTTGAAAAAGCGCGCACCAAACTGGATTTGGTGATCACCTCCGTTCTGCTGGATGCGGGTGCGGGTAATACTTGGTCTTACAAAGAGCAAGGCACTGACAAAGTGTTCTCTCGCTCTGAAGGACTGGGCGTGGCGAGCTTCTATTTATTTATGGAAGGACATCTTTCCGACAATAAAGCGAAACCACTGCAAGCCACGGCACAAGGACTGCAGAATCTGTCTGCAGAACAATTAAGGCAGGCTTTTCAAGTGAGTGAAAACAATCCTTTGATAGGCGTCGAAGGACGTCTTTCGTTGCTGCACAACCTGGGAACAACTATCGCACAAAAGAAAGACCTCTTCCCTGGGGGACGTCCCGGCAGTCTGGTTGACTATCTTCACAACCGCTATGGCAAAAAAATCACCGGACCGCAGTTGCTTCGTGCTGTGCTCGATGGACTTGGTGAAATTTGGCCCGGCCGCGTGAAAGTGGCCGGCGTAAATCTGGGCGACATCTGGTCTTATTCCAAAGTTCCAGGGGGCTTAGCGGCCTTTCACAAGCTTTCGCAGTGGATGACCTATTCTTTGATCGAACCCTTGTTGGAAGCAGGCTTTGAACTGGTTGATATCGAAAAATTGACCGGTCTTGCTGAATATCGCAATGGCGGACTGCTTTTGGATCGTGGATTGATTTCTTTGAAGGACGCCAATCTGGCCAAGCAAAGTCACAAGCCTGAATCAGAGCTGATCATCGAATGGCGCGGTTTGACCGTATCACTGCTTGATCGCATTGGCGAAGAAGTTCGCAGCAAACTCAATAAAAGTGCTGCTGACTTCCCACTGGCGAAGGTTCTTGAAGGTGGAACTTGGTGGGCCGGCCGAAAAGCCGCCAAGGCCCTGCGCGACGACAGCTCTCCACCTTTGAAAATCGAGAGCGACGGGACCGTTTTTTAACTTAGGAGCTTACCATGAACAAAAATGTTAAAGTCATTGACCATCCCCTTCTCAAACACAAATTGGGATACCTGCGCGACAAAAACACTTACTCTCACGACTTCCGAGAAATCGTCAAAGAGGTGTCTAAGGTATTGATCTACGAGGCCATGCGTGATTGGAAACATCTTGAAAGCATCGCCATTGAAACGCCGATTGCAAAAGCTCAGGCCGACAGAATCGTACAGCCGCCCGTGGTGGTTTCGATCATGCGTGCCGGAAACGGCATGCTCGATGCCGCACTTTCCATGATTCCTTTCGCAAGCACGGGGTTTATCGGTATTTACCGAGATAAATTCATACACAATACCGTTGAGTACTACTTTAAAATGCCCCAGGACATCAAAGGTAAGGAAGTTTTGCTTTGTGACCCTTTGATCGCCACCGCTGACACCATTATAGCGGCCATTGACCGCCTCAAAAACTACGGAGTTGGCAAAATCAAGGTCATTAGCATCCTAGCCAGCCAAAGTGGCCTAGAAAAAGTTCAACACCATCACCCAGATGTTGAAGTCTATACGATTAATATCGAAAATGAGATGAACGACATGGGTTATTTAGTTCCTGGTCTCGGCGACGCCGGTGATCGACTTTTCCAAACGAAGTAGGGATTATGCAAAGACCGCACATTATCGGAGTCGCTGGCGGCAGCGGCTCTGGAAAGACTCACTTCGCAAAAGAGTTGCAGCAACGATTGGGCGACGCTCATTGTGCCATTATCTATCAAGATAACTACTACATCGACCAATCGGCGAAATTTGATGGCGATGGCGGTTCTGTTAATTTTGACCATCCCAGCAGTTTGGATTTCACCATGCTTGCGAGCGGCCTTAGAACCCTCAAGTCTGGTGGCACTTTGCAAATCCCGATCTATGATTTCTGCACCCACTCTCGTAAAAAAGAAACCCTTCTTGGCGAACCTAAAAAAGTGATCATCGTCGATGGAATTTTGATTTTACATTCGGATGAAGTCCGCGCCGAGCTGGATGAAATGATCTTCTTCGACACCCCGGAGGAATTGCGCTTCCAACGCCGCTTCAATCGAGATGTTCATGAGCGCGGTCGGACTCCCGAGGGCGTGAAAAAGCAATTTGAATTGCAGGTGCGCCCCATGCACGATCAGTTTGTCGAGCCATCTAAAGACCATGCCCACCTTATCGTCAAAGATCTGGGGGACTATAGTATAGCTCTAAAACAAATCGCGGAGCGACTCACCAATAGATTGATCGCCACAGTCTGAAACTTCTGCTTCAGACGAGTTTCAAATAACATATTGCAAGCGACACACCGGAGGCCGAACCTATTTCATAGGAGGGCTTCCTATGAGAAGTCTCGACCTTGCCCTTGTATCCTCCGATTCCAGATTTCAAAAGCGAGCGACAGAACTGGCTCAGAGCTTCGCTTTCGACTTTGAAGTCTTTGAATCCTCAGATCTCTTTTTTGATACCGCCGAAAAGTACAAGTCCATCTCTTGCATCATACTTGATTGCGGAAAAATCGAAAAGCCCAACGAAGCCGCGGGCATGGTTCAGGTGGCCTGCCAGATCGCCGCCGAAAGCTATATCATAGCCATTGTAAACTCCAAACTTAGCTCAGAAGATGCACGCGTCGTGAAGACCTCCGGTGCTTCGTTGGTAATGATGGAAAATGAATACTTCTCCACCAGCAAACTGGAGTTTGTTACGACCCAGGTCATACGCTCGGCCTATATTCCCATCAAGGTCTTCGACTTACTCCCTGACACACAGACGGCTTTCGCCCTTCACTATTTGATGCCCGCCAACAAGAAGTTCTTAAAAATTGCAAAGCCTGGAGTGCAGATAAGCTCGACTTTCTTAAACAAATTTCTTGAGGCCGAAGAACTCTATATCAAACGCAGTGACCTTCAGAATTGGATTGAGTATGCCAAGAGCTTTGATTCCAATGATAGCGCCAGCGATATCCGCCGCTGTCGTCTCAAATTTCTTCAGCTCAATCAATCGTTCTTAAGTCTGGCCCTCCTCATCAGCGATCAGAGTGCAGCCGCCTCCTTTGCCACCGGCAAAGAACTCTTCACGACTTGCGAAAGCTTCGCAAAGGATTTACTGCAGTCCCTAGAGAAAATCCCGAACCCGATGGGAATCGTCAACACCTCCGCCGTTGGTGATTTTGGCTCTTTGGAGCGAGCCCCTGCCATTGCCTCTTACTCTGCCATTCTGAGCCAGAAAATCGGATTGGGCGCGCCGCTGGAAGTGATGATTGGAGCTTTGCTTTCGGATGTTGGCTATTTGGAACTGTCGCCATCGACATCGGCTAAGCTGCGTGAGAATAAACTCAAAGAAATGCATGGCGAGCAAACGATGGAGTATCAAAAGCATCCTATTTATAGTTTAAATCAATGCCTGGCCCGCAAGCTGCCTTTAAGCGAAGGGATGAAAACCATGATCCTCCAAAGCCACGAGCGCATGGATCAAAAAGGTTTCCCAAACCGCCCTAATCCCGAAAAACTCTCCGAGGAAGCGATGCTCATCCGATTATCCTGGACGCTGGATTCCATGAGCCAGGTGCGCATGGGTAAGGCACGAGAACCGATGGATGATATTTTGCCTCGTCTCATCAGAGAAGTTCTTGAAGAGCCCGGAAGCTTCTCCGTCATCTTCCAAATGAAATTAAAACCGGCCCTCACCAGTCTCATTCAAGTGCCGACATTTACCTCGCAATCCCCCGCCTAGACTGCATAACAGTTCGCCAGGAAATTTGAAATATCGAAGAACGCGAATCAGCTCCGCTATTGATTTGTGTAAAAATGAGAATTTCACAAGCGTCTTCACAAGAACACCTAAATCCATTTTATTATCTCTGAAAATCTGGAAAAATGAATACACGCAATGAGGGAAAACTCCCATGAATGAACAAAATTCCGCACTGGTGCTGGGCGCCTTGGATGAATGCATCGAACGCTACGTTGAAACACGACGGGCACAGATCGACAGTTTTATTCATCGCCACTTTTCAGTTGAAGAAACATTCCAAATTCAAAAAAAATCCTTCCTGGTTGATTTATTCTTGAATCCTCTGAATGCTCTTTGGTCCATCCCTTATCTCTCCCTCAAAAAGGCATCTGAAACCCTGGATAAAATGGGTTATAGCCAATTCACATTGGCCTTCGATAGGATTCCCTCTGGAATCAAGACTGGCTATCAAAAAGAAATTGAACGACTCCTTAGCACAGAGGTATTTTCCTGCGAGTCATTAATCAAAGATATCGAAGATCATCCACTTTTGGGGCAATACTTTACCTCTGAACAGCTTTCCGCAACCAGCATCAAGATTCGCAAAGAACTGCAAGGTGAAATTGAAAAGTATTCTTCCAGCCAGGCGATGATCTCTGATTTATCCAGCTCTCTGCTGACTTTGGGTATCGGCTGGATTTTCTTTGGAGATAAAACATTAGGCGTTCTTGGTTTAGGAGATAAGATTGCGCAAAAGATGGCTCATGACAAAGCCGCTTCGGGCTTCTTTCTGGGAAAACGCCTGGGCTCCACCTTTTATCATGCTTTTCCGCCCCACCCATCGCGCTCCCAGGTCCTTGGGGCGACTCTGGTTGTTGGTCTTTTTCTGACTGCCCTCAGTCTTTTCACCAGCATCATGAGTGATCCCCTTCGAAAGCAGCTCGGTTTGCACAACAAAAGGCTCAATGTCCTGGCTGATTCACTTGAAGAAAAGCTGTTTTTGAATTTAAGAAAGGATTTTAAAAAGTCCACCAAATGCACCCTCCATGTAGCTGAAGCAGGGTAAGAGAACCTTTATTTTTCGTCCTGTGTTTGACAGCTTTGTTCGCTTTGCTGTTAAATCATTTCATGCAAAAAATTGGACTTTCAAATCTTCTGGCTCCTGTAAGTTCCCATGAATTTCTTAACTCTTACTGGCCCTATGAGCCTCTCTTCATTCCCGCTAGCGAGAATAAACTTCAAGAGATCTTTTCGCTTCCACAACTTCAAGATCTGGAATCCTTAGTGGCGGCTCGGCTCTTGAAAGTCCGAGCTTGCCTGCCTGACTTTGACGACGAATACAGTTCTATTCATGTCGAGCCGAAAGACGCTCTCAAAGCTTATCGCAACAAGATGACCCTGGTGTTTGATCAAATGCAAACACAACACCCTACAATTGCTGAGGCCTTAAAAAACATCAGAGCTGATTTAGGATTGGTCACAGGGGGAGCTGAAAATGATCTTTGCCGCGCACGCTCCATCGCTTATGCGACCCCTGGTGGTTGTGGCACACGCCTCCATTTCGATGCGAATGCGAACTTTGTCATTCAAATCAAAGGCTCCAAACGCTGGAGACTTGGCCCCAATGAATCTGTCGACAACCCGACAGAACGATTTACGACAGGCTCTGAAGAGATGCCGGCAGCCCTTGAAAAGCAATGCCATGCTCCTTTGATCGAAGAGCTTCCTGAGGGCAGCATGGAGATTCTTATGGAGCCCGGTTGTGTCTTGTTTGTGCCGCGGGGATATTGGCATGAGACAATGACTGACGAAGACTCGCTTTCATTAAACTTTACCTTCAGTCAGCCGACCTGGGCCGATGTCTTCACCAAATCACTGCAAGAAGTACTTCTGCAATCTCCAGAATGGCGCGAACTTGCCGATGGGCTCGAAGGGACGGATCAAGACCGAAAAAACAAGGCCCTCGCACGCTTTGATTTCCTTGTGAAAAACTTAGCCAGTGATTTGCCAGATATCTCGGGACAGCAGCTACTTATTGGTGGCGGACTACTTCGATCTTCCGAAGAATAGCTTAACCTTTCCCAGCTGAACGTTAGATACCCCGTCACCTGGGCGATATATCCTTGGATTGCAACAGATGAAGAAGCATTGCGACACCGGCGCCGGAAGTAGGTCTGGTTCGCTTTGATAGTTCCCCCCAAGGATGTTATCGTACGGCCTTAAAACCCTCACACTGCGGATGAATATGCAAAATAACGTGCAAAACAAAGTCGTCAAAATTGGAAATATCGAAGTCGCAAATAACAAACCCTTTGTTCTTTTTGCGGGACTCAATGTTCTGGAATCTCGTGATTTGGCAATGCAAGTTTGTGAGCATTTTGTCAAAGTCACTGACAAGCTCAAAATCCCTTACGTTTTCAAATCTTCCTTTGATAAAGCCAATCGCTCTTCGATCCATTCTTATCGTGGTCCCGGCATGGATGAAGGTTTGAAAATATTTGCAGAACTTAAGAAAACTTTCGGCGTGAAAGTCATCACTGACGTTCACGAAATTCATCAAGCAAAACCAGTTGCGGAAGTGGTCGACGTGATTCAACTCCCTGCCTTCCTCGCCCGACAAACTGATTTGGTTGAAGCCATGGCACGCACTGGCTCCGTCATCAATGTTAAGAAGCCCCAGTTCTTAAGCCCAAGCCAAATGGGAAATATCGTTGAAAAAATCGAAGAATGCGGCAACGACAAAATCATTCTTTGTGACCGCGGTACAAACTTTGGTTATGACAATCTCGTCGTCGACATGTTGGGCTTTAATATCATGAAAAAAGTTTCCAAAGGAAGCCCGGTGATTTTGGATGCGACACACGCCCTGCAATTCAGAGATCCCATGGGTGCAGCCTCTGGTGGTCGCCGTGGTCAAGTTGCAGAACTTTCTCGCGCAGGCCTGGGCGTGGGACTTGCCGGTTTGTTCATCGAAAGCCATCCGAATCCAGACAAAGCGTTGTGCGATGGCCCTTCTGCTTTGCCACTTTCGAAAGTTGAACCTTTCTTGCAACAAATGAAAGCTTTGGACGACTTGATCAAGTCATTCCCGGAGCTGAATACTGAAGCTTAATTGTAAGAAGCATTTTCTTAGTAATAAAAAAAGCTCGGCCTTATAACCGAGCTTTTTTTTATTCGAATTCAAAATCATCCTAGCCGCGAATTCTCTTCGCGCTTCTGAAAATCATCAGCAAAACCCGATACACAACAAAAGCAACTAAAGGCGTCAACAAGGCCCACGCGACTATCGACTGTAGGCTGGCGAAACCATAGTCAGACAAAAATTTGCCTGGATCATCCATGAATTCTGCAATGATGGTTTTAGGATTGACCGAAACAGCAGGAACCTGAAACACCCAAGCGCCCGCCTTTATATAGACTGGAATCATTAACAATTGGACTGGCGCCAAAACGTAATTGACCGCTTGCAAAGTTGGTTGATTCAATTTCATAAGATAGCCAGCACCCAAACACAACACTGTGGTCGCACCCAATACTGGAAATAGCGCAATAAGAAAACCCATGGCACAGGTCAAAGCCAATCCTTCAGGAGTAGCCCCTTGACGAAGTTGATAACCGACAAATTCTCTCGCGCGTCTTAACATAGATATCATTACAACATCGAGGGCCTCACAAGCCAAGAAGGAATGCCTAACTATTGCATTGCCAAAACCCTAAATCTTTTTGGAGACGCGAATTGAAACCTGAAAGTCTTCGTGATTTAGACCGTTCATTTTATTTTTGCTGTCTATATAATCCTCGGCCACCTGTAATTGAATGATCAGGTCTTGATTCTCACGAACTAAAGCTACACCAAAACGACGATCCGGACGGAACATCGCATAGCGAGATTGTCGGTTGATGAAGCGACCTTGATTGTTCTCAACATAGTCCTGCTCATCCAGGACAGAACTATATTGAGTCCCGAAAGCCACCAGTGAAGTTTTACCTTTCAAATCCTGATCGACGCGAGTCAATCCGATTGAAATATTGGAGTTGAAGCTCACATCAACATTTCCGTCATAAGGCTTATAACCACCGGATAGATTTTTCTGCAAATTGGTACCTAACCCCAGAGCAAAATTTAAAAGCCATTCCCGAGCGACCTTGCGCGTGAAAGAAAGGTTCGCGTAAGTCCCCACACCTGCCTGATTGAAGGTCTGCGAAACGGGAGCCTGTGCCTGCACTCCTGCATTCACAGTAAGCAATTGCTTGTCTGATTGAAACAGCTTTTTAAATACCGAATAGTCCACAACCAAAGGAAGAACATATGTCTCACCATCACTTAGATGCATGCTATTCCCATCAGTATCGCGCAGATCCACCACGACACGATCCAAGCCGGCTTCTTTGCGTGCGTAAGGATCGTTATGTCCATTCCACTGATGAATTTTCTCGATGACCTTATCCGACACAGGGTAAAGCATCAGATTATTTTTAGAACTCCCCGCAACATCCAAAACTCTTAAGCTTAACTGAATTTGTTGAACTTCATCACCGAGTGATAGACTGAGCTCATTCATGTTTCCCAAATGATCTACGTACTGATAGCGGCTATCGCCGTTGTGTTTCTCTAAAACGGCTGGATGGATCATTGTATTGGCGGCCGTCGAAGTAAAACTCACGCTATTGGAAGGCTTATCACCGGTGCGGAAACGATTTGGCAGGCGAAACAATAAGAAAACGGCAGCATTTCCTGGATGTTGATAGCTGGGATGAGTGATCTCTTCGAATCGTTTCTGCGTGAAGGTCTCATTCTTGATGATCAATGGAGTACTGACTTCATCAACTTGTTGGATTTGAATTTGAGATCTGAGTTCATGCCGGCGAAGCATTTGGCGAGCCTTGCTATCAAAAAGCTCTTCATAACGACGACGCTGTTCAAACTCAATATTGGCCGGCTGATTTGGATCCAGAGGGTTCCAAGCCTGAAATCGCTCTTGCGCAAACGAGGATTGCACAGTCAGTAAACACACACTCAGACTTAGCATTTTCTTAAACATAACAGCCTCCATCACTAAACGTATCTTTAGAGCAAAATGGAGGCCCTGACGGCAACTACCTGAGACCAGTTTGGAGTGTCAGGATTCTAGACAGGTGTCGCTTTTTGAAAGTAGCAGTAAGAATAGAAGCAGGGCTCTACAGCCAAGCCACAGCCGAGCAGCCATGGACTTCGCTATAGAGCACATCGGAGGATTACTTGTTCAGGTAGAACATATAGCTCTCGCGAGCTCCGTTGAATTTGGCTAAGCACGCAGGCTTCGTCAAACTCGTCGTAATTGTCGATGACTGATAGGTCGCGAGCAATTTTGTCGCACTGATCTTTTTGATATTCAATCCACCAACTTCAATCACGCGGCAGTTCACCCAACTGTTCCCATTAACGTTCACACCCTCGTAATGCTCTTGACGAGTCATCAACGAGCCACCCGTTCCATCAACGAAAGGAGAGTACTTTTCAAAGAAGATCAAACCCTGAGGACGAATTTTATCTACAATTGCAAAGTTAGCAGCGGTTGTTGCCGACCAATCCATATCCACCTTCGGAAGACAAGCATTGGCGCGCTCCATACCAGATTGATAGTAATATTGGGAGTAACACTGAAGCTGGGCAATCTTAAGAGCCTCTGAACTAGCACCGTTAGCGATAGAAGCACAGGTCGCACCGGAAGAAATTTTGGATGCATTCAAATCATTCCAATTAAAGTTAGCATTTGCATCCACGGCATAAGACGCATCTGTCACCGCCCATTTGTTGGTGCACGTAACTGCTTTTACTGTGCCATTGATGTTGGCATTTCCAGAGCAACTCATGGTTTTAATACCACTGGTGCTGGTCGATGTGCTTCCGCAAGTGATTCCCGACCAATCATTCAAATTCACGGGATTTCCATTGGCATCAGAACAGCCACCACCCAATTGTGCCTGATAGTTGCTGCTGTTATCCGGACCACAAACCCATGCATTGGAATAGGTCGTACCCGCAATAGTTACATCATGAGGCGCACAGTTCGGCATCATATCGTATTGCAATTTAGCCGTATCCATCTTCCAACCATCAGTTAAATTCACAGTGCCGGTCTGGCTGCTGATCTGATCTGCGAAGTTCGCAACAGAGCTTGCAAAAGAGAACTCACTATCTGCTCCGCCATTAGCGCTAAAATCCACGCCCAACGATGTTTTCATCGCTGGCGTCAGTCCGATTTTTGAGCCGCAAGTTGAAAAACTATTCTGACCTTCCCATACCTGCAAGCCATAAATATCAGAGCTGTCTGCGATCACACTGCCCTTCCACAACTTCAAATAGATAGCCTGACCTGATGGAGGACCATGACAGGTGTTATCATTGCTATCACATGGCGCTTTGGTACCGTTCGGTAGAGAAAAATCCACGGCACCGATTGTCCAGGCGCCAGTAGGATCGAAGACTTGAGCCGCAGCCACCGTGACTGGAGCAACGACACTTGAAATGTTTGAAGCCGGAACTGTGACTTCCCCAGCATTGGGATCAAAGTCAATCGTACCAAGGTTGGCGTCCTTTTTAAAGGCCGTCGTAGATTTGGTTTCTGCATTCCCGTTGAGATCTTTTTTTGATGAATCTGAAATCAAGAAATCTGCCGCCTTATTTCCATTACTATCAACAAGGAAGCAAGTGAGTGGCTGGCCCGTGGCACCAGCAATACTAACATTGAAAGATCCATCGCTCCCCACACTGGCTGTCGCAGTCTGCACTGGAGTCGTGTTAGTCGAGCAACTCACTTTGTAGGAACTCAAAGTCACGCTCATGGCTGAGACCGCTTCTTCTAATTGTGCAAAAGATTGCACCTTCTCCAAGCCTTGAGCACTGTTTCCCAAACTCAAGACCCCCGATACATTTAAAGCATCACCGCTGCTGGAGCTAGAGCTACCTCCGCTACAACCGGTCAATCCAAAAACCATCGTCGGCACAATACTCAATAAAATCCGTTTTGTGTTTTTCATTACTCTCCCTCTTCTTTAAGTCTTCAATAGACCGCATTCTTATCGGCACCCATATAAGAAATAAGAGCTAAATTTTGAATTATGAGATTTCTCTATGAATATGTTTCGGATGGAAACGAAAAGGTTGATGTGAGTGAACGCTCGTCTTTTCTTTCGAAACCTGCAATGAAAATAAACAAATAATAATTTGAATACAGCCTGTGCACCGTTCCCATGTATTTTCTCATTTTATTTTGGAGCAACTTCCCTTTGTGTTGTTCAGACATATATTGAAGAAACAATTTTAATCTGAAAGGACTTTCAAATGAAAAGCACTCTTCTGGCGGCACTCGTTGCAATAACCTTTGGCGCAACACTTTCACATGCTGCCGACACAGCAAAAAAATCAACGACATCCAAAGCTCCTCCCATGGAGTGGACGGCCGTGCAAAGAGAAAATATGGCGAAGATGCATGAAAGCATGGCAACCTGCCTTCGTTCAAGCAAGTCTATGAGCGACTGTCGTGCTGAAATGAAAACTTCTTGTAAAGAAATGGGGAAAGAAGGCTGCCCAATGCACGGCAAAGGTCACCACGGCATGATGTCTGAAGAATGGTAAGCCCAATGAAAGGCTCGCACTCCTGCGAGCCTTCTCTTAATTGTGACTGATCCCCTCCACGATGCGATCAATCAAGGTCTCACCCTCCATTGGTTTCGAGAGAATATCCACAACGCCATACTTTTTGACGTCATCCAAGTTGACATCACTATAGCCAGTTAAAAAGAAAACCTTCGGCGGCTTCAAATACCGATCATGAATATTTTTGGCAAGAGTGATCCCATCGCCGTCAGGCATGCGCACGTCAGTGAGAAGCACATCAATTTGATTGTCTTTAAGAACATCCAAGGCTTTGCGCCCGCTGGAGGCCTCAAAGACTTTGGCGCCTTCATACTCAAAGAGATCTTTGAGTATCTCACGAATCATCACCTCATCGTCGACAACCAACATATTCAGGTTCGCAAGTTTCTTCATCGTTCAAATATTCCTTTGCCCGACTTCATTATGAAACATCGGAATTTCAAATACAAACTTTGTGTTCTTACTTTCTTGATCCAACCATAAATGCCCCCCATGGTCTTCTATAATCCCCCTGGAAATACTGAGGCCTAAACCGGTTCCTTTGCCTATTTCCTTGGTTGTAAAAAACGGTGACATGACTTGTTCGGCCAATTTGGGAGGTATCCCTTGTCCGCTGTCCAAAACAGCAAATCGAATCTTACCTGCGACAGTTTCCCGAACGTCGATGGAGACCCATTTCTCTTCAAGTTTCTCTAAGGCATCAAAGGAGTTATTCAATAGGTTGATCAACACTTGAATGATCTGTCCCGGCCTACACATAAAAGTCAAATCCGCGCGGACCTCCACACGAATCTCCACTCCATGCTTAGAGAAACGTTCCTTACACAAAGCCAGTGTCTGACTGACCAAATCAGAAGCTTGCACCAATGAAAAAGGATCCTTTTCGCCAGATCTGGCAAAACTGCGTAGGCCCCTGACCACGCTGCCAATTCGATCTGAGGTTTGTCCGATTTTCTCCAACTCTTCCTGAATGCTCGTCCTCGAGAAATTCACATCGGCGAGCTTGCGCTGCAAGGTTTCCACTTTTCCTTTTATGATAGCTAAAGGATTGTTGATTTCATGAGCGACTCCTGCGGCCATAATTCCCAAAGAGGCCATCTTCGAGGACTCGATCAAGGTTTTCTCTGCTTCTCTCCGCATTGTGATATCAAATCGAATAGCGATAAACTGTCCCACCTTACCCCGAGCATCTGGGATTGGAACGATGATGGTGTCGACCCAGTAGAGAACCCCGTTTTTCTTTCTGTTGCAGATCTCCCCGTGCCAGGGTTTCCCCTCTAGAATTGTTTGCCACAGCTCTGCAAAGAACTCCGGTGGATGAAAACCTGAATTGAGTTTGTGATGACTGTGCCCCAGAAGCTCCTCTTTTGAATAACCAGAAACTTCTACAAACTTCTCATTCGCATAAGTGATCGCTCCCGTGGAATCCGCGATTTCCACCATGGCTGTAAGATCCAATGCTTCGACCAACAGAGAGAACCGACTTTTCTCCAATTCCAGGGCATTGAAGGCTTGAAGAAGTTCGCTTTCAATTCTCTTCATTTTGCTAACATCAGTCACAACAACAAAGAAGCCGACTATCTGCCCCCCTTCAATGTCTGGAATATAGTTCGCCAGAGTGGCGCGGCTTCCTCCCTGTGGCAAAGGTATTTCCCGCTCGAAGGTTTGAAACTCCCCCGCAAGCGCTTTCTCCATATATCCAACATTTGCCGCGAAAAGTTTTTCACCTATGACCTCGCGGATATGTTTTCCTCTAATCTCCTGAGGCTTCACCAAGAAATATTCATAATACGCTTTGTTAGCAAATTTATTGCGAAGATCGCGGTCCCAATATCCAATCATCGCAGGAACACCGTCGAGAATTTTTATAAGCATATTATTCTCGAAGGAAATTTTAGAACCCGAATCCCCCTTTCGCCCACTTCCATAGAAAAGCTTCGTCTGGGGGCTCATGCAAAATATCCAGTTCACTAAAAAATACTCCTCTGACTTAGTGCTCTGACGCAGGGAGAATTCCTTGGGGCCCGCGCCCTCATCAAAAGAATGTGACTTCAAGTATAACGAAACAGCTTCAACATCAGCGGGATGAACGAAATCAAAAAACGAATTTCCTGTAGATTCCTGGGAGCGCCCACTCAGGCTTTCATGCCAAGCTGTGTTGCCCTCGACAATTCGACCTTGGGAATCAAGGATCACTAGCAGATCTGGAGACAGTTGAAAGAAATCATTATGTAACTCGGGCATATCTCTCCCAACAACTTCAGGTCGATTTATTCTCGCATTTCTACATATATCGGGGCAAATAAATCTCAAGATCACAAACATCTGACACTTGATTGTCGGGAAACTCGCCACTACTCTTAGAACCATGATACTTTGTCTTTTGAAATTCTTTTTCAGTCTCAACACTCTGGCGCATGCCGCCGAAGTTCCATTGAAGATTGCTATGTCAGATGTTGGGCCCTTCAGCTATTCTGTTGATGGAAAACTTCACGGCCTGAATTATGATATTTTGAAAGATATTTCAAAACACTCCGGCATTAAGTTCAGCTTTCACCTTTACCCTCATATTCGTTTGGTCAATTCTCTCAGCAACATCAAACCGGATCTTGCAATTGTCTTTGAAGATTCCTGTCTGAAATATAAAAGTGAATATGAAGTTCAAACGAAACTATACACTTCGAAACCGACGCTCTTTTTAACAAAATCCGCCAACACTGATTTGTCCAAACTTCGAATTGGCCTGATTCGTGGTACATGCGTGGACCTTTCGACGAAATATCTGAAACACGAACTGGTCATGGACATCGCCGACATGGGACAAGCTATGGAGATGCTTAAAGGGGGGCGAATTGATGGTGTCTGCGGTCTTCCTTTGGTTGTTAAATTCAATCTCGAAAAAGTAAACTATCCATCAACCCTGCTTAAAAGCCACACCGACAGTAAAATCCTGCAAGCTGTTCTATGCCGAAAAAGAGAACTGCCTGAGAACACCAAAAGAAAACTCGAACTGGCGGTCAAAGAGATTAAAATTCCTAAGATTGATTAAAAAGTCTTTCATTTCACAGCCCAAAAATAATATCCTCAGTTATGGCAAAAGAACCTCAAGAACTTAAATGGATTGAAAGTCTTCTTCCCGACGAGGGAGTTCGCCGCAAGGCTATGTTCGGAGGCTTTGCCTATTATCTCGCCGACAAACTTGTTTTGGTGACCTTCGAAACACCGGGATATCGAAGCTATCGCAACCAAACTTACGATTATGAATTGTGGTATGGCTGTATGTTTCCCTTGGAACGGGAACATCATGAAAAAGCTCTGAAACAATTCCCCGAGCTAACTCCCCACCCCATTCTACCAAAATGGCTCTATCTTCCTCTGGATACCGAAGGCTTTGACGATCTTGCTTCTGAAATCATGGCTCAAGTCATTAGACCACATAGCTATTGGGGCAGCTTTCCCAAAGCAAAATCTAAAAAGGCGAAATCTACGAAAGCTAAATCCGCTAAAGCCAATGCAGAGAAGATTTCAACCAAGATCGACACTCGCAAGCCCCGTCTTTTTTCCGACGAGCCTGCGGAGTCTGTTCTGCAAAGTGCCCAAAAGATTTCTGATCTAAAAAATCTAGGCGCCGTGAGTGAGCGAGAGTTCCTTAAGGCTGGCATCAAGACAGCGCCAAAATTCATACAGCTAGGATGGAAGAAAGCTTTGGTTAAATTGATCAAGGTCAATCCCAAGAATCGCCATTCGATCTTTGCCTATGCCTTAATTGGCGCTTTGACCAACAAAGAATGGAATCGAATTTCCGACCAGGAAAAACAGGAAGCCCGGGAGTTTGTAAAATCCCTGCCCTCCGCAAAGGGCAAGGCTAAGGTTAAGGCCAAAGCCAAAGCGAAGACCAAAACCACCAAACGAGGCAAATAATTTTTTCAGTCGACTTCGGACTGCTTGCCTCTAAAGGCCCTTTTCTATAATCCAACTGGCTCCCCTAGGAGTCCAATCGTGAAATTCGCCCTCAGCTCAGCCCTTTTTATCTCTTCATTGTGTTTCAGTGTATTTGCCCAAGCTTGGTGGATGGGCGGCGACTCGATTCGTGTCACTTGCGAGGCTGATAAAGAGATCTTCCCTGAGATCACATCGATCACCGTTACAGGGAAGATCGTGACTCTTGAGCTTTCCCAACAAACAGAGACGCACAGCATGTCTATGTGGCAGACCGGCAATAGCAAGGCTTGGGGCGACAAGCAGATTAACTTATTTGTAGCCCTCCAAAGAAGCTCGTTCGGAAACTACCATGCTGGCACTTTGACTTTGCTTAAAGCAAATCCGGTCCAAGACATTCCGCTTTGGTGTTATCCGGTTTACTGAAACCTCGCCTTTATTGACAGAAAGGCGCCTCGGGATCTTTTTTGCATAGATATGACTTGATCATCTTGTTCTCAGATTTCAACTGCTTATTTTCCTCTTCAACAGAAGAAATTCGTCGTGACTGATCCATCAAAACTTTATGATCTTCAAACCAACGCGCATAGAATTCTTTGAAGCCGTTGATCAACATATAGGTCAAAGCCCCGTAATTAACCTGCGTCAGCTCAGTTTCCTTGTCATCTGAAGGATTCAATTTGGTTTTTACTTTAGCGGTAATTTGTGGGGCTACTTTTTCTACATCTTGAGCGATAAAACCAATACGATCATTTTTATCCTCAAGGGTTCCACCCTTACCGTTATATTTGAAATACACCGGATGAAGGCCCAAAAGCTGTTCAAGACCGATATTGAAACTATGAACATCTTTTTTTACTCTTTGATCCGAAAGACAAGTTCCCAAAGTGGACGAATTATAGTTAAGACAACCAGCCAAAGTTGCGTTACCAGCTGTCGAAAGAACCAAAGGAACAGTAGCAGTAGCTCCAGCAGTGGAAGCCGTCGTCGTAAAGAAGTTCAAACTTCCATCACCCGAAGTCGCCCCCACACCCCACTTACGAGCAGCACCGGCACTCAACTCAAGAGCTGTCGAAGTCGAAGTATCATCCCCAAAGCTAGCCACTTTCTTCCAATTGGACGTCGTCCAAACCACCCCTGGAACAACTTGCAATGCCGCAATTGGCGTCGCGGTTCCGATTCCGACATTTCCGGACGAATTTAGAATGATGGATCCAGCACTATTTGCAATTTTAACTTCGTAACCAGCGATATTTGTAGCAAGTCCGATAGATTTTCCTGTATTTGAACCTTCACCAACCCACCAAGTTTCTGTTCCTGCCGAGTCCTGACCTGAAATCCATCCAGCGTAAGCATTGGCGGAATTCAAATTTGCAGTGTCTTGTAACTTAATGACCGGGTTTCCCGCGCCAGCGACATGCAAAATTGAAGCAGGGGCTGCTGTCCCTATCCCGACGTTACCGCTGGATGCTATGGTCATTCTTCTCAAGGGAGTATTGTCTGCAGTCCCAGATACAGACGCTGCAGCTGTATAGAATTGAATGTCAGAGTCACCAGCTCCAGTTGATATTCCCGACTGCAAAATGAGATTCCCGCCGTGACCATCTGTCGTCCCTAAGATGGGCGCCCCGGCATTGATAACCAAGTCAGATTGAGTGGAGCTATTCCTTTCCATTCCGATACTTCTGGCAGCCCCGCCTCTAAAGGTAATATCATAAGCTGGATTTGCCACACCCAGAGACAGCTTATAGGCTGAATTTCCAACTTTCATATATGAATTTGTGGAATCAATGAAGAGCAAATTTGTAGAGGAACCGCAGTCAGTGGTTGAGCATTTTGAAAAGGTCAGACTATTTGAGTTCCACAAGGTTCTCATAATGCTGGCGGCGCCTCCATCAAAAATGAGATGAGGCCCCAAGGCAGTATTTCCTAATACGAGTGAATTATAAATCCCGGTATAGTTGGTCGACGGATTTCCAATCAATCCAGTTCCATCAACTGTCAGCTTCTGAGAGGGCGAGGTTGTGCCAATACCGACATTTCCTGCAGAAGTAACTCTCATTCGTTCAGCAAGACCAGATGTGTTGTTACCCGTTTCAAAAACAAGAGATGACGGAACATTCCCCGCACTCGGAGCCGTGTCGACTTTCCCAAAAATACGTGCTCCATTTGTATAACCAGATCCGTCATAACCACCAAAAGAAATTTTCCCAGTAAAGTCATTGAGCAAGGAAGCCGTTGCCGCACCAGTAGTCCCTCTCGAGCTGAGAAGGTTAAGAGATGCTGAGTAGTCCGGTCCTGACGAATTTGCTCTTTGAATTGTCGCCATGCCCGCATCACCAGAAATATGGAGCATCGCCGATGGGCTCGTCGTTCCAATCCCAACATACCCTGTATTATCAATCGTCATACGGGTTAAGCGCGAAGTTGTACCATTCAAGGTTGTTCCAAAATCTATTTTAGATCCTTGGGCTGTTGCGGTGAAATTTTCCGCAGCCGAAATTTGTACAGCACCTGTATTTCCACCAAAAGCTCCGCCGGAATGATATCCCGTCGCATACAGCCCCATTATGCGGTCACCAGACTGCACGGCTGTCGGAGAGGCAACAGTCCCTCTGGATTTAAAGTAACCCATAGCTGCACCATTTGTATCACTCGATGCTTGTTGAATTCGAATCCATGCACTTGTATCACGAACTACATCCAAGGGAGCTGCTGGTGTAGTTGTCCCAACCCCGACATTACCACCGCTTGGGGCTAGAATGATTTTTCCCTTAGTTGCATCAGAAGTTGAATCCAAAGTTAAAGTTCCACTCGCCGCAGAACTTCCGTAAATAATCGGAGTGTACATACTCGTCGCGGCAGACACACTTCCACTTGAATAGATATTGCCACCCGCATTGATGTTCCCACCAATACCCACACCACCGCTGACGACCAGAGCACCATTATTCGACGCTGTTGATGCGGTTGCATTTGTGATCGTCATCACACTTGGTGAAGTAACCACACCAGTCCCCGATGATTGCAGAGTCACATTTTGATCTGTACCGCCAGCGGCGACAATCACTGCGCCCGAAGAATTCGTCGTTACGTTCGAACCACCGGCTGAAGTTGTTAAGCTCACCCACGCTCCGCTTTGATAAATCTCTGCAAAGTTAGTCGTCGTGTTATAACGAAGCATCCCGTTCAATGGAGAAGCCGGCTGCTGCGCCGTCGTACCATTCGGCATGCGAAGGGCATCCGTTTTTGAACCCATATCCAATGAAACAGATGGAGAGGTCGTACCAATACCAATATTGCCGGCAAAATAGTTTTTAGCAGTGGTGCTTTGTTGATAGAGACTATAATGATTCGTAACCGAGCCACCGACATTTGGCGACCCGAGGAAAATGTCATAGGAATTAGTGATCGTTCCACTCTTATGATAGGGAGTGATCACAATACCAGATGCCGTCGTCGTAACAGGAGTCTTTGCTCCGATGCTATTGTGTCCATAGTCAATTTGAATGCCCTGTGCTGTGCCCAAGCTACCAGAGTCTTGAGTCGCGCTTGCCGTGTTGTTTCGCATGGAAGCAAAATAGGCTGCAACAGCTTTGTTGGTATTTGTCGTTCCATCAGCAACTTGAGCCAATACATTGACGTTGAGTCCCGTGTTCTGACGAGCCACCCCGTCGGTGCTGATATTTCGAAGCTCAATAGAACTCGCGTAGGTAATATTGTTAACAGCTGACTTTTGACTACCATTTAAGTCGTCAACAAAGACATCTACGTAACCCAGACGACTTGCCCAAAGATAGTTCGTCGGATCGTTGGTAATAAATGTTCGACCATTCACTTGAAGTTTTTCTAATGGAGTCGTTGTACCAACGCCCACATTTCCAGAGGCCCGATAAACATGAGTTCCATCCGTTTGCCAAGCGCCAACATCAGCGCCCAACTTCGCAGCCGTCACGGCACCATTTGCAATAGTTGTTGCCACACTTCCCGCAGGGCTAGTCACATCACCTGTTAATCCAGGCATGCGAGCAGATGCAATTGTTCCTGCTGTGATCTGATTCGCATTGATCGCAATTGTGTTACAAACAAATGTGTCTGTGACTGATGTCCAATTCAAAGTCTGGTTCGCCGCACAGGTTGAAGGCATTTGCGCCAAATCCACTTTGCTGTTCAATGAGGTTGATAGCCCCGTGATATCAGAAAGTGCCAACGTCGCCGGTGTCCAACTTGTTCCCACATATTTCATTACCTGACCAGCCGTAGGAGCCGTCGCACTCACCGTAATGCCTTGAACTTTCGCCACCGAAGGATTTGGATAAGTGCCCGAAAGATCTCCTCCAGCACTTCCACCTGGAGCCACGCCCGCGATAGCCACATTTCCTGCAGCAGTTAAGCGACCTTGCGCATCAACAGTAAAACTGGGAACTTGTGTTGCGGAACCATAAGAACCTGCAGTCACCGCAGTATTTGCAAGACTGATTGTTCCGATTCCAGTAACCGGTCCACCAGTAAGTCCAGTCCCGGTGGAAACACTTGTCACAGTTCCACCACTGGCTCCGGAAACACCCGAACAGCCGAATTTTTTTGTAGCCGCATCCCAAGTTAAAAACTGACCGCCGTCACAAGAAACGCTGCCGGTTCCAGGATTGTTGATTTCCGATTTAAGAATGAATGACGATGAGTCGTAAGATCCTAACTTTTGCGCCGACAAAGAATACCCAGCGAAAGGAACAGAGCGAATCACAGAGTCTGGTGAAATCATTTTCCAACCAGTCCCATCATAAAAAGAAACGCGCAATTTTCGCGAATCTCCATTCGAGGGATTGTAACTGCCAGATCCATTAGCACAAACGTAGTTGCTACCTACCAACGAACAACTTCCACAATTGAATGAAGGTGTCGCGTTGTTAAACGCATCTAAAACTGTGAATGTACCACTTAACGGATATTGAACTGTTCCGCCGCCAATAGGCACATCGAAAACACCACCGGAGTTAACCATGCTATAGCCTGTCACTTGCTCTTGATAAATTACGCAAGAACCAGCGGGTTCTGTGATCTGAAAAAGGAAACTCACAGCACCGTATTCCAATGGAGTCCCATCTGATTTAAGAATACGACCTTGATATGTTAAAACTGACGGCGATGCATAAGATAGCGCCGAGAAAAGAAGAACCTGTAATAGCAGTACGCACCGTAGGAGATTCATAAAGGACTTTTCGGTCCTCTTAACAGAATCCTGAAGGACCTTCGTTCGACTTTGAGAAAATTAGTGTTTAAACTAAGGCAAAAAAACGTCTTCCGCTCCAACTTCTCTCCTGGAGCAGTCGTCTCTCATTTAATCTGAAAAATAATACTTAAAAACAGAAAGAAATATCATAAATTCCTTCAATCATGAATGAAGCTACTATTTCCGTCTCAGATTTTCTCAATGAGTTGTTTCAAAAACGTCGCTCTTTAAATCCTCGCTATTCACAACGAGCCTTCGCCCGGGACCTTGGACTGTCGTCAGGCCGTCTGTCAGAATATCTCAGCGACAAAAATATTCCAGGCCCCTCTAGTATCGAAGCCCTGCGAACTCGACTTTCGCTAGACGATCAGCAGTACAAGGCCCTCCTTCAGGCTGTAGAGCATTCAAAATCAATTAGCGCAGAGAAATCAAAACCCGTTGTACTCGCGCCTCATCATCTCGCGCAATATAAGCAGTCAACACCCATTCTGCAGTTTCCTGGGAGCACCAGCCTCGACCTGCATGACTCAAGACTTCATTTGTCTATTACACTTTAGAAATTAGCTAGGGTGGCGTCCCGACCTACCATTGATTTTATTCGCAAAGCTCAACTTAGCATCTGCTTCACTTGTTGAAGGGAGCAGATGCTTCATCCATCCACTGGAGAGCACAAATAGAAGTGCCGATCACATTCCAGTAGGAATTTTTCGAATTATTTTTGGAAGGGATAACAATAGATGAAAATCCTGTACGTTGTGATGAATCTCATTTTATTCTTCCTTGTTGGATTTGCACACGCCAGCCCTCAAAGTCTGACCTATCAAGGTCGGATCATGAAGTCTGATGGGACACCTTTAGAATATAATAACGTTTCCTTTATTTTTCAGATCACTGATTCCACCGGGCAATGTTTGCTTTATCAGGAACAAGTCAATGGCATCAATATGGAAAACTCCAACGGAGTTTTTGACGTATCAATAGGACAAGGTACTGTCGTCTACCCAACTTCAGGCTCATTTTCAATTCTCGATGCTTTCAACAACTCCGGGTCCTTCACCTGCCAAGGTGGCGTTCCCTATATAGCCTCCGTCACCGACTCAAGAAAACTTCGCGTTCAGTTTCATGATGGAGTGGGTTGGAAACTGATCAGTCCTGACTCAACAATTCGTTCTGTTCCCTTTGCTGGCTACTCCATCTCCGCCCAAAAACTCGGCAACAATGTGGCCACAGACTTTGTTCTAAAGACAGGAATTCCCACTTGCGCCAATGGCACTTTCTTAAGCTGGGATGGCATGCAACTCAGTTGCCAAGCTGCGAGTGCAGCTTCCGCTGGAACGGTCACAAATGTCACTTCTGCCAACGCCTATATTACAATCACGAACGGAGCCTCCACTCCACAAATAGCTTTGAACGTTGGCACCACAGCAAACACAGTTGCGTCCGGCAACGATGCACGTCTGGTGAATGCCATCCAAGTTGGTGCCGCCGCAAATGGTGATTTGGCAGGAACCTATCCAGGACCTACGGTCATCGCACTTCAAGGTGTTCCCGTTAGTTCTACAACTCCCACCATGGGACATTTTTTAAAATTCAACGGCACAAATTGGCTCAGCAGTGCAATTGCCATCTCAGATGTCACAAATCTTTCAACTCAGCTGTCTGGATATATGACTCAGGCGGCCTTCAATACTTCGATCGCCAGCGCAAGCTGTTCTGTCAGTCAAACGATGTACTGGAATTCCGTTTCTGGAAACTTCCAATGCCAATCCATTAATGTGGGGCTCGTGGGTGACGTGACAGGATCTATTGGCGCTGCGAAAGTTGTGGCCTTGCAGAACAACCCCGTGGATACAACAAATCCCACAAATGGTCAGGTTCTCGAATGGGATGGCTCTAAGTGGGCACCAACTACTTTACCAGCAATGAATCCTGGAACCGTGACAAACGTTTCGGGAACAGCACCGATTAGTATTGCAACAGGCACTTCAACTCCTGTTGTTTCAATTTCTCAGGCAACGACTTCTACGAACGGATATTTGTCTTCTACTGATTGGAATACCTTTAACAATAAGCAGGCTGCCGGCAATTACGTCACAGCTTTAACCGGCGATGTCACTGCTTCCGGCCCAGGTCCCGCCGCAGCGACAGTCGCAAAGCTTCAAGGCAGCACTCTGACGCTGACCTCTCCCGCCGATAAAGACTATTTAAAATTTAATGGCACCGCTTTTGTGAACTCTCCTCTTCTGGCCAGTGATTTGAGTGGAACTATTTCCGCGGCAAATCTTCCGGCATTCACTGGCGATGTTACTTCCTCCGTGGGATCAAGTACTTTAACATTGGCTGCTGCGGGAACTGCAGGAACTTACTATAAGGTGACAACAGACTCCAAAGGTCGCGTAACCTCTGGATCAGCAGCGTTAATAGCTGCGGACATTCCCAATCTTGATTGGTCAAAAATCACCTCTGGCACACCCACAACTTTATCGGGCTATGGCATCACCGACAGTTTAGTTAAAAACGGTGGCGGTGTTGGTACGATGTCGTCGGGAGTTGATGCAAGTAAACCAGCAAGCCCCGCAACGGGCGACCTCTTTGTCGCAACCGATACACAAAAGATCTATCGTTATAATGGAGCTTCTTGGGATCTTGTGAGTTCTGCAGGTGGTTCAGGTGGAACCATCACTGGCGTCACTGCCGGCACTGGATTAACTGGTGGAGGAACTTCTGGAGCAGTTACTGTAAATGTGAACGCGGGAACTGCCGCAAATCAAATTGTGCAACTTGATGGATCTGCAAAATTACCGGCCGTAGATGGCAGTCAGCTTACTAATTTTCAAGCTTCACAAATTCCTAATTTAAGCGCCGCTAAAATTACTTCCGGCACCTTGGCTGTTGCTCAAGGCGGTACAGGCGAAAGCACTTACACTGATGGTCAACTTCTTATCGGCAACACTGCAACAAGTGGTCTTACTAAATCCACTCTCACTGCTGGCAGTGGTGTTTCCATTACCAATACCAACGGTGCCATCACGATCGCCGCAACTGGATCAGGTGGAACTGTAACTAATGTCACGGGAACTTCACCGATCTCGGTTGCAGCTGGTTCTTCAACTCCTGTTGTATCGATTGCAAGTGGCTCCGCAACAGGACAAACTTTGCGTTGGGATTCGACTAATTGGTCAGCGACAAAATTGCTTTATACAGATTTAGTAAATGCAACAAGTTCAAGCCCATGGCCCGCAGCAACTTGTACCTCGGGACAAGCCGTGATCTGGAGTTCAGTAAGTGATGCCTTTGCTTGCTCAACTTTATCCATTGCAACTTCTCAACTCACTGGAACTTTGGCTGCAGCGCAAATGCCAGCCTATACTGGTGACGTCACTTCTTCTGCTGGTTCAACAACTCTAACCTTGGCTAACTCAGGTGCTACTGCAGGTACTTATAAATCAGTAACTGTCGATGCAAAAGGCCGTGTGACAGCTGGCACAAATCCTACAACTTTATCGGGCTATGGCATCACCGACAGTTTAGTTAAAAACGGTGGTGGTGTTGGTACGATGTCGTCGGGAGTTGATGCAAGTAAACCAGCAAGCCCCGCAACGGGCGACCTCTTTGTCGCAACCGATACACAAAAAATCTATCGCTATAATGGAGCTTCTTGGGATCTTGTAAGTTCTGCAGGTGGTTCAGGTGGAACTGTAACTAATGTCACGGGAACTTCACCGATCTCGGTTGCAACTGGTTCTTCAACTCCCGTTGTCTCAATTCAAAAGGCCGATGCCACTCATGATGGATACTTGGCGCAAGCGGATTGGTCTATTTTCAACAATAAATTGGGAACATCTCTAAGTTCGGGAAAAATTTGGGTCGGAAGTGGTTCCAGCGCAGCTGCCGAAGTCACTGTCAGCGGCGACGCCACTCTTGCAAATACCGGGGCATTGAGCATTGCTAACAATGCCGTCACGACTGCAAAAATGTTTGCAAATCCAGGAATCAATAGACTTGTTGCAACGGATGGAACAACTGGCAGCAATCTCGCGGCCTTTACTTGTGCCGTGAATGAGACTCTCACTTGGTCGGTGGCTAACGGCTGGCAATGTACTGCTCAAAGCTCTCTCAGTGTCGGGACCGCGACAAATTTTTCAGGAAACTTGGCGGGCGATGTCTCGGGAACACAAAGTGCTACAACCGTTCAAAAAATTCAGGGCCGCTCTGTGGCCTCAACAGCTCCTTCCGATGGCCAGGTTCTTAAGTGGAATGGGACTTCAAGTCAGTGGCAACCGGCAACCAGCGCCGGCACCGGCACCGTCACATGGATTCAAAAAAGCTCTAACTATACCGCTGTAGCTAACGATCACATTTTTGCGGATACATTCGGTGGCGCCTTCACGGTGACACTGCCCGCAAGTCCAAATGCAAATGACACTGTGACTATTGTCGATAGTACGCAAAATTTCTCAGCCAATAATCTAACAATCGGTTTTAATGGACAGAAACTAGCAGGCAAAGTCAATAACACCTGGGGATTGAGTACTCAAGGCACATCAATCACTCTGACATATCAAGACGCCACCGTTGGCTGGGTGGTCACAAACTATATGGCAGTCTCGACCCCTTACTCTACGGCCACCTATTGGAATCCTTCGGATAAAGATGCCAACATGATCCTGTCTAATAATAATCTTGATGTCACTAAAACCGGAGCATCTTGGGGCACGGTCAGAGCCAACACTTATCGCTCGAGTGGCAGCTATTATTATGAAATCAAAGTTGTCGCTATCAATTCCGGTACTCCAGCAGGTATGTTTGGTATTGCCAATTCATCCGCCACCCTGGGAAGCTATCTTGGAGCCGACTCCGGTGGTCTAGGTTATCAAGTACAAGGGTCTTTTACATATGGCGCGACTTATACGGGATCTAAACCCGCATTCGCCTTGAACGATGTCTGCGGAATTGCCGTAGACTTCACCGCTGGAACTTTGAAAATCTACAAGAACAACGTCTATCAAGGTCAATTCACCACCCTGCCGCCTGGAAATCTTTATCCTGGAGGAAGCATTGGAAATAGCGATACAACGACTAAGCTTCGCCTGGTCACGGCAGGAGCCAATCAAACCTATTCACCACCGGCGGGCTATTCCTCTTGGGATTGATATTTAGAATCTGCCGGTCAGATAGATCTGCGGCCCGAGATATTGATAGTTGAAGCTCCCTTTCCATTTGGCACCTTCAACATCAACGTCAAAGCTAAACCAGTTCACAGCTAAGCCAGCGCCCACATAGTTAGAAAACCACCAGTCAGTGTTAACATTGGCGGTGGCTATATTTCCCTGAAAATCCATATTCGAAGCTGCTACTTTGTATGAAAAGACCCCGATGTTCCCGCCAACGCTCCATTCTGGAAAAATATAATAAGTTAAATCCAGACCTATAAGCGGTAATGGCGCAACAGCATCTGCTCGCGCATGAGCGGCCCCACCTGCACCACCTACGGTTGCACTGCCATTGGCATCAAAAGTAATCGTAGACCACTGCAAACCAAAGGTTCCTGCAAACTCCCATTCGTCAGTTTTTATAAATGAAAAAGAATAGGAAATTGGTATCACCGTAAAGTCGATGGCCGAACTGACAGTCGCCCCTGCCGCATATGTATTGTCACCAATGGTAATGTCTTTATTCAACACGTGATCGCTACCCCGATGAAAGCCAAAGTAGCCCAGTGACAGACGATTACGGGGCGACATTCGCCAAGTGGCATTTCCCATAATGGTTGTTGTTTCGTGCTTGAAACCCAGGTCATCTTCCAGATTCACTTCATCGCCAATGGTGCCATTCGCGTTATCCACACGCAGTTTTGTGTCGAATGAAGGAAGAAAATATCCCAACTGGAATAGAAACATCTCTTCACCCGGATAAACCTCATCGGCAACAGCCGATTGTGGCATAATACAAAATATAAAGAGCCCAATTAAGGCCAATAAACTACGCGCTTTCTTCATGATGATCGTTCTCCGAATTCAGTCATCCAAGATACTTTGAAGACAATCATATTCATTAATGGCTTTTTTCGAATCTGCGTAAATGCACCAATGAGAAATTGTCTTTGTCATAAATCAAACGGATTTTCTCTGGTCCTCATTGCAACGACCAACTTATGCTCTAGCCATCATGAAAACATCACCCCACGGATCCAACATATTCAATACCCATCTCCTAAATAAAGAGCGAAATTTTTCATTGGTGCTCGGTGGACCTCTTTATCAGCTCTTGATGAAGGCACATCTGACAGGAGAAGCGCCACAAATAGTCCGACGTCGTATCATATTCTTTATCTTCGTAACTTGGGTTCCACTCATGGTGCTGTCCGCGCTGGAAGGATTTGCCTGGGGAAACAGTGTTAAACTGCCTTTTTTATATGACCTAGAGATGCACGTCCGCTTGCTGCTGGCTTTGCCGCTGTTGCTCATCGCAGAACTCGTCGTCAACAAACGAATGGGGCCCGTAGTGAGTCAGTTTATAGAACGGGGAATTATCCAAAAAATTGACCATGCTAAGTTCGATGCCGCCATTGACTCAGCAATGAGAATACGAAATTCAATTGCCGCCGAGGTTTTATTGATTGCATTTGTTTACGTGGTTGGCGTGGGCTACATTTGGAGAACCCAGCTAGTCATTGATGTTTCAAGTTGGCATGGCATAGCGGCCGATGGAAAAATGAAATTGTCTCTGGCTGGTTGGTGGCTGGGGCTTATAAGTCTTCCCTTCTTCCAGTTTTTACTTTTGCGCTGGTATTTTCGACTGTTCATCTGGACCCGTTTTCTGTGGCAGGTTTCGCGTTTTAAATTGAATCTGATGCCAATGCATCCGGATCGTTGTGGAGGCTTGGGTTTTCTGGCAGCAATAAGTCACGCGTTCGCTCCTTTGCTCTTGGCCCAGGGGACAATGCTTGCGGGAATGATTGGCAGCCGCATTTTCTTCGCCGGAGCAAAGCTCCCCGATTTTAAATTGGAACTTTTCGGATTGGTGGGGTTGATGGTCTTTGCCATTCTCGGCCCGCTCTTGGTGTTCGCTCCAGAGCTTGAAGAAGCAAGACGCAAAGGCACCCGCGAGTTTGGAACCCTGGCACAATATTATGTGCGCGAATTCGACAAGAAATGGCTTCGTGGCGGTGCCCCCAAGGAGGAACCGCTCATCGGGAGTGCAGACATCCAATCACTTGCTGACTTAGGAAATAGCTTCGATGTTGTCAAAGAGATGAAGCTGTTTCCATTCAACACGCATACCATATTGCACCTTGGAGTCGCCACGCTGCTACCTGTATCGCCTCTGCTGCTGACGATGTTTTCTCTCGAAGAACTGCTTCAGAATCTGCTGAAAATGGTTTTCTGAAAGACGGACAACACGCAGCTCAGATATTGACTGCGTGTTGTAGGGACTCTAGTCATTACTTGTCCTGTATTGTGCGCTCTGGCTCTCAGCCTGCTCTTGCGCCAATTTTTCCTTCATAGGTAGAGGTTTCAAGTCTACAGTTAACTTATTCAAAGTCCCCGTAAACTTAAAAGGCATATTGTTAGCATAATCTTCAATCACCGGCGTTCCTGTATCCTCCCCAACATCGAAGGTTTCATCCAAAGAAAATCGCACTCCGACCGTTCTGGGAATCTGCCCTTGAGCCACTTGTTTCCCATCTATGTATAGAGTTCCCGTCCCCCCTTTACCGATTCCTCCGCCGTTATAGGCAAAATCAAAGCGCAGTATGTGACGACCCGAAGGAACGACCTCAGAACTAATGACTTTGTACTTGTGTTGTTCTTGGTTCGAAAGTGCATGAACAAACATAGGCTTACCATTCAGCATCAATAATCCGAGTCCCCCGAATCGTCCCCCTAAAGTTGCCAAAACTCCCTCTGCCTTTTGGTCTTTGGCAATTTCTATATCTGCCGTGATTGAATAAGATCTGTTTTTAAAGTTAGGTGCCGAGCCCTCTGGAATACGAATCGCTCCCTCATGATAGACAAAGGTATCACGACCACGAGTAAGGCTTGGACGAATCGCTGGATCTGCCCGCTCTGCGAAACTCGAATCCAATGGAAGTACATTATATTTTGCAGCCTCTCGCCAGAATATATTTTGCAGTTCTTTCAATTTTTGCGGATTCTCGCCAGCCAGATTCTTTGATTCACTAAAATCCTTATCGACATTGTAAAGTTCCCAGGCAAAGTCTTCGGGGCTAGGTGACAGCCCTACGGTATCCCAGGGCAAGCGTTTAGGAGTGGTCGCAGCCACCCAACCGTCTTTATAGATCGCCCGGTTGCCAACCATCTCGAAATATTGAGTTGTATGTTTGGACTTCTCTTTGCTGTTATTGAAAGTATAAGCCAAGCTCGTCCCTTCAATTGGTTTTTGCTTCACTCCATTCAATTCTTTAGGGGCTTTAATCCCAACGACTTCATAGATAGTCGGAGCAATATCGATCACATGGGCAAATTGTTCGCGAAGAGTGCCCTTGTCATTAATTCTTTTGGGCCAAGAGATAACCATGCCATTGCGGGTACCGCCAAAATGCGAAGCCACCTGTTTAGTCCATTGGAAGGGGGTATCCATCGCAAGAGCCCAGCCAACTGGATAATGATTATAAGTTTTAGGACCCCCCAGCTCATCAATCATTGAGAGCAAGTATTTTATATCTTCAGTCACGCCGTTAGCCGCAGTAGCTACTTCATTTGTGGTTCCCTGCATAGTCCCTTCGGCACTCGCTCCATTGTCACCTTGAATATAAATGACGATTGTATTGTCGCTCTTACCAGCCTCAGCCACCGCATTCAAAACTCTGCCAATTTGAAAATCGACATGTGCCAATGCTCCTGCATAGACCTCCATCATACGTGAATAGACTTTCTTTTGATCTGCATTCAAAGAATCCCATGCAGGAATTTCTTTAGGTCGTGCCGTGAGTTGGGTGTCTGCAGGAATAACACCCATTTTTTTCTGACGTGCAAAGGTTTCTTCACGAACCTTATCCCAACCTTGATCAAATTTTCCTTTAAATTTCGCAATCCACTCTTTAGGCGCGTGATGAGGAGCATGAGTCGATGGCGTTGCGTAGTACACAAAGAATGGCTTGTCGGGCGCAACCGCCGCGTGATTTTCAATATATCGGATGGCATTGTCTGCAAGATCGTTCTCAATATGATAGCGAGGATTTTTTAGATGAGGCTCGATAGGCTGGGTTCCACTATAGAGGGCCGGAGCATAGTTATGAACATCGCCCCCAAGAAAACCATAAAAGTGATCAAAGCCCAAACTTGTTGGCCAAAGATCAAAAGGTCCAACAGAACTACTTTGCCAATCAGGCACATTATGATTTTTCCCAAACCAAGCGGTGCTATATCCATGTTGTCTTAAAACTTCGGCCATGGAACCAGCACTCTTCGGCATCAAGCTGCTATAGCCGGGGTAACCGGTGGCCATCTCTGAAATAACCCCTGTGGCAACACTGTGGTGGTTTCGTCCAGTCAAAAGAGCCGCCCTTGTCGGCGAACAAAGGGCTGTCGTATGAAATTTATTATAGCGAAGTCCATTTTGGGCCAGACGATCAAAAGTCGGTGTTTGGATCGGCCCCCCAAATGTACTGCTTGCGCCAAAGCCCGCATCATCTGTTAATATCAGGACAATATTCGGAGCATCTTTGGGCGGAGTAATCTCTTTGGGGAAATCAGACTTAGATTCTTTGACGGTTCGTCCAATCTTCCCTTTAAATGGCGGTTCCGGACGAGGCAAAATATCTTGTGCGTAGACTGAATTTCCAAATAATGTGACGAATGTAAATATCGAAGCCATGGACTTTTTCACAAAGGTCTCCTCCTACATCAAAGTAGATGATGCCTCACCAACTCGCAGGGCCTTACCTTTTCCATCTAAGATGCAAACACACATTTCAAAGAAGTGTTCCTTAAAACAGGCTCAAGACTTTGATTCAGGCACAAGTTTGTGGATAAGCAATTTGCCTTCAGCCCACGACTGTTATTCCATAGAGCATCCTTGAATGGAGGACCGATGCGTTTTCATCCTCTGGCCATCACGACTATCATCATATTCTTTTCCTTCGTGATGTATTTTAGTTTGGGCGCCGTTCACGCCACCAATTCAGACGAAACTCACACGTGGAATCCCAAAGGAGCGTATTGCCTCACTGAGACACCATCCCTATCTTTGCGTCGTCTTGCCCACGAGACAAATGATACAGGATCCTCTAAAGTAACTTCGTCGCAAAAAGTCCACGATGAAATGATCCTGATTCCAGCTGGAGAATTCTGGATGGGAGATTCTGAAGGACAGTTCCCCGATGCACGCCCACAAGTAAAAGTTCAATTGGATAGTTTTTGGATGGACAAGTACGTGGTCACCAACAAAGACTTTTCTTCATTTGTCGCGGCCACTGGTTATATTACACTCGCGGAACGCCCACTTTCCGCCGATGACTATCCTGAAGTGAACCCTGAAGATCTTCAACCGGCCTCCATTGTCTTTACTCCTCCCAATCACCCTGTCGTATTAGACAACAATATGGCATGGTGGAAGGTTGTGAGAGGTGCCGACTGGAAACATCCAACTGGTCCCGAAAGCAGCATTTCAGGAAAAGAAAATGCTCCTGTTGTACACATTGCCTACGAAGATGCCGAAGCCTATGCACGCTGGAAGGGCAAACGTCTGCCCACAGAGGCCGAATGGGAGTATGCCGCACGTGGGGGGCTGGACCGGAAGACTTATGTTTGGGGAAATGAAATTCATCCGAACGGAAAATTCATGGCCAATACCTGGCAAGGCGAATTCCCTGTACGAAACTCCGGTGAAGATGGCTTCACTGGTATCGCCCCTGTTGGCAGTTTCCCCGCAAATGGCTATGGACTTTATGATATGAGTGGAAATGTCTGGCAATGGGTTTCAGATTGGTACCGCCCTGACTATTTCAAAACCTTATCAGCACAAGGCCTTGCAAAAAATCCGCAAGGTCCCACAGACAGCTTTGACCCGCAAGAGCCTGGGATCAAAAAGCGGGTCCATAAGGGCGGCTCATTTTTATGCACAGATCAATACTGCGCACGCTTTCGTCCCGGATCACGAGGCAAAGGTGATATTTTATCTGGAACAAATCATCTGGGTTTCAGGCTGGTTCAATCCGCGAAGGTTCCAATTCACCATTAATCCACATCGAACCTAAGTCTGATATTCAATGTCTCATTTCTTAATTATTACGAAAATGCAACTTCACTTTACGGACAAAAGTTCCTCAATGCCCCATAATTCACACAAGACTATTACATCATTTGCTCTTCTCTGGTTTTCCCAGTGGCCCCCATATAATATTTAAGCATGAAACACTCACTTGCCATTCTTTTGGCGCTTCTATTCTGCTACAGCTTTCCAGCTGTGGCGAAAATGAAGTTCTTTTACCACCCTCCTGAGTCACCTCACGACGTCCGCTATGATTTTCACTGGGAGGTTTTACGAAGTGCTCTAGAAGTAACAGAAAAAAAATACGGCCCCTTCGAAATGACTCCCACCGTGATGATGACCGAAGAGCGACAGCTACGCGAAATCCTAAAGAAAGATCCTATGCTCACGGTCATGATTCGCGAAACGAATGAAGACTTCGAAAAGAAACTCACACCAGTTCGTATACCTATTGATCGCAATTTGATTGGCTATCGTATTTTTCTAATCCGAGGTGACAATCAGTGGAAGTTCTTAAAAACCAAATCCTTAACCGATCTCAAAAAAATCACACTGGGCCAAGGCAAAGGCTGGGGTGATGTTGAGATACTAGAGAACGCCGGATTTAAAGTAACTACGGAAGTTTACTACGATGATTTGTTCAAGTCCTTAGACAATGGAAAATTTGAAGCCTTCCCAAGAGGAGTGACGGAAATTGAGGAGGAGCTTAAAAAATTCAAAAAACTCTATCGTCATTTGGCAATTGAAGAGAATTTTTTAATTTACTACCCCCTTCCAACTTATTTTTGGTTCCCCAAATCCAACGAGGGGAAAGGAATGGCGCAAAGAGTGGAAGAGGGGTTTCGAACTCTCATTAAAAATGGCCACTATCAAAAGATCTTCGACAAATATTATGCTGCGAGTATTGCTGAACTCGGCTTAAAAAGAAGAAAGGTCATTCATATTGAGAATCCGTTCCTCCCCAGTACAGTTCCCTATGAAGATAAGGAACTTTGGTACAATCCATTCTAATTTAACGGCAAAATCCCAAATCCTGGCAATTTCAAGAGCTGGCAACCAGCTGCGTAACACGATATCAAGTTTTATGTCACAAAATTAAGGCGGCGTTCCTAGTACTCTGAATAGAGAAGCTATTTAATAGGGCTTCCTTTTACCCGGGGCATGCCATGTTAGATCGAATTATTCGCTTTTCTCTTACACACCGATTGCTTGTCATCGCTCTAGGCGCTCTGGTCACAGCCTATGGACTATTTATAGTCGGCCATATGCCTATCGACGTATTTCCTGACCTTAACAGACCGACCGTGAATATTATGACGGAAGCCCCCGGCATGGCTCCGGAAGAAGTGGAAACCCTCGTCACCCTTCCTTTAGAAACAGTTCTCAATGGCTTGCCTGGAGTCGAACGTGTACGCTCGGCGACAGGAATTGGACTTTCGGTTATCTATGTTGAATTCGCCTGGGATACAGATATTTATAGAAATCGCCAATTGGTCGCCGAAAAGCTTCAGTTGGCCAAAGAAAAACTTCCCCAAGGAGTCACTCCGGTTATGGGGCCCATCGCTTCCATTATGGGAGAAATCCAACTGGTTGGTCTCTCTTCACCTGACGGTAAAGTCACCCCTCTTGACTTGAGAACTTATGCAGACTGGACAATTCGTCCTCGCCTCCTTGCAATTCCTGGCGTGGCGCAGGTCATTGGCATCGGCGGTGGGGTCAAGCAATACCAAGTTCTTCTTTCCGCTGAAAAGATCCAAAAAGTCCAAATCCCTTTAGAAGAAATTGAAAAGTCCTTAGCTAAAATCAGCCTCAACACCACGGGTGGCTATATTGATTTAGAGAAGAAGGAGTTTTTAATTCGCAATATCGGCACGATTCGTTCAGAAGAGGATATTGAAAACACCGTCGTAGGTATGCATTTAGGCAGACCCGTCTTAGTCAAGGACGTGGCCGAAGTGAAGATTGGCGCGCAAACAAAGCGTGGTGATGGAAGTGTAAATGGCAAGCCCGCGGTCATTTTAAGTATTCAAAAACAACCAGGAGCGAGCACTGTTGAACTGACAGAAACAATCGACTCCGCCCTGAAGGAACTGGAAAAATCCCTGCCTCCTGGAGCTGTACTCACGAAGGACTTGTTCAAACAAGCACACTTCATTGAATCCGCTGTCGACAATGTTAAAGAAGCTTTGCGCGACGGCACAATCCTGGTTTTCTTTGTTCTTTTTCTGTTCCTTATGAACATTCGAACGACGGTGATCACCTTAACAGCCATTCCTCTTTCTTTTTTGGTGACGGCCATTGTGTTCCACTATCTAGGGCTCTCCGTCAATACGATGACACTGGGAGGTTTGGCCGTAGCCATCGGTGAACTCGTGGACGATGCAATCGTTGATGTGGAGAACGTCTTCAGACGCCTCAAAGAGAATAAAAATCTTGCGAAGCCTCTTCCAACTTTGCAAGTGGTCTACAATGCCTCTTCCGAAGTTAGAAACTCGATCGTCTTTGCTACCATCATTGTCGTTCTGGTCTTCCTCCCGCTTTTCTATATGAGCGGCATCGAAGGAAGATTGTTTATTCCACTGGGCGTGGCTTATATCGTTTCACTTCTTGCTTCACTTCTGGTCTCGCTCACGATCACCCCTGTTCTTTGCTCATTCCTGCTTTCTAAAGAGACACTCATCGAGCACGAGGACGGCAAACTTGTAAGAAAGCTCAAGGAGTGGGATCGCACTCTTTTAGTGAAAGCGTTGGACCATCATAAGACTGTTATTGGCGGCTCCCTGGCGCTTCTCGTTGCCTCATTGGCCCTAATCCCATTTATGGGGAAAGACTTCCTGCCTAAATTCAATGAAGGAACAGCCACCGTGACTGTCTTAGCACAGCCGGGAATATCCTTAGACGAGTCGAATAAACTTGGCACCCAAGTGGAAGAGCTCTTCCTCTCTATTCCCGAGATCAAATCCGTCGCCCGAAGAACTGGTCGAGCTGAATTGGATGAACATGCTGAGGGCGTACACTCCTCGGAGATTGACGTGGATTTTAAATCTGGAGGACGACCTCGCGAAGCGGTCCTGGAAGACATGCGCGCAAAAATGAAACAGGTTGAAGGTGTCTATGTAAATATCGGCCAGCCGATATCACACCGCTTAGATCATCTTCTTTCGGGAGTGCGATCACAAATTGCTATCAAAGTCTTTGGCACCGAGTTAAGTGTCCTCAGAGCAAAGGCCTCTGAAATCTATAAAGCGTTGGAAGGAACCGATGGCCTGGTCGATCTTCAAGTCGAGCAGCAAGTCTTGATTCCGCAAGTTAAGATTCAACTTCTTCGTGAAGAAGCTGCAAAGTACGGAATTGTTCTGGGCGAGCTTTCTGAAACATTGGAAAAAGCTCTGAATGGCGAAGTGATCAGTCAGGTTCTCGATCAACAAAGAACCTTCAACGTCTATATGAGATTCGATGACAAATCGCGAGCCAATCTTGACGTCATGAAAAAGACCGCCTTAAAAATCATGCCTGACGGAACCAAAATCACTTTGGAAAAAGTGGCCGACGTTTATGAATCGCAAGGGCCTAATCAAATTAATCGCGAAAATGCTCAACGTAGAATTGTGGTCTCTGCCAATTCATCCGGTCGTGACCTCAACAGCCTGGTTAATGAAATTCAAAAGAAAATCGGAGCCAAAGTGCAGCTCCCCGAAGGCTACTTCCTGCAGTATGGCGGACAATTCGAAAGTCAGCGTTCGGCCAGCAAGCTGATTCTGCTCTTGGGACTTCTTTCTTTAATTGGCATCTTTGTCGTGCTTTATGCCCACTTTAAATCGTCGTTTATCGCAGTTCAGATCATGTTAAATATCCCAATGGCATTGATCGGAAGTCTGATTGCCATCTATATTTCCGATCGAACCTTTTCAATAGCCACCATGGTGGCCTTCATCACACTTTGCGGAATCGCAAGTCGAAATGGCATCATGATGATCTCGCATTATTTGCATCTGATGAAATATGAAGGCGAACAGTTTACCAAGGAAATGGTCATCCGAGGATCGTTAGAGCGACTTGTCCCTGTCTTGATGACCGCGCTCACGGCGGTCTTGGGTCTCTTACCTCTGATCCTTGCCAAAGGAGATCCAGGCAAGGAAATTCTCCACCCTATCGCAGTTGTTATTGTGGGGGGCTTACTCAGCTCCACACTCCTTGACATGTTTGTTACGCCTACGGTCTTCTATCATTTTGGAAGAAAGTCAGCCGAAAAGAATTTGCAATCAAACGAAGTTACACTCGAACCTACTCACCATTAGGAGAATTCATGAAACATTTATTGCTATCCTTGATCACAGTTCTATTGATTCAACCCGCGTTCGCACACGAAGGGCACGATCAAGCACCAGGAACGCTGAAAGCCTCTCATGGTGGTACTGTCCTTGCCGGTAAAGAAATCAATTTGGAATATATGACTTCAGCTAATGAAGTGAAGCTCTATCCAATCACTCATGAAGGCAAAGATCTTGCTGCTGACAAAGTCAAAATAAGTGCAACTGCAAAAGCCCCTAAAGGAAAAGCTGAAGTCTTGCAAATCGTTCCGAAGGATGGAAGTTTCGTGACCCAGGTGGATTTTAAAAAGGCCTACCGCGTGGAAGTCATTGTTACCACCGAAAGCAATGGCAAAAAAGATTCCTTCAAGTTTCAAGTAGAAAAATAGTCTTAGCGTTCGGAGTCGGTTTATGAAAAAAAGATTTCTTCTTGTCAGTTTGTTTGTGGGTTTGAAGGCCTTCGGAATGGAGGGCCTGACAAGTCTTGAGCAGCAACTGAGTGAAAAAAATCAAACTCTTGAAGCTTTAAAAAATGAATTGCGGGCTAAAGAGCATATTTTGCAGTCTTCCTACTCCAACTACTACCCCACCTTCAACGCTGTCGGTGGTTGGGGTGACAAGTATGTCGATGATCCGGGCGAACGTGATAAAGGTTATTTCGGTTATATTGACGGCCGCCTGAACCTGTTCAACGGCTTTAAGCATGTCTCGACCTCAGATCAACGCACCATTGAAGCTAAATTGACAGAACTTGAGTACGAGCAAACCAGACGCGATTTGAAGATGCAACTCATAGAAGTGACCAGCGAAATGATTTACCTTCACAAGCTGCAGGAAATTCTGTTTGAGGAAGAAAAAATAACTAAATCGCAAAAATCATGGGCCCAAAAAAAGGTCTCAGCGGGGCTCACCAGCTCCGTCGACAATCTCGAATTTGATCTAAGAGAAGATGAAATTCGCATTCAGCACAGACAAATAGACCAGCTTCATAAAGAGTCGCACTTACGACTGGTGCATTTGTTTGGCGCAGATGTCGCCGACAGCGATCTTGATAAACTCAACTTCACCAGTGTTGCCAAACTCACTGACGTTCCAACTTTTAGTCCGGAAAAAAATCTTGATAATCAAAAGGCGACTCTACAGTCAAGGCTATCAGAGGCTGAAAAAAAGAATATCAAAGCGGACTTTATGCCGACCGTGGATTTTGTGTACAGCTTCGGCAGGCTGACTCCTTCAGAAAATTCACCAATGAAATTCAACGAATCAAATTACGCACTCCAGGTTGTCATTCCATTGTTTACGGGATTTGATACTGTTTATAAAAATCGCTCTGCCGATTCGAACCTGGCTTCCAGCAAGGCACGATCCGCACAGACCCAGGTAGATTCCTTGAGTCTGTTCAATGCGCTATCAGAAAAGATCAAGGAACTCAGTGATCTCTATGTTATCAACGAAAGAAAACTTGAATCATCGAAAAAGTATTTTGATTTGACAGTCAGTGAATACAAACGCGGGATCAAGAACTCCCCGGATCTAGTGAGCGCCACAGAACGCTGGTTCTCTTCGCAAAAAAGAAAATTCGAACTATTGAAAGAGCTCGAATTGACAAGAGTCAAACTGGACAACCTTAATTAGCTGCTTGCACTCCGACTTCGTCGGAGTAAAATTCCTGAGCGCTACAAAGTCGTCCTTTTAAGTCGCAACGCATTTGCGATAACAGAGACAGAACTCATGCTCATCGCCGCAGCAGCGATCATAGGACTTAAGAGTATTCCAAAGAAGGGATACAAGATTCCCGCAGCTATTGGAATACCGAGCGAGTTGTAAATAAACGCAAAAAACAGGTTCTGCTTAATGTTTCTCAAGGTGCCCTCACTGAGGGCCCGAGCCCGAACAATGCCTACTAGATCTCCTTTAACAAGGGTTACTCCAGCGCTATTCATCGCAACATCTGTCCCCGTCCCCATCGCGATGCCCACCTGGGCTTGTGCTAAAGCCGGTGCATCGTTAATTCCATCACCGGCCATTCCCACAAAGCGTCCTTCACTCTGCATCTTCTTTACAATTTCTGCTTTGCCTTGAGGTAAAACGTCAGCAAAGTATCCGTCCAAGCCCACTTTTTTTGCCACGACCTGCGCCGTCTTCTCATTATCTCCAGTCATCATGAAAACTTTTATACCGCTATCTCGCAAATTCTGAATGGCGGAAGTCGTGGTTTCCTTGATGGGATCCAGCACTCCCAACAAGGCTGCAATTTTACCGTCAATTGTGACGTACATGACGGTTTGCCCGTCCTCTCTCAGCGCATTGGCTTGCAATTCTTCAGGCCCCAAAGACATTGATAGTTCCTGCAACAGGGACTGGTTGCCAATAGCAACAGCTCGTCCATTCACTTCGGCCTTAGCCCCTTTTCCTGTGATTGATCGAAAGTCGCGAGCCTCAAACTTTGCAGCCTGTTTTTCATCCGCGCCAGCAACAATAGACTGCGCTAAAGGATGTTCGCTGACCCGTTCAAGGCTGGCCGCCAAGGAAAGGACCTCCAGCTCAGAAAAGCCGCCAAAAGTTTGAACTGTCACAAGTTTTGGCTTCCCCAGCGTCAAAGTTCCCGTCTTATCAACAACTAAAGTATCAACTTTCCTCATCATCTCAATGGCTTCGGCATTTCTGAAAAGCACCCCCATGGTAGCTCCCCGGCCCGTCGCGACCATGATCGACATGGGCGTTGCTAATCCAAGGGCGCAAGGACAAGCAATAATCAAAACAGCCACGGAGTTGATGATTGCATGAGCCAGTTTGGGATCAGGACCGACACCAGCCCAAACACTAAAGGTTAGAACCGCGACGAGAATGACAGCAGGAACAAAATAGGAAGAGACCTGATCTACCAATTTCTGAATAGGAGCCCGGGATCGCTGTGCTTCGGAAACCATCTGCGCAATTTGCGCAAGCATCGTGTCCTTTCCGATCTTTTCGGCGAGCATTACGAAACCACCCGTTCCATTAATGGTCGCACCGATGACCTTTGCGCCCGCTGATTTTTCCACTGGCATAGCTTCCCCGCTAACCATGGATTCATCCACAGAAGATTGTCCCAACAAAATTCGCCCGTCGACGGGAACCTTTTCTCCAGGCCGCACACGCAATTGATCACCGACGTGTATGGACTCCAGAGGCACATCTTCCTCACGGCCATCAGATTGAATTATCCGTGCTGTTTTCGGCGCCAACCCCAACAGGGATTTTATGGCTGCACTTGTCTGCCCGCGGGCTTTTAATTCCAAAACTTGCCCAAGAAGAACTAATGCCACGATCACTGCCGCAGCTTCAAAGTAGAACCCCACTTCTCCGGTCAAGGAATCCCTAAAGGAAGCCGGAAAAACATCGGGAAAAAATAGTGCTACGACGCTGTAAATAAAGGCAACGGCAACCCCAAGACCAATCAATGTAAACATATTCATGCTGCGATTCTTGAGTGATTGCCAAAACCGAACAAAGAACGGCCATCCTCCCCAAAGAACCACTGGCGTTGCAAGAATCAATTCCACCCAAGGAAACAATGACTTTAAACTTTGAGAATGGATCAGATGGCGCACACCCATTGTAAGAAACAACAAGGGAACACAAAGGACAGTGCTGACCCAAAATCTCTTTCGCATCGATAGATACTCGTGATCGTCTTCGGGCTCTTCAGCGACAGACGTTGCCGGCTCCAGTGTCATCCCACAGATCGGACAATTCCCAGGTCCCGGCTGACGAATTTGTGGATGCATCGGACAGGTGTATTCAATATTCGCGGAATAAATTTCGGATAGAGGCGCAGGCGAATGAATATGATGGGGTTCCATAATCGCTCTCCTAGTTATGATCAGCTCTGCTGCCAGCAGCTTTTCAAATTTCATCTCGCGCGTTCGCTTTAAGCAATCTGATTAAGACTGGCCGGTATTATGACAAATGTTACCTTGTTAAGTTGCCTCAAATCAGTACGTGGCCGCAAACCGCGACCACACGAAACCTAGTTGTGCAATAGACAATGTCGACTTCATCAACACCTGTTTAGGCCTCAAATTGCAGGACAGCCTAAAAATCCCCTGAGTCCCAGTTTTGCAGTAGAACTCATATATCGGGGGATATGATGAGACTCAAAACAAGACAGATTTCAGCACTGACGCTAGCGACTCTACTAATCTTCGGCTTTCAAAATTGCGCGAAGGTAGGAACAAACGGCATTAATGTCGAATCACTTGCCTCAAGTGCCAATGCAGATGTTTCTCCAGTGGATACCGCAATTCCGGGAACTCCTGGCGATGGTGAAGTTCCGGTGAGTAGCGGCGGAATCGAAAAAATGAAACAAAGTTTTACAGTCAACTCCACTCAAAAAATCGACATCTTATTCGTGGTCGATAATTCAGGTTCTATGGAGTATGAACAACAAAGCATGGCATCTCGATTGAATGACTTTATTCAAATCGTCGCGGGTTTGGACTGGAGAATTTCTGTAACCACTACTGATCCAAAAAGCTCTGTTTATGGAGACGGCAACCTGGTTGCTCTTCATGGTTCTACAAACACATTCATTATGGATTCTTCTATGGACCAGATCACAGCACAAAATGTATTGGGCCAAACAATCCAAAGATCTGAAACTGGCAGTGCGAGTGAACAAGGGATTTATGCCACACGTCGTGCCATCGAAAGATCCATTGCCAGCACTGACGTAAGAAAACAGTTTATCCGTCCTGACGCCGCTCTTGCTGTGATCGTGATCTCAGATGAAGACGAATCTGCTTACAATACTAAGAATAGTGGAAAAAACTTGATCAGCTATATCGATTACCAGTTCAGCAATCGCAAAGCTTTCACGTTCAATTCGATCATTTCTCGCCCCGGCGATACAAATTGTCTCAATGGCGAAGGAAAAACTGAAGGTTATAAATATCAAGAGTTGTCTAAACTAACAGGCGGTATTATTGGTGACGTCTGTGCGACCGACTATTCTTCCCAAGTGAAGGCCATTGCAAAAGAAATCAACAAAACGGCAAAAGCCATCACTCTGTCTTGTGCTCCTGTAGACCTGGTGAATTCACCTATCGTCGTAACTCAAAACAATCAACCTGTGGCTAATTTCACAGTGAGTGGACGAAATCTGGTATTCGCGGATGAATTGGCTCCTGGAACTTACGATGTGTCTTTTGCTTGTGCAAAATAGACACACTCCTGAATCCTGAAATAACAACATAGCTTTTGAGGAAGAGCCCCACCACAAGGGCTCTTTTTTTTCGCCCGTTGCATATGTCCGACAGCACAGCTTCTTGTCTAGACTTTTTTCTGTCGAAGCATTTTAACAGAAGTCTCTTCTTTCCTTCGCCCCTGCTCTTAGAATCAGCGAAAATCCACATAGACTCTCTTCAAAATCTAATTATGAAAAAGCAGCGACTGGACTCAATCCGAAAAATTGTGGGATGGATTCGACGGCACCCCGTCAGCAGTGCTTTGATTCTCATTTTGTTTGTCTCCAGCATTCTCATGACTCAACGAATGACTCAGCGTTCACGAGGTGTTTGGTCTGAACCACTCAAGCGGGGTCCCATCATCCTTTCCGTGTATGGCATTGGCACCGTGATGGCGAATCGCAGCTACCAAATCAAACTGGGAGTCATGAAGACCATCAACCGTCTGTACGTTAAAGAAGGAGATTTCGTCCAGAAAGGGCAAAAGTTAGTGTTGATGGATCAAGAGGCCTACTTCGCCCCCTTTGCAGGAACTGTGACCTTTGTTCCGTTCAAACAAGGCGAAAATGTCCTGAATCAGACACCCGTTCTTTCATTGGTAGACCTGAATGATCGATACCTGCTGGTGTCCCTCGAGCAGCAAGGAGCTTTGCGTGTTCTTCCCAAGCAAAAAGTGCGCATCAGTTTTGATTCCATTCGCGATAAAAATTATCAAGGCGTTGTCGACTCTATTTATTCCAATGAAGGAAATTTCTTAGCAAGGATTGCGGTTGTGGATTTGCCCGCCCGAATTCTGCCTGGAATGACGGGAGATGTGGCAATTGCCATCGAAGAACATCCCGATGCCTTGCTGTTGCCAGTGGCCGCCGTAGAAAATGGCGACACTGTCTGGATTCGGAAGGGCGTGGGATTGACCAAGGCTATCAAAATAAAAACAGGCATTCTCGATCGTGATTTGATCGAAGTTTTAAGTGGCGATTTACATGAAGGAGATAAGGTTCTGATCAGAAAGCAGGTGGGACCATGATTTTTCTGGCAATTCGCTATCTCATCGAGCGCAAAAGACAGACGCTCTTAACCTTCCTTGGCGTCTTTTTGGGAACCATGGCTTATGTCGCCGTTTCCGGATTCTTCCTGGGCTTTCACGTCTTCATTGTGGAGCAATTGGTCAACAATGCCGCCCAAATTCATATTCAAGCCCGAAAGGACTACTTGAGTGCACACCAACTGGATCAAGCGTTTTACGAAAACTCTTATCGTCATGTTTTCTGGTACTTCCCGCCTTCGGGAAATCTGGGATATCTCGAAGTTCAAGATCCGCAAAGTTGGTATGAGCGACTGGCTCGAGATCCACGGGTCGAGGCTTATTCACCCCTGTTGACCACTGCCGCTCTGTTCAGTCTATCAAAGATCTCAGTTTCAGCAGTCCTGATCGGTTGCAATCCTATTCAACAACAAAAAGTAACTAGCATCGCAGACTATGTGGTCGATGGACATTTTCGTGATTTGGCAGTCGGCGGAAATCGCGTGATTCTGGGTGATGAGCTGATGAAACGCCTGGGAGTGGGAATCAATCAGACCGTGAGGGTTTCGGTGGGAACTGGAAATGCCTCCCCCTTCAAGGTGGTGGGCCGCTATTACACAGGAAATCGTTTCGCCGACTCACAAGCCTATGCTGCAATCAATGATGTTCAACGACTGAATGGAACTCCCAATCAAGTGAATGAAATTGGGGTTCGTTTGAAAGACTATCGACAGGCGGCCGCCATCGCCACGAATTGGTCCCGCATTGCTCCCGAGCGAACTGAAAGCTGGGATCAACAGAATGCCAATATCCTCTCAGTATTCCGAATTCAAGATGCCCTGCGATTTTCAATGATCGCAACAGTGGTCATTGTGGCTGGTTTTGGAATTTACAATGTTTTAAACATGACCGTAAATCAAAAGCGTCAGGACATAGCAATTTTGCGTTCGATGGGCTATGACACTTTCGACGTGGTCATGCTTTTCTTTTCACAAGGCTTAATTCTTGGAGTCCTTGGAGGAGCCTGCGGTCTGTTCGCGGGATACTTCTTCTGCCGCTATTTGCAAACGATCCCCTTCATGCCTGCAGCTCCGGGCAATCCTCAAGGCTATTTGCATATCTCGTTGGACTCTGCGATTTATATTCAAGCGGCTCTGGTTGCTTTGATCTCCTCATCTCTGGCTTCTATTTTACCAGCCCGAGCGGCGGGGCGCCTGACTCCGATTGATATTATTCGAGCGGGAGGATAGTCCATGGGTATTGTTGTCAACGACATCACTAAATCCTTTGGTGATCCTCCAACTTATGCTCTGAATGGCATCACACTGAAAATCGAGGATGGGGAATTTGTCTCGCTGTCTGGAAAGTCCGGATCGGGCAAAAGTACATTACTGTATATTTTAAGCAGTCTGGACAACCCCACGCTGGGGAAAGTTCAAATTTCCGGCCGAGAGGTCATTACAATGAACTCTGACGACCTGTATGAGTTTCGCAATCAAAAGATGGGATTTATATTTCAATTTCACTATCTGATCGGTGAGCTGACCACTTTGGAAAATATATTGATGCCGGCTAGAAAGTTTCAGCAGGAAGCAGAAAAACTTCCCGAAGCCCGAGCTCTTCTCGAGCAATTTGAATTGCACGAGAAAGCTTCTCGCTATCCCCGACAACTATCAGGAGGTGAACAGCAACGCGTAGCCATTGCCCGAGCGCTACTGATGAAACCACAATATCTCTTCGCGGATGAACCCACGGGCAGTTTGGATACAGCCAATGCGGAAAAAGTCATGACAATCATTAAAGAGGTCAACCGAGCACAGGGAACCACGGTGGTCCTTGTGACCCATGATCCCGACTATGCAGCCATGGCCCAAAGACAGATCCAACTTGCTGATGGCCGAGTCATCAAAGACCAAACTAGCGCTGTCTAGTTCTTGACGCTAGATCTGCTCCTTTTATCCTCGAGCTGTAGATACGCAATATAAAGAAGCACCAAGATATTTGCTATGGTGATCAAGAGTTTGAACCAGGTAAAATGGGTGAACATCTTATAGAATTCAAGAGGAAGAAACAGTCCGCTGGAAATGATAACAAGCCACTTTGCCCATTTTCTTTCCTTCCAAAGACCAAAAGCTTCAATAAATCGAAAAAGGCTATAAGCTAAAACCAAGGATACACCTTGCACGACCTGTCGATCTCTGACACCGGATAAGAATAACAAGACTGCATGGGGATACTGACTGTGGGGATTCATACCAAAATGCCACAAAAACTTTTCCCCTAAGGCTTGAAAATCACCATGAATGAAAACCAGCAGCTCAAGACCTATGACCAAAACCACGATCCCCTTCAGAGCTTCAAAAGCGGCAATTGCGTGAAGACCTTTGCGATGTGATTTCTGTGTCATTTCCGATGAAGCCCCCCGCCCTCCTACAGAGTATCTGTCTTTCCATGGCTGCGAAATATCCTGAGTCAAACAACAGGTACTTCTCTTCTCTTTTTTGACAAAGACCCAGCAGTGATTCGACATTTTTCCGCCAAATATTTGGCTCTGCATTTAGCCCTGACTATCCTTTGCTAAAGACTTTTATGAATATTTAAAAAATTATGAAGGGACGATGCATGGACAATATGGAACCTATTCAAAGCTCGACCGGTGAGGCCTCCAAGATGCCCCCCATTCAGCTGCTGGCACCAAGTCATGATATCGGCAATTCCGTCTTTGCCGCTTTCAACGAACGCAAGACAATCCGAGAAATCAGTGAAAGACCCCTGTCCCTGCAGGTGCTATCGAGCCTTCTTTGGGCTGCGTATGGAGTCAATCGAAAGACCGGTCCGTTTGGTATACCTGGTAGAACGGCCGCATCAGCGAGCAATTCCCAAGAAATAGATCTTTATGTGGCGATGAGCGAAGGTGTCTTTTTGTACGATGCTTTTAAAAGTGTCCTTCAGCCAATTTTAGCAGAAGACCTCCGGGCTCGCGCCTTGAATCCCGCTCAAAAGGGTTTTCAAATGACGGCTCCTGTTCAGCTCATCTATGTAGCTGATCTGCATCGTTTGACCCGCACGGCGGGATATAACGAACCCGGGCTGCATGAGGTGGACGTTCAAAAGTCTTACTACTTCGTCGACACAGGCCTTATTGCCGGCAATGTCTATTTATTTGCGGCGGCCAATGGCCTGGCAGCTTGGTTCCACAACTGCGACAAAACGATTGATGAAAAGTTAAAGCTTACAACACATCAGCGTGTGTTGTTTGCTCAGTCCGTGGGATATCCTGGAAAACAATAGCCAGGATAATAGTATGAGGCTTTCGGGAAACATCAGGGCCTATTTAAAGCCCTCACTCTTCTGAGGGCTACGTTTTAGAAGATCGACCTATAGATCACAATCGGGACTCCACGGTGGGCAGGCACCTCGCGGCCAAGTAACTGTTCTATAGCTGACGGTACGACTTGAGCTTCCTTGCAGGTTGTAACCGAGAAACTGACTGCTGACTTCAATGACCTCACGGTCCATGACATCAATACCGCATGTGGTTTCATTGCAAAACTCCGAGTAGTCCAAATGGTACGTAACAGCTCTTTTCCGAACGTTATATGCCAGCTCCACAGATGATTTGTTGCGAATCAACTCCGTTATGACATTCAAATTCCTTTGGCATTCTTCAGCGTTTTCTAAGTAAAAATGAACATTGTCGATATTGTCCTCGGAAATATTGCGAAGTTCTGGAGCCTTTAAAATCAACCCATTCACCTCACAAGAAAATCCGCCTTTCGTCAGGTCGACAGTGATTTTTCCATTGCGTTCTTCGCCGTACTCCAGTGGTGAAGATTTTGCCGAGGTCGCTACAAAACCAGAGTCAACGCGATCAATTTTCGCGAAGGCAAGCCCTGGAAGCACTACGATCAGTAACATTGACAACCTTGAAATCATTTTTTCCTCCTACAGGAAAGTTTTGTGATGCTTTCAACTTTATATCCACAGTTGAAAGCTCGGTTTTTGGCAATTCTTCAGGATAAGTCTTCGATTCCCGGGAACTGCGACGTGCTTAGGGATACCTCTGCTTAGTAAATTAATAAAATTGATTGTTTATATAAATATGATATATTTTATATATGAATAAGTTTGACCTGAATTATCTTAAGTACTTCTACTTCGTCGTGACACTCAATGGATTTACCAAGGCCGCCGACAGCCTTCATGTCCAACAGCCCGTCATCAGCAGAGCCGTCAAACTTCTGGAAGAACAGCTGGGCTTTAAGTTGATTGAACGCCAGAAGAAGCAAGTCATCCTGACCACCGAAGGCAAAGAGATCTTTAAGATGGCACAGAAGATGTTCGACAGCGCCGATCAGATTTCGGCCTTTGCCAAAGAACGCCTGGGAAATATTTCTGGCGATCTCTGTTTTGCGACATCCGATTCTCTGGCACCAGAGATCATGGGTCCCATTCTTAAGGCGTTCATTCAGCGTCACCCCAGCATGCGCCCTATTCATCACGCGGGGCCAGCAAGTTTGTTACTAGATAAGATCAGTGCGGGAGCCATAGAGTTCGGAATCTTTTTCAACGTGCCAGAACTTCCCATGGACTTGGAAAAGTCTAAGCTCGCCCATGTCCCTTTTGATTTTGTGATATCCAAAGAATTTGCGAAAAACAAAAAGACGACAGAGTCTTTTATCGCTTCAAAAGAACAAGATGACGAGGAGTCATTCAGGCTTCCCCTCTTTCAAAAATACAGATCTCATCACAAGAATGTCTCTATCGCAGCCATCTCCAGCAGCTCGATGGCAAGAAAGGCCATGGCCATCAGTGGCGTTGGCGTCACCATCCTGCCGCGCTTCCTCGTTCAAGAGGATATCAAGAAGGGACTGCTCAAATCTTTACATGAAGGCGAATACTCATTGCCACTTTACTTGGTTGAAAGAAAAAGCTCTTACAAATCAAAACTCAAAAATGAATTACTCAGCCTTATGAAAGATATGGTTGAGGCCTAGAAAAGATCTACTCTTGACTCATTCCCAGATTTTTAATCACCATCAGTCCCGTCACCACTAAGGCAACACCAACCCACGTGAAGGAATTGAACTTCACCTTGGAAAGAATAACGGGAATATACAAAGAGCAGACCGTGATCGTAATATCAAAGGCCAAGGAAAGCCAAAAAATTGACTGTGAAGAATTAAGAATTCTCAACCCCAATAGCCATAACAAGTTCGAAGTCAGAGCCAGCGCCAAACCCACCAAAATAAAATACTTAGAGTTGCGAAGGCCCTCGTGATAGCCGATATAGGTGTACAGGCTGTAGGTGACAAAAACGGATAATAAAATTGCAATAATTTTTGAATTCATTAACATTGATCATCTTCGTAAATGGTTTTGAATTCAACGCTTCTGAGGAATTGGCACAATGAAAACTATCAAAGGAAAATTTGAAATCAGGCCAACACCCTTACCCGCTGACGAAGGAACACGCAGATCAGAGCTGAAACGCAATGCAACACCGCCGCCGCAAGTAATTGTTCCAAAGTACTAATTGTAGCCTCGAAAATCTAATTCGATCTCCCCCACCGTCGCGCATGTTTTTGCTAAAACACAGAGATTTTTTCATTCCTTTAACTAGCCACATAATCAATCCTAGTTAGGACTTCCACCTCAAAGAGCTCTAGGAAAACATATGCGTTTAGCTGTCATTATTTTCCTCTTGGGAATCACACTGCTTCAGTTCCCCGCTCTGGGTTACCCTCTGCTATCACAACAGACAAATTCAACAAACAGATCCATTGATCCACAGACTTCCGCAGAAGACAAAAAAATCTACGCACCAGACTCCCCGTGGTTGATCTTACCTTTGCTTTCTTCAAATCCAAAATTGGCAACGGCCGCTGGTCTGATGACGGCCTATCTTCACAAGTTTGACGAAAAATCGCGAGCTTCTTTGTTTGGAATTTCCGGCAAATACAGTTCAACGGATTCACTCGTTGCCACCATTTTTGCCAAGGCCTCATGGAAGGAAGACCATCATCGTCTGGTAACCAGCCTTCTGGTCGGGCAAATCAATAATGAATACCAGAATTATTTGGAATCAGGACAAACCGTCAACACCCAGGACAAAATTCGGGCTGCCGTCTTCCGCTATCTATATCGATTTGGTGGTCATTGGTACGCTGGTGTGCAAGCATCGCTCACCAACTATGAGCTCCTAGGCAAATCTGCCGCCGAAGATGAACTTTTAGATATAGTCGGGCTAGTCGGATATGAATCGAAAGGCATTGGTTTGGCATTTCTATACGACACCCGAGATAATGATTTCAAACCAATGCGCGGTTGGTACCTTAACGGCAACAATTTAGCCTATCAAGCGAGTCAAGGAAACGGTGCCTTCTCAATATATCGTCTGGACATTCGGAACTATATCCCACATGGACAAGCCAATGTTTTGGCCCTAAGACAAAGAAATCAATGGTCTTACGATGCTCCAAAAGGAGCTTACTCGCCCGTCTATTTACGTGGCTACACCCCTGGAGAATTTTTAGCACAATACATGTCATCTATTGAGATAGAAGAACGGCTGTCTCTTTCTGAAAGATGGACTTCAACTGGCTTTGTCGGTATGGCAAAACTTTATGGCGACGGTGCAGATAGATATGACAATACGAATTTCCCAGCGGTGGGACTGGGACTGCAATACATCATGAAGCCCGCCGCGGGAATAGTCGGCAACATGGAATATGCCGTGGGGAGAGATAACAACTCAGGATTCTACATTAAGATGGGATATTCTTTTTAAGGCCCACAAATTTACTTCGAGCCTTCACCTATCTTAATCCCGACATTCATTGAATCGGCGCGATTCACAGGAAGAGGTTCGTGCAAGAGCGAACTTCACGGTGAGGCTTTGAGCTAAGGATTTTGTAAACTTCATCAGGGGAAATCCCCCAGCCGTTTCCGTTCTTCATGAATGTGGGTGACAAATCCAAAATTTGCGCGACCAATTTAGAACAATACGTAGACTTGGGATTTTCCCAATAGTCAGAAATTGAAAAATGCTTTCCAAACTCTGCTTTGTATTTCTCTAATGGAACATCCTGATCGATCTCTATAATAGAATAAAGATCGCCGATCTTACGAACATCGTCGACTTCCTGTACTCCGTAGTAAGGGTGCGCATTGAGCCATTTGTCGTTGTACTGGACGGCGACATGATAAAGTTGACCACCCGCCTCGATAGGCTGGAGCTGTCCATCTTTTGTCCGATGCTCAAAAAAGGCCACCTGGACTTTGCCATAGCCACTGCAGCTTAGAATAAGCGTCGCTAAAAATGAAATGATAAAGGTCAACCTCATAGGGCCTTATAAAAGCAAACCACGGGCCACCTTATCTCTTAAAGCAAAAACGAAAAAGCCGAGGATTTTCGTCCTCGGCTCAATGATTATTTGTGATCTAAATCGCCTACTACTTTAACTTACAAGTAAAAGTGTCGATATTTCTTTTTGGAATCAAACCGCAGCGATATGACATTGCAATAGTCACTTCGTCTTTGCTGACTTTTGCCACAGTGACCAAACCTCTCGCACTCATGAAGTCTCCACAAAGGCCAGACTTAGAAGGATTGCTTGAGTTCGTTTGCAAAACAACTGCAGAGCCTTGCTGTTCCGCTTTCTCTACAAAATCACCCAAGATAAGCATAGTGGAAGCATAAGCATCACGTTGTACGATGCTCAGAGCGTTGTCCTCTTTGCTCACCTCAACAGTACAAGCAAAATTTCCTTTTTCGTAGGCGTTCGTGCCTTGACCAGAACGACCATTCAAAGATTGAAGTTTGCCCATATCGAACGCGGCATGTGCGAAAGAACCCACAAGACAAAGTGGCAAAACGAAACCAAGTGCTTTAGAAATCTTCATACTATTCTCCTTTGTTAAAATGATGCCGTTGCAAAGTTGGTGGGCTGAATTACCCTAAACTCCATAGCAACGATCTATTCGAGGAACTTCTAATACAACAAGCATTCCCGCGCCAAACATGATTAATTTGCTTATAAGGCTGGGGCGACCGTTTAAGCCACAATGTAAGACTTAAAATTGTCACCGTTCACTTAGTTTCAGGGAGCAATTTTAGAGAGGTAAGTTGCTGGAAATTCATAGATTCTCTTCGTAAAAGAAAACTCTCAAATTGAGACATTCGCCAATTGCATAGTACAAATATATCGTAAATCAGCTTTACGAGTTCCATGAGATCGTCAGTTTATAAAACCGTCCTCTCACTCATTTACAACTGAAGGGGCACAGTGCTTGCTTTATCCAGTTGTATGACACGATGTATTTTATTGGCTCTTTTTGCGACTTCTCTTACAGCTTGCAGCACGGCTTTGACAGTGTTTCACACTTATTTAATTCAGGTCTTCTGGTTACCTCGCATCACATCCACTGCGCGCGAAGCCTGTCCAGAAATCTTCTTCCTGGCAGACTCATGACCTTCCCCTTGCGAGTGACCAGCCACAGTTTAAATACATGTGGCTCCTCGATAGTGACTTCATGAAGATGGCCATTCTTAATTTCCCGCTCCACCATAAAGCGCGAAAGATAAGCCACTCCGCCACCGGCGAGACAAATTCTTTTTTGCTCTTCCTGACCGCTGACTTCAAAACCAATGCGAGGCATTTCTCCGAAAATCTCGAACAGCACACGCGATCCCCGCTTTTGGCCAAGAGCCCCGATGGAAGATATATAGCCGACTTTGTTCAAAACCTTCTTAAGCGTCGCCGCCTGGTTAGGCCCTTTGCATTCTTGCCATACCTCAGGGTGGACAACCAAAGACATCGGCTCCGCGTGGAGAGCTTCATAAGCTATCTGTGGCGTTACCACCTTGGCAAATGAAAGACCGAACTCGCAGTCATCATTTAAAACGGATTCAATGATCTCATCCGGCGCACCTATAGAAACAACCGGAACAACCAAAGGGAAGTCCTTGCGAAAGTTTTGCAACGGCTGCAACAAAAGATAGTTCACGATATGATCGGTCGCGGCCAACCGCAAAGGCCCTTCGCAGACCTCCTGACTCCCGCGGCAGACCTCATTGATCCGATGGACCGTTTGAAAAATCTCCTCACACAGACGGAAAACTTCCGCGCCCTTGGAAGTCAACTTAACCCCCTGCTTGGAGCGATCCAACAGCTTCACCCCGGCGCTTTCTTCAAGCAGGGCCACAGAGCGACTGAGAGCGGATTGACTGATATGAAGCCTCTTTGCCGTCTCCGTAAAGCGCCCGTCTTTGGCTACTTCGAAAAACACCCGCAAATAATTTAGCTCCATAGAACCTCCGTCTTAATCTATCCAATAATTAGATAAATATCATATAATACATCTAATTTACATAACTTATTGCATCGCCTAGAAGAGACAGGAAATTAGATAAACAAAACATATTGGAGACGTTTTATGAAAAAATTAATGTTGCTGGTAATACTCACTGTCGGTTCCCTCGCTCAAGCTTCAGAATCAATAGCTATCTTGAACTGCAACGAAAAGTTTTCCTCTTTCACCATCGAACAAAACGGCGATTCTTATGACCTGAAAAGATCCGTCCTCACAAATAGAGTGAAGGGCCATCCCTATGTATCTGGTGGAGTTTCCACGGAATCCTATGGATCTATTCATAATGCCCAGCTCGTCAGCGCCGCAGCGGACAAAGTGGTCTTTTCCTTAGCCAACGGAAACTTTTTAAATATTCTTATTGTTCCTGGCGCAAAGTCCGAAATTCTAACTGTGAAATTTGAATCCAATGAGGACGAAATGGTTAGCAGTCTTCATGACATTCTAAAAACGTCCGAAAATCCATTGGAGTTTTATGACTCCGAGGCTTGCCAAGTAAAATTCTAGATTTACAACCTTCAACTAACACCCCCCGCACGGATGCTGCCCACTGGATGCGCTCATGGAGTACCAACTTGCCAGAGTCAGAACTTCAATTTCTTTTAAGCGTTCCAGTGGCCCACCTTGCCAGCGGCATTCTTGCCTATTTTCAGTACCTGCATATCGAAAAGACTTCAAAAGAACTACTCAACTCCCCGACCGTGGAGATTCCAACGATAGATATCCTCGGTTGTCACAATTGTCAGAGTTCCTGCGTAGCTTTTCATGAGCCGAGGGTGAAATTCGACCTTCACATAACAGGACTCCCCAGGTGCAAGGAAGGGAGGACAGTGGGACTCTTTAAAGAAATCATATCCAGGCACTGAAACTTTTGTAACTTGGATTGTCCAATTGTACTCATTAGTGATCCAGAACTCAGCCATTTGAGAATCACCCACACAGACACTTCCATAGTTGTAGTAGTTATCAATGCAGCCCAGGGTCTGCAATTGCTCTTCCGTGAAGACAATCTCCGCATCTTCTGGATTCGCATGCGCCTTGTATCCGGTAAATAACATCAGTGACAGCAACAAAAGACACTTTGTTAAGCGACCCATAGGAACCTCCTATTTCCAATCATTATGCGCTCGGTAAAAAGAGAATCAACTTGGCCGACGGTCTAAAAAACGTCCACCGCTTACTGACACTTGATTATATTTATTGAGCAAACTCTTCCTTGGCCGGAGTCGCACTGGAGATTAACACAGAAGACGCTGAAATCTGCGCTAGGGAATGACTGGCTCGCCGCAGTTTACAGAGCGAGATCCCAAAACAACGAAAGGCGTTAGTTCATCTAACGCCTTTCGTTGTTTTAGTTACAAATAAATATTTTAGTTAGAACTTGGACTTCTGTTTTTATCCGAGGTCTCTTTGGTGTCAACGACAGGATTACTGCCTGGCTGATGGCACAGAGGACTCAAATTATAAATCGATGGCGGATCATAAGCTTTGTTATTATAAGCATCGATCCCCATCCCGATCAGTCCCCCGAAAACTATATTTCCAAGAACGCCGGCTACTGCATCATACTTGGTTTGAATGACTCCTTCTCGAGTCTGCTGATTACATGTCACTGTAATTGGGATATCTTCCTTAGAGCGCGAAACAAGAACAGTCGTTTGACCATTTTTAAGATTGTACTGACCATCGGGCATATTGATTTGTGTATCACCCTCTTGCAGCCCCCCAACAAATCGAACAGGAATCTTTTCTGACTTAACAATCGTGGCACAACCACTCATAGCAATTGAAGACACAACCAAAAGAAAGCTTAACCAATTTTTCACAAACTCTCCTGTAAACAATATTTAGTTACCCCTCTTTCGGAGCATCCTGGACAAACTTAATTGTCTTCTTGTAATAAGTTGGAAATTGTTTGAATTTTCACTATAAGAAGTAAGAATGAAACCGCATTCTTAAGGAGCCAACAATACTATGAAGACATATTTCATGCAGCTTTGCCTCATCCCAGTTTTGACCTTGCTATTGACTGCTCACACAGCTCTGGCCGCCAGTTTTGACCATGACGAAGGAATGTCGAAGGCGCAATTAGTTGAATCACTCAGCAAGAACACTTCGCTCAATTCTGAACAAATTGAAAATTTGATCCTGACTTTGCAAAAACAGTTTGCGCTGAAACCCGATCAAAAGCTTCCGATTAAAGGTTATCTTTACGCCGCTGGATTGAACGGAGCGCTGCTGATGGACCATGACACTTGGTTGTTCGACGCTAACATTCAAGTGCCGGGTTCTTCAGAGCTCGTGCATATTCCCAAAATGTTCTTGTGTGATTTCCATAATGGAGGCTTGAAGTTTGAAGTTGCCTATAAATGGATGTTCACCTTCATTCCCAACGGCGTCAATGTCGATGAACTTCACGGCGCCATTTATGGTCGCGGCTTGGGCTTGGTGGCGGAAGCCTTTCTAGGTCTTGAAGGTTCTTGGATGCCCGCGCAAAATAGAGCCCATGACCTCTTTCACGTTGCCATTAAACTGGGTTTTGGCGGTGGCATCCTGATTCCTAAGATGGAATTTAAATTAAGAGAGATTAAATAAGTTATCACAACCACCCGTAGCAAATTGGCCCCTGACAATATGCTACACCGGCGCAGAAGTAAAAAACCGCGATGATCATTGGTCATCGCGGTTTTTCATTTAATGGTTCACCAGAAGGGTGAGCCCATGCCACTAAAATTTATCAGCTTATTGAACATCTGCGAACGTGACCGAGCTGAATTTCAACCCTTGAAGTTGTGCCGCCCAGCTCAAAGAGGTCGTCGCGTTGGCTGTCGGATGAAGACCGAAAACAAAAGGACCATTTTGAGGGAACGCAATACCGGTATTCGCACCGCAGTCGCCTTGATCTGAACCATTCGTGTAACAACGATTGTTCACGACTTCCGAGTATTTTGCGGAGTCACCAAGGTCCGCATCGACATTTGTCGATTGAACATGGAAGTAACGAGCCTTCAATCCATCCGCAAGATTCCCTTTAATCGTTGAAGAACGAGCAGAGTATTGTCCGTTGCGACCATCATAAACATCCGCAGAAGCCCCTTGGATATTCGAAACAGCCGTAATCACACCATTGCTCATCGCGACAGTTGCCAAAATTCTGTCATGGCGAGACCAACCACAAGAGCTGATTTCAGCACACAAGTAACGATCCGAGCGACTTTCGTAGCGCAATTCGCCTGTGAGAATATCAAAGCTTGCCGCGAATGAACCCGTCTTATTGGCGCTGTTCGCTGTTTGATCTTCTGACGTCAAAAACTCAACAGTGGTGCCCACAATTTTTGCCGCGAATCTATACTCGCCGAACTCGGCAGTTTTAATTGAGATACCTGTGTCGTAGTACGAGTTAAAGAATGCAGGTTTCGAAGCGCGAAGGGTCACATTCATAGATGTCGTCACACCCATATCTTGTAATTGCTCCGGACTAAAGCAATTGGAGTCCATTTGAACAGTCACTTGATGCTCCTGATTGTCATAGACCACCCCCGCTCTTTCCACCGCGCAAGAAATGGACTTAATCTGTTTCAGTGCCCCTGGGATAGATTCAGGAGACGACGTGCTCTTCGCAAGTTTGCAATAGAAAAGTCTTGAAGGATAGTCGGCACCCTGGCTGTCCATATAAGTGCCATCAACATTCAACGGCATAGCGTTGCGATCGCACAGCTGATCTGAAATTAAAGACTGCATAGACACTGGCTGAATAGACACTTTAGCCTGCGCACCTTGAACCTGGCCCTGTTGTGCGACCAACCCCTCGCCCACAGCTACGACAGCATCTTGAACCACCGCCATAACAGTAGACGGTTTTTCCGCACTCACCACGTTAGAAGATGATGAGGTGTCACCGGCAACGGTTCCCTGACAGGCAGCCAAGGCAAAGGTATACAAAAGCGAAGTCACAGCACAGATTTTATTCAATTCCTTAAAGTTCACAGTACTCTCCTTGTTAGGTTTGAACGCAATTGCGTTTGCGTCACCATTCAAGGAGGCAAGGATCCGGCCAACTTTTAAGTTCTTGAATTCATTGTGGTCTTATTTTAAGGCGCCTACTTTAGTTGCCAAGTTGGCGCCCACTTTCAAAGGCATCGCCTACGCGACTTTTTTGGTGAGTATCTTTCTGAGACCTTCGCGCGACAAACCAAGACGGCGCGCAGCCTCTGATTTATTGCCCAAAGCACTCTGAATCACTCTTTGAATCATCTCTGCTTCAAAGACCTCACGGGCTTCCTTTAGGTTCATATTCTCAAATCGTTTAAAGAGGTCTTCGGAAGCCATGGAGGGAACGACAACCAAAGAGGGAGTGGTCCTAAATTGAAAATCCTCTGGCAGCAAGGTCGCGCGATCTCTGGCAGAAAGGCAGGCCGCTTCAATTTTATTTTCCAATTCACGAATATTCCCTGGCCAGTTGTATTCGACAAGTCTGAGCATCGCCTCATCACTGATCGAACGTCGCTTCCATCCGCGTTTCTGATGAAGCTGCTCAATGATCACGCCCGCGAGCTCGGGTATATCCCCTTTTCGATCTCGCAAAGAAGGAACCACCAAATTGACGACGTTGATACGATAATAAAGATCCTCGCGAAACTTCTCTTCTTGAATCTGTCGTTCAATATTTTTGTTGGTTGCACAAATCAAACGGAAATCCACAGCCCGAGGAGGCTCATTAGAACCCAGGCGTTGCACCTTTCGTTCTTGCAAAACCCTTAAAAGCTTGGCTTGCATTTCAATGGGCATTTCGCCAATTTCATCCAAAAACAACGTGCCTCGATGCGCCAATTCTATCTGACCCTGGCGAGGCATGGTGCCGGTTGCGGCCCCTTTTACCACCCCAAAAAGTTCAGCTTCGAACAGCGACTCTGGAATTGCCGCGCAGTTGATTGCGATAAAAGGCCCCTCGCGGCGACCGGAATGATGATGCGCCAAACGTGCAATGACTTCTTTACCAGAACCACTTTCCCCAGTGATCAGAATATTTGAATCAGAGCGGCCAAAGTCGCCGATATGATCATAGATCTTTTGTAGTTCGGCAGACTTCGATCGCAAACTGACGGAGGCAATGCTTTTTCGCCAAATATTTTTTCTATGCTCAATGGCGGATTCGGATTCCTCACTTTTTTGGTGAAGCTCATAGTTGTCAAATGCAATCGTCGCCAACATAGAAAGAGCTTCGAGGGCATACTGATCATTTTCATCAAAATCGCCTTCGAGCTTGTTTAACACTTCGATGACGCCAATAACCTTTCCGTCTTTCCAATGTAAAGGCACCGCTAAAAGTTTTTCAGTTTTGTAGCCGGTTTTGGAATCGACCCCTTCAAAAAAATCAGGATCCTGATTCACATTATTGGTGAAATGACTTTTTTGATCGCGAAAGACTTTTCCCGCAATCCCCTGCTCTGTGTTGATCACGATGGTGTGATTGCGAACACCCGTCGCGATATAGCTATTCAAATATTTAAGGTGCTGTTCAAACTTAAATTGAGGATCAAAAAACAAAGTCCCTCGATCCGCTCCTGTCGATTGAATGCAAAGATCCAGGATTCTTGCGACAATCCCTTCGCCTTCGTTTTTATCAAAAAAGACCTGAGCTGAGCTGCCTATAAATTTTAATAATTCGTGCGCTTTTGACATGACCAACCTATCGGTTGAACCTGCCAACTTTTGGAGGCTGCCAACTGCAACTTCCCAATTTGTGCCAATGAAAGTGGGCGATCCATTTTGAGAACCTTGTCATTTCAACAGCTTGGAATTTGGCCTGGAATTAGCTCTTTAGTTTCATAGAAAGAACTCACAAAGGAGGTCTTATGAGCAATCAAGATATCTCAAACAAATTAGTTCAAATGGATCAAGAATTGCGTTTTCTTTGGCAGGAGGCCAACGAAGAACCGGAAAAATTTCTGAAAGAGAGAAAGCTCAAACAATACTGGGAACTATTCAAAGCCTATAAAAAACAAAAACAATTCCTTCAGGCATTGGCTTCATAAAAAAAGGAGCAGGTTTCTGCTCCTTTTCTTCGCCGCTTAATAGTGATTGATGTGCACCCGATGTCCTTCACTATCGATCACTTCACTCATGACCCCATCTCTTTTATTCCAACTGCCTGTGATCTTTTGTTCAATAGTTTGTTCCTTTGCGGATTGCCCTGAAATCTTCGATGCACTCTCGGGACTCTTTGGAGAGACTTCGGGCTTGACTGTTTCTTGCGGAGGAATGGATGTTTCCGGCATAAGAGCCTCCTTCTTATAAGCTATCAGCTAAAATTCAGCCCCGTTGTTTTTTTGAATTAATACACTCCCAGACCACTGGATCTTAACCTAGGCGGCTGGACTAGAGGCTCCGTGCTCTCCCGTCCGAGGCTCATTCTCGAATGAAAATCGGCTCATCCAGTCTCATTTTTCATTATGATTTTATAATAAAAAATCCGGAATCTATAAAAATTCTCAGTTTATTCCGATAGTCCTTATACAAGGGGACCTTTGCCATGACTTTAGTGCGTTTCAGGAAAAGTATTTTCACGCTGGCTCTACTTCTTTTTCCGGCCATGCCAGCCCATTCCCAAAACATGGTGAGCGAACTCGATGAAAAATTTCATCTTGAAAAGTCGATCTCAGAACGACTTGAGCAGACTCTAAAAACAAGATTGGAAAAATCTTATTTTGATATCACCGTGGAAGCGAAGCTCCAACGCAAGTCCCTTCCCACTTTTAAAAAACGCTTCGATTCGGCAAATACAGCAGAAGAAGTGCAGCGATGGTACGCGTCTGAGCTTAATCAAGCCAGCCGTCAGAACAATCGCCCCTTCGAACTTGAATCTTTGGTGGTCACACTGGGTCTTTCAGATCAAGTCGATCCCAAATACCAAGCCGATCTAAAGGAGTGGTTAAAAAACTGGGTGCACTCAAGCTTCGGAGCTCAAGGGCAATCTCAAGTTCTCATCAGACCGTCGAACATCATTAATAAAAACAATCATAATCAGACTGACGAGAACTCTTCAAAATGGTCCGGAATCAGTCGCTATCAGAATCTTTTGGGCATGATGTTTCTGGGCTGTGCCTTTGTTCTGGTCTGGCACCTTCAAGGCCGCAAGCGTGTAAGAACTGATGAAAGATCCCTTGAATCTTTACCAGCACAAACTGATCCGAATGAAGCCATTCAAAAGGAATTGATCCGCACATTGAAAACAAAAATTGCGTGGATCAGTCCTGGAATTCAACGTCAGATCGAAACCCTCGTGGCAAGTTGGACGGATAAAGAAAACCCAAGCTATCTTAAGATGGCTGCCTATTTGGAAGCGCTGGCAGAAGGCAGCGCCTCCATGCCCGAGGCATCCAAAGTCCAAGCGCCATTTCTGCCAGCTCATGCTCACCTGTCTCTGCCGAAGGCCCTCGCGAATCTTCAAGAACTTGATACCTTCATGCAAGTGAATCTCTATCAGGAAATTTACTCCGAGTTGCTTGTTGGACAGTTGATAGAGCGCGAACCTCGCCATGTTGATTTTGAATTCATTCAGGATTGGAACGACAAGGACCTTCTCGAGGCCTTTGACTTCCTGTCTGAACCTTGCAAGGTGGCCCTCCTGGTTCACCTTCCACAGACGATGCGCCGTCGTTTTGCGCAAATTTCTGAGCCTGGAATGCTTCGCCAAATTTTAGATAAGTCCTTGCTCTATCCCAATGTCACAGATGCTCAACTTTTGAATGAGTTGGAAAGCTGGAAACAACGAAAAATTGGCAGCGTCTCGAATGCAGAGTTTGCACTTAAGATCGCGAAGTTTCGTGAAGTCTGGTCCGTCTTTTCAAGACAGGATGAGGCAATGTGGATGCATCAAGTGGTTCTAAACCACCCAGAGATGCGCCAGGTCTTGGCCCGCGAAGGCACCCACCTCGCCTTTTTAAGCTATTGGTCTTCAGACTCGATTCGCAAATTCTGCTTAAGCACCAAATCCAGAGAGCTTGCTGCGGCGGCTAAGCTTTTACCATTCCTGGCCCCGGCAATTCTAAATGCCTGTGGCGAAGGCACACGCAATGAAATTCAACAGGAAATGGCTCAGCTCTCGGAGCCTAAATTGAGCCAAAGCTTTGAGCGCTTTATTGCAAACTTTGATCAATTTGTCGAAGTTGAGAAACCTCAGCATCATTCTCTCTTGCAAATCTCTAGCACAAAGAGTGCGGCTTAGTCACAAGCCGTACCCTTTGCTCGCGATCACAAAGATTTTAAAAACTCAACGAGGTCTGCCTTTTCGTTATCCAACAAGCCTAAGCTAAAATGATTGTTGTAGTGGTCCACCACGGCTGGCAGGTCTGCGAATCGCCCATCGTGATAGTATCCACCTTTTGCATGGGCCCACAGTCCCTTCAAAGGTGTTGTGCGGTAGCGTTCATCTGGGGAACGTAAGGCCTGGAACTCATCTATACCAATTTCCTCCCCTTTATGCATATCCCAACCAGGTTCTGTATAAAGCGGCGGTGTATGGCAGGTTGCGCATTTCGCCTTCTCATTGAATAGCAATTGCCCCCGCCCCGCCATGATTTGGTCATAGGAATTGGTCGGAGCGGCTGGTGCCGGAATCGAGAGTTGATAATAATGAAGAGCCGCAAGCTTGCTGGTAATTTGATCGTTGGAACTTTGTGTATGTCCCATTTTTGCTCGAGCGGCGATCGGGAATTTGACGGGATCATCTAAACGTGGATCGAAGAAATTTCCCTGACCATGCATTTCTAAATTAGCAACAAAGGCATTCCAATATGTGACAGATCCCCAACCAGTATAAGTATGAAGATTCACGCCAGCTAAGCCAAAAGCTGGCGGGATGAGTGTCGCTGCGGTTTTTCCATCTGGACGATATGCCTTACCGTCTAAGAATAGCTCTGCATCAAACTTACCCGGGCCCCAATCAAGAATTACTTTTCGAGTTGTGGCATCATCAACGCCCAAGAGATCATTCACCACACTGAGATCAGGGGAAAGATTAACGATCGCCCCCACATTCAGGTCACGATTAGGCCAACCATCCAAACGATGCCCCAGTCCCGGTGCAAAAGAATTATCAACGGTCGAATGGCAGAATGCACACTGAATACCTACAGAGGAAAGTTGTCCATTTTGGTTGAAAAATCCTTTCAGACCAATAATTGCGTCTTCTTTTAGAAGTAACAAACTCGTATTAGGATCATCGAGATCCACTTTTCCTTGTGCAATTGCATCAAGAACGTCTTTAGATAGAGAATCGACATCCACTTTTAAACCAACACTGAGTGCTGTCCTTGGACTGACTCCAGGTCCCACACCCCCATTTTTTTCACCCTTTATGGCGTCGTGAATGCGGAGCTTGCCTCCCCAGAATGCTTCACTGCCAAAGGTGTCATAGCGAAAGATCTTCTGTCCTTCCGAGAGTTCACGCGAAGAATTACTATGAATAATCTTGTCAAACAGTTCAACAAGACGGTCCTTTCCACTGGCGAAAGTTCCGCTCAAGGCTACGGCACTCACACAAAGCGTTGCAGCTAACAGAGTTCGTTTTCTTATCATGGTCCCTCCATTCTTTAAGCGATTGATTTAATTCGAATCCTAGGGGCTCAGACGAGGATCTTCAAATTACAGAAGCGATACGGACCCGTGTAGATTGTCGGACTTAAGTCTCTTGGCAAGATTATCAACCTCATTCCACGGTACTTTTGACCAGACTGATTTAAGCTCGGTGGAATGAACAAGAAAACTTGATAGCCTATGCATCTATGTTTAATTCAAGTTCTTCTCGCGGCAAAAGATTTACGGATCAACAAATTGTTAAGCTCAAGGACGGGGAAATTCTTTTCCGCGAAGGTGATTTGAGCAGAGAAATGTACATCGTGCAAAAAGGCGCTCTTGAAGTCTTCAAAACTGCAGAAGGCAACAAAGTTATCCTTGCTACCATCGAGAGAGGCAGTATGGCGGGCGAAATGTCCTTGCTGGAATCCCTGCCTCGTTCGGCCTCCGCTCGTGCCGTCGGCGATACCACCCTTTTGGTTTTTGATCCCGGCAGCTTCCTGTTAAAAATTCGCAGAGATCCTACATTTGCCTTTGAGTTGATGAAACATCTCAGCGGTCGTATTCGTCAAACAAATGAAAAACTAATGGTCTTGGTTACAGCAGAGCAGTTGAATAAAACAGACGTGCAAGATTTGGTTGAGTCTTCTTTATGATTATTGATGTTACCACTCAAAAGATGGTGGTTATTTCAGATCTGCATTTGGGCAATCCCTTCTCTAGCGCCAAGAAAAGACTTATTGAGTTCTTATATTGGGCTGCTGAAAACAACTATGACGTCTGTATCAATGGAGACGGCCTCGAGATCGCGCAAGTTTCCTTTCGCCGTCTGGCCGAAGACGTTCCTGAAGTGTTCAGAGCCGTCAAAGCCATCTCACGAGCTGGCAACAGAGTCTTCTATATCGTCGGCAATCATGACATTGTACTGGAAAACTTTTTGGAAGACTGGGGGCCTTTGATACTGGCGCCCTTCCTGAATGTTCAGTGCGGGTCACAGCGCATTCGAATTGAGCACGGTCATCTCTATGATCCCTTCTTCGTCAAGCGTCCCGAGCTTTACGAGTTTATGACCTGGCTGGGTGGATTTCCATTAATGATCAGTCCCCGCGCCTACAAAATTTGGATGATGTTTGAAGAACTTCAATCCAAAATCCGCCATCTTTTCAAAGGCAAATCTGAAGTGGAAGGTCTGCCGGGAGAAAAACCGGATTTTATAATTGCTGCTGATGAAATTTGCGCACGGGGTTTTGATTCCATCATCTTTGGTCACACTCACCATGCCGGAAAGATGGATTTGCCCCAAGGAACCTATTTCAACAGTGGTTCATGGATGATCGCCCCGCACTTTATTGAGATCAACTCCCAGCAAGTCACCATAAAAACCTATTGTAAGGAAGTCACTCAAATCAGATCGATGCCGGTCCCTTGAGTTGGCGAAGGCCCTGTGCGACAACACCGGCGCAGAAAGTGCGAATTGACCTGTGTGAATTTTTCGAAGAGTTGCAAAAGAACACAATGTTTGCCATTGAGAGCGCGACTTCTCACTCATTAAAATCAGACCAAAGGCAATTACACAACTTCGCCAAGAAGTCTGAGAAAGAGAGTCGTCATGAACTGGAAGGCTATTACACTAACCATGAGTCTTACTGCGGCAACGACTGCAAATGCCGACTCCCTTTTTACCCCAACACTTTGGGTGGCCGCCCCTTATAAGTTTGCCTGCAACCTCACCAATGTAGGTGATAAATCCGTCGTGATCCGAACTCAAATTATTAGTAATGGGAATATTCTCTTAGATAGCGGCAAAGAAAAATTGGTACCTCGCCACACAGCCAATCACACAATCGATGGTCTCTCCGATGGCGGCCCGATCTATTGCGCGTTCTCGATCTCCGGTCCCAAGGAACAAGTTCGCGGAGCAGGAAAGGCCTTCCGCGCCCCACCCGCAAACACAACCGACATTGCGATAGTGCCCGCTAATTAGTTAACTGGTCTGTTCCGCAGTTTGGAATCAATTTGCTATTTCTTTTTCCAGACACGGTGGAAGGTGACGATCCCTTGCCCGCCCTTATCCACCGTCAGGACTTGATCATCGAGGTCGGCATCAAGAATGAAGTGACCAAAGTTGGTAGGACTTTCGGTCTCGGCTTCGTAGTCGATCACATCCAAATACCCTGATGCTGCAGCAGGAAGATTCCCGTTGATGGTGCCAAAGGGACAAGTCCAAGTGTAGTTCCAGCTAATCCCCGCGCCACCTTTGAAGTAAGGCAGGTCCACACGTTTTTTTCCATCGGCGTCTGTATAGAGTTTGCCTTCAACGTAAATAGAAAAGCTCTCTCCGCTGTAGGATCCCGAGATCCCCCCGGTTGAAGTGACAGTGGGTTTTTCGACATCAATATAGCCGACGACTTTGTTATCATCGACAATGCCAAACTCTCCATGCATTTTCATGCGTCGATCCACAGAGCCGGGGCACAGCATCCCCATGTTTTCGTCAGTAATAACATAAGGCCACTGAAACTCCGCTTCATAAGTGAACGTATCGTTGCAAACAATAGTGACAGAGGGATTTTGAATTTCAATTTGCGGATTCATGATTTTCCCAAAGACATTCCCATCCCAGCGATATTCACCATCAGTGGTCACGTTCCAATAGCGGGCGGAAGCATCAAACTCTATGACTGAGCTCTTCACCATAGGAGATGGCAGCGGGATGGAGTTGTAATTACAAATGTCAGACACTCCATCAGGCGATACCAGATCAACAACTATGGATTCACCAATGAAATGCACCAAGGGGAGCGGATACTCATAGCTGTCTGATGGAGTTGCGACCATATCGATAGGTGCCACGGTTGCGGGTTTCCCGTCATAGCCAATCTTTACCCACGGGTAAGTCGTGATCGAAGGAGGCATGGTGCCCAAGGCATTCACCCTACCGAAATCCAAGTGGGCATAGGGCACTCCACAAGTGATGGGACGAGCCGCCGGACTGATGAAGGACTCCATACGAAGAGCCCCATTCCACATGGCCGGACGAGAGTGACCAGGATCATTAGGATAAAAAACCTGAGGAATTTCCAGTGGAATCACGTCCGTGGGGATCACCTGCCCCTTCAGAAGGGCATGACAGATTTTTGGTGCCTCTGCGAGAGACATTTGGGGAAGGAATATGACCAGGAAAGAATATAAAAAAACCGCTAATTTCGTCATGAGAGCCTTATAGAAAGCCCCAAGGCCCGGGGTCAATTTACAAATTCAGCATTGCAAAGAAGTACTCACTAAGAGGCCGGCTCAGAATCCATTTTCAGCTTCAAAATTAATGAAAAAAACTCTCTCTGAGACAGCCCATTTTTCGTATTTCAAGGATCTGCCAGATTCCCCTTGCCGATATAGCAAGGTCTGGTAAAAAAAGGCCATGGAAATACAAAATTTGAAACGCCCCGAACTATTACTTCCCGTAGGCACAAAGGATATGGCTCTTGCTGCCATCCACAATGGTGCCGATGCCATTTTTATGGGGGTCCCCGGGTTCAATGCTCGCGGTAGAAGTCACGATTTCCAAATTGAAGAGGTCAAAGAGATCATCGACACCTGCCACCTTCATGGCGTGAAAGTGAACCTCGCTTTTAATATCCTCGTCTTCCAAAACGAACTTCAGGCGGCCGTCGAAGTTCTGGAAAAAATTCTTCCTCTTAAGCCCGATGCCTTTATCATTCAGGATTTGGGGCTCGTGCAATTGGTTCGTAAAATGGCTCCTTGGCAGCGCATTCACGCCTCGACGCAAATGAGTATCACGAACGCTGAAGCCATCAGCTGGTTGGATGACTTAGGTATTCAACGCTTTGTCTTGGCCAGAGAAAACTCTATTAAAGAAATTCAGGCAATCAAGCAAAATACAACCAAAGAAATTGAAGTGTTTGTTCATGGCGCTTTGTGCGTGAGCTATTCTGGACAATGCTTTACTTCTGAAGGTATTGGCGGACGCTCTGCCAATCGCGGTCAGTGCGCCCAGAGCTGCCGCTTCACCTACGAAATGCATGTCGATGGTGAAAAGCGCGATCTTCAGGGAAAATCATTCCTGGTATCCCCTCAGGATCTTTGCGGCATCAATGAAGTGCCACATCTTTTAGAGGCCGGCGTTGACTGCTTTAAAGTTGAAGGACGCCTCAAAACGCCAGAGTACGTCGCCACTGCAGCCCGCAGTTTTGACGAAGCCATCACCTCCGCTCAATCCAACCACGCACTTTCAAGCCCCGTGCTTATGAAGAAGCAAATGGCCTCCGCCTTCTCGCGCGGTTTCTACAGTGGCTGGTTCCACGGGGTCAATCACCAGGAACTGGTCGAGGGCACCTTCAGCTCCCATCGTGGATTTGAGTTCGGCAAAATTCTTCGTGTGAATGCAAACTCCCTTGAAGTTGAAATCACAGACGTAAACATTCAACAAGGTTTGAAGGCGGACTTTATTAAAGCCGGTGACGGTGTTCTTTGGGTTTACAAAGATCGCAATGGTCACAGCGTTGAAAAAGGCGGATTTGTCTTTGCGGTTAAGACTCTCTCCCCTCGTCGGTTTGAGCTTGAGTTTTCAAGAGACATCGCAATGGATGGCATCTACTTGGGCGCTCGCGTGTTCTACAACCACGATAAAGATCTTAAAAAAGATGTGACTCTGAGCGTGGAAGACAAACAAAGAAAAAAACGTCTTCCGGTATATATCCGCGCAGAGGCTTCTCTGGGACAGCCCCTCAAAGTGCAATACTCAGATGGCAAATACACAGTCTCTGCTACTTCTGAAAATATCTGTGAGCCTGCAAAAAGCAAAGGACTTAACTCGCTTGATTTGCGCGAAGAGCTTTTTGCGCTCATGGGCAGCCCTTTCCGTGGTGAAGGATTCGAATGTGAATTGGATGCCACGACACCGCTTTTCTTACCTCATCGACAAATCAAAGAACTGCGCCAACAGCTTGTCAAAGAACTGACGGACTTGCGTGTTCAAAATGGCGCAGCACCAGTCCTCGCCCCTCAAAATGAAGTGATGGATTGGATTGCCAGAAAAAAGATCAGCAACCAAAAGGCCCACGGTGTGAAACTCAACTTGTTGCTTCGTGATAAAGGACAAGTTGAAGATGTCGCCAATGCCGTTAAAGCGGGACAACTGCAGTCTTCTGCAATCAATCTAACGATTTTGGACTTTGAGTTTGGTTTGGATTTTGAACCAAGTTTGAAAGTCTTAAAAGAACAGGGCTTAAAGGTCGGCATTGCGACCACCCGTATTTTGAAACCCAACGAGCATCGCAATGTGAAGCACTTACTGAATTTGAATCCCGATGCGATTTTGGCAAGAAATCTGGGTGCCATTCAGTATCTGCAGGCAAACGCTTACCAAGGACAAATTCTTGGGGACTTCAGTTTGAATGTCGCCAATCATTTGACGGCGCAGTATCTGCTAGGCAAAGGCATTTCCAGTGTTTGTCTTGGTTACGACCTCAATCACTTGCAGGTCAGCGAATTGATTCAGGCAGGCCAGGCAGAGCGCTTTGAAGTAACGGCATATCAATACATGCCAAGCTTCCATATGGAGCATTGCGTATTTGCAGCATTCCTCAGCAAGGGATCGAGCTTCAAAGATTGCGGCAAACCTTGTGAAAAGCATGATGTAAAACTTAAAGATCAGTTCGGAAACTGGCATCAGATCAAACCCGATCAAGAGTGCCGTAATACGATGTACAACGGGACTTCACAATCAGCGGCTCGCTACGTGAAAGAATGGGAAGCCCTCGGACTTGGCTACATTCGCTACGAAGCCCTGAAAGAACGTGGCGCTGAACTGATTACTAAAATTCAAGCACACTTGGATTTTATTGACGGCAAAAAAGAATTGGCATCTTTGATCAAGGATCTTGGAGATGTGGAAAGCTATGGTCTTTCCGAGAGCCATTTCCAAAGAGAAAAAGAATATCAAAGCCGAAAAAAATAAGCCCCTCTTTGCAGACGAGTTGCTTTTAGAAAATTAAAAAGCCGGAATTACTTCCGGCTTTTTTTTATTCAGCGCTAGGCCTTGCCGTGGATCTGAAAAAACAAAGATTGCTGTCACTAAACTCCTGGGGAGCAGACCAATATTTATTATTCATCCAAAGCTTCGCATTGCCTTTGGTTGCAATCGTAATTCTTCGGTGAAGACTCATCGCCTGAAGTTGCTCCATAATGATTGCGTAGCTGGCGTCTGTGAATGAATCAAAGATGTAATAGGTATCCGCAGCAGGTATTTTAAAGTCAGCACTGGCAAGGTCCTGGGTCACAAAGTGAACATGTTGATCCAAGTGAAGATGGGCGCTGGCTTTATTTGCAATATCGACCCGACTCTCAACAAATTCATATCCTGTAAATTGAATATCAGGCCGCATCAAGCCAACCACCAATCCAATTCGGCCATAGCCAGAGCCCAAGTCAATAAAGCGGGATCCTTTACTTAAGTTCAAATATCGCAATGCCAGCAAAGTCGTCGCATAGCTGGACTGCACGCCGACACCGGCACCTTCGAAAAGTCTTTCCTTTTGAAGAATGGAGGGAACTTCGTTCAGTTGATACTCCAATTCAAAAATCTCATCTAAAACATCAAAGGACCGATAGAGTGAAAGCTTGGCCTTCCCCTCGTCTATATTTTCTGCGGAGTTCAGTTGATGTTCCAACTCATAAAGTTCAGACATCATTTGAAGTGAAATCTGCAAGAATGTTTTTTGAAATTCAGAAGTTTTAGATTTTATACAGTTCAAAATCAACTTCTCGATTTGACTGATGGCCTTTACGGCCGTCTGCATTCCTTCGATATTTGAACTTAAGAAAAATGAATGAAGAAATAAAAGAGGTTTTAGTTCGGCATTAAAAAACTTTTTAATGAAACGTTCAAAATGTATCTCTGAAGATTTTTGGCTTTGTAGCCAGTGTTCGTCTATTACAAGACGAAGGACACTTTTTAAATAAATGCTATCGACAAAAAAACTTGCCAGATCTTTTTCGATAATAAATTGAGTTATCGAATTTATTTGTGCTTCTAGATGATCGAATTCAGTTAACAGAAGGATCTTTTTTAACTCTGCTTTATATTCAATCACACGAACGTTAAATAATTCAAATTTCTCGTCATATTATCTCCTTCCATCATTGTGGGTGGAAGGAGACTCCAATGCAACAACGAGCTTCCTTGACTGGTCTAATTCTTCGGGTATTTGGACTTCAGGTATCTCTCATACTCTCTTAAAATGGAGTTCATCACGCCTTTTAAAAGTTCATCAAATTGCTGGTCCTGCCCTTGATCTGCACTCAGCTTGACGAAATCCGCAAGAATCTGTTCTTCACGTTCTGCATTATAGAAGGGCAAACCCTGCTCCTGCTTAATCTTCCATACCGCCATCGTTAAATCACGACGACGCAAAAGCAAAGCATACAATTCCTTGTGAACCTGATCTATTTCCTGACGAAGACTGGCAATGGTTTCCATATTATAAGCGACCTTAGTTTTAAAAAATTAATCCAACCGGAAGAGTGCAAACTTCAAGTATCGAAGCTCTTCCATCGCCAGAGGATAAGGATGATCCACTGGCTGTCCACCGATGTAGACCAGCGTTGCCTTCTTGCGAGCGCGAGAGAAAGCCTCTTGGCAAATATCCATGAATTCCTTTGAGGAAATATGACTTGAACAAGAGCTTGCGGCAAACAGACCTTCGGGATTGACCAGCTTAATAGAATTCGAAAAGACTTTTGCATAAGCGGCTTTTGCTTGCTCGACCGATTTTTCATTCGGAGCAAAGCTTGGGGGATCCGTGATGACCAGATCGTACTTTTTCTTTTCGGTATTGAGCTGCTCGAGGTATGCGAAGGCATCCGTGGCGATGTCATGGTGGACAGTCTGAAGTCCGTTGATCTCAAAATTTCGATCGACGGCCTGGATTGCAACCTTGGCGATGTCCACGCTGGTCACTTCTTTAGCACCACCTTTAGCGGCAAAAATCGAAAACCCACCGGTGTAGCTAAATAAGTTTAAGACCGTCTTATCCTTCGCGAAGTGTTGGATCATCTTGCGGTTGTCGCGTTGATCCAGGAAGAAACCGGTTTTTGCGGCATCACGAATATTAGAGGCGAACAAAACACCATTTTCCAGAAATTGCACTTCAGGTGCTAAGGTTCCGACGATATTCACACCTTTTTCATCGGCATCATTGCGACGTTTTAGATACACGCACTTAATTTGCGGAAAGGCGGCTTGAATCTTTTCAGCGATCACCTGGGCATTCCAAGTTCTTTCCATGATGGCGTGATCGTGTTTAATGACGGCCGTATCGTTGTAAATATCCACGATCAAACCCGGAAGACCATCCCCCTCGCCATTGATCAGGCGAAACGAATTCGTCACTGCCAAATCAAAGGTTTTACGAATCTCAACAGCCTTGCGCCATTGGCTATCGAAGTACAATTCCAGGGTGCGTTTCATGTTATTGCGTCTAAAAATAGGCTCATCTGCCAAAACCAGAACCCGAAAGCGCAACTGCGTATCGCCTTGCCAGATCCCCAAAGCAAGGACCTCGCCTTTATAATTCAAAAGATGAATGCCTGATTTTATGGAGCGGCCGTCGTCAAAACAATTGGCGAAAATCCAGCGATGCCCTTGTTTAAGGTGCTTCGTCACGTCTCGCTTGAGTTCGATAGTCAGAATAGGGTCTTGAAAGGTCACGGCCTCAGAGTTCATTGAAGGGTCTCCAGAGGAGTCGTTTTAAGCTAATTCCTTCGTCCTCACAAGGGGTTATGAGGGGCGTTCAAGGGTGTTGATAAATTTACAAGCCATCCCCCAGGCCGTGTGCCTTTTGATCTGCTTTATTTGACTCGAACATCATTCTAAACGACTCTCCTGCCATATCGTCCATCCCTGTCCTCGTATTGGAGTTCCCTTGGCTCAAAAATCATCACCTGCACCACTCCCCCCAGGCCCCTCAAAACCTGCCCTTCTGGATCAAAAGTTTTGGCGTCACTTTGCAAAGAATATTTGGGAGAAAAAGCCATTACTTCTAAAGAACGTGAAGTCAGGCTTGCTTGAAATGGGTGATGCAGAGATTTTTGATCTCTTGGTTCTTTATAGCGATCGCTGTCGCAAACTGAACAACCCCGAGGGTTTTAAGTTTTACATTCATGGGTTTAAGGCCGAGGAAGAAGATGTTCTGCAAGTTCTTCCGGTTAAAAAAGACAAATCCCTTTTAGGCTATCATGCGCGCATGAAGGCCCTGTTCTCAGATTACTGCTTGGTGTGTGACGAGCTTTTGAAGGTGAATCTAAAAAAGCAGGACCTGCTGACCGAATTTACCGATGAGCTCTATCGCCATGTTGGTTTTCCCAATCGTTTCTCTGAAATGGGTCTTTACCTAGGAAACTACCGCAAGACCCCGTTCGGAGTTCACGTGGATTCCTGCGGTGTTTTTAGCTTTCCGGTAGTTGGGTTAAAAAGGTTTCGCCTTTGGACGCCTGACTTCGTTAAAAAGAATCCGGGGTTAGATCGTGCTTTTAAGTATGATAAGTACAAAAAAAATTCGCAGCTTTTGGAAGTCGGCCCGGGAGATATGACTTATTGGCCTTCGTCGGCTTGGCATATTGCTGAGTCGGATGGATCTTTCAGCGCCACCTGGAGTCTTGGCGTTTGGGTCGACCAACCTCACAAAGAGATGTTCGCGCAGCCTCTGAACGATCTTCTTGGTAGCAAGCTTGGCTCTGCGGGTGCCACTGTCACCACTCCGTTTAAATCTTTGCACGGTGCCACTGGGGAAGTGACAGAGCTGCCTGAGGCTTATCTTAAATCCATTGATTCACTCAAAAACCTGACTGCCCTTGAACTGCAAGAGACTTTCTTAAAGTCCTGGATGAAACATATTTCGCTTCAAGGCTTTAAGACGATCCCACGTGTTGATTTTAAATTATCCGCGAAGTCACGGATTCAACTCCGCAGTGATCGATCTTTGATTTTGTGGCAACAAGCTCTGACCTCGAAGGATAAGTTTTTCTTTAGCTTTGGCGGTGTGCTAGTAGAAAGTTCCAAATCCAGCGGCTTGCTTAAGCTGGTGAAGGCTTTGAATGCTGGAGAATTCTGTTCAGTGAACAGCTTTTTAAAGGGCGAGAGTTTAAAGCGAGACCTTGGTTCCTTGCAGGCCCTTGCCGATGCCGGTGCCTTCGCTTAACAGCAACTTCATTTTTTTAAGAGAAAGAGGATTTCAAATGAATGAAATCCTCACCTTGCCTACTACTCTGCTTTATAGTGAACCGAGCAACGTCCAGACCATGCTGGCCCGTATGATACAATTTCAATCACGTTTACATTGTCTGGCATGGCAGCACCATCGTTAGGTGCAGGACATTCAACATTGTACAGTCCTGGACCCACTCGTAAATATGCAGAGCCCATGTAAATTGGATCTTGAAGGTCAAATTGATGTTCTTCCGTTTGCCCCAACATCAGCATCTGAGTCGTCATATCGCCACCGCGAAAGTCCTGTGTGAAGAAAATAGAGTTAAAACCGCCACCATCATAAAAACGCACTTTAACTGGACGAGCCTGAGAAAAAAGTGGTGTCAATAAAGCTGCTGTAAAGATGATTCCTAAAAGTTTTTTCATAATTGTCTCCTTGTTGGATCTAAATTTAGACGAGATCAAACCAACAAAAAAGAATTAGTTGGGAATATATATTATACAAATATGTATATATTAAAACGACCTATTGGTGAATTCGATGCCGTCCATTACCATTTCAGCTACCAGACGAAATCCACTCCAATGGCAGGACCGGAAGCCGCAAGATTTCTGATTTCTGAACTTGATGCCATGTCGTACTTAAGATATCGCCAAAGGACTCCAACATCTCCCCAACCGAAATTATAACCAAACCCCAGCACCGCCTGAGTCGTAAAATCTGACTGGCCCGTACCAACATCAAAAAGATAGGGCGCGACCCAACGATTGCCTTCACCAAAGGAAAATCGTCCTTTCACACCGACGACAAAATCCGAATTGGTCAGTCGCGCAGTGTTGTCCCCAGATCTCGCTGGCAATGGATATGAACCCACATCACCACTGACGGTCCACACTACATTTTGTTTCAAATCCAGCAACCTCAGACCGCTCAACACACTCAATGTAAATTCAGAGTCGTCAACGACCAGATAAGTTCCCACTAAATTCCAAACCGTAGCCGTCAACTCATAACTAAGGTCAGCCGTAGCTGTCGCCGGAAGAGGTTGCCCATTAAAGGAGGCATCCTGGGTTCCTGATTTCGAGTCTTTTGCCTCGAGATAAACGAGATCCGTAAATAATCCCCATTGGTTTTTCCTAACCTCAAAGTTCCCCATGAATACCGTACTGAGATTTTTTAATATATCCTGAGCATCGACATCCACTGTAGAGCCACTCTCAGGAAAGTTACTGACTCCGGAAATACTTGGAAGCCAGGCATAGATACTTGCGCGAAAATGCCAGCCTTCTGAAAATTGATCCGCAGCCTCAGCTACGCCCATCCAGAATGACAGCAAGGCTGACATCAGCAGTAACTTCATAATGCCCCCTCATTGGATGACATTAGTTTTAAATCTGACGGCAAGAAAGCCACACGATTGTCTTATGCAATTATACAGAAAGCGCTGGCATGGGGTCTTAAGGCTACTGTTGCTTGTCGGGCGCCAGTCGAAGTGCTCCCGTTTCACTGAGTCTCTAAGAACTACTCCCTCACGCCAAACACCGCCGACTGCCCGGCGAAGATCTTCGTCCAATTGATCCCCGCGCCAATCTGAACCGGAGACGAGTTTTGAGTCGCTGCTCCCTGCCCCAACATTCCACTGGAACTATATCCCCAAGACCAGGCGGAACCGTCACTCTTCAAAGCAAAAGAGGCCAAGCCTCCTGCAGAAATATTCGCCCATGTGGTCCCCGCTCCCACTTGCGTCGGCGAGCTGCGATCCGCCGTATCTCCCAATCCCAGTCGCCCATTGGCGCCAGCTCCCCAAGCCCACAGGGTGCCATCCGTTTTCAAGGCAAGGAAGTGAGCGAAGCCACCGACCACTTTAGACCAATTCGTACCTGAACCAATCTGCACCAATGATGACTGATTTGTCGTGCTGCCCGTTCCGAGCTTTCCATTGCCCCCGGCGCCCGAAGCCCATAGAGTGCCATTAGATTTGAGAGCCACCAAGGTCATCCCATCTTGTGAGAGAGATGCCGACGTCCACGTGCCTGCATTGATCTGAGCAGGTAGCTGCTTCGATGATGTCAGTCCCAGACCTAACTGTCCGTAAGTGCCATCTCCCCACCCCCAAAGTGTTCCATCGGATTTGATGGCCACACAACTGCTGAGTGAGGCAACAACTTTAGACCAATTCGTAGCGGATCCCACCTGAACCAAGCTTGAATAGCAGATGCCCAACGCACCTGAGATGTTCATTCCCATTCCCCACATTGTCCCGTTTGTTTTGAGCAAATTGTTAGAGCCAAAACCGACAGCCACTGAACTCCAATTGGTGTCCACTCCGATTTGTACAGGTGAAGAGCGAGATACATTATCGCCAAGCCCCAATTGGTAGTTCGAATTAATTCCCCAATCCCACAAAGTTCCATCAGCTTTAGTGCAAAATACATTGTGCTGAGCTGCAAAAATTTTGCTCCAGTTCGTCATAGAGCCCACTTGAACTGGGCTGGAAACATTCACTGTTGATCCCGTCCCTAACAATCCAATACCGCCACTTCCCCATGAATACAGTGTCTGTGAGTTGCGTATTCCATGCCCGGTTACGTTGGTGGCTGCGATGTCTGTCCACGTTGTGTCCGTCCCAATTTGTGTCGGAGTACCAAAACCAATTCCGACATAATTTCCGTAATTATTTCCCCATGCCCACAGAGTGCCGTCTGACTTGATGGCGTATCCTCGGGCCCCTTGTGAGGCCATCGCGCTCCACGCGGTCCCCACACCGATTTGCACTGGAGAACTTCGAGAAGTCTTATCACCCAAACCCAATTGCCCGTCAGAATTATATCCCCAAGACCACAAGCTGCCGTCGGTTTTGATCGCCAACGTCGAATTTCCTGAAGCACTCACCAAGGACCAATTCGTCAGACTTCCAACCTGAACAGGTGAACTTTGATTTGGTCCGGCAATCCCCAGACAACCCAACCCATTATCTCCCCAGGCCCATAGGGTTCCATCCGATTTGATGCTAAAAGAATTATTAGAACCCGCAAAAACTTTACTCCAGCTAGTCAAACTGCCAACTTGAACGGGAGAACTTCTGTCCACTCCATCACCTAATCCTAGCTGATAGTTCAAATTGCTTCCCCAACTCCAGAGTGTGCCAGCTTTCAATCCCAGAGTGTGATAGCCTGCAGCCGAAACCGAATTCCAAGAGCCCGTCCCAACTTGCACGGGAGTTGATACGGATACTGTCGACCCTAAGCCCAAGCCACCATACACGCTCGATCCAAAAGCCCACAAGGTTCCATCAGACTTCATCACCATGCTATGTAATAGCCCCGCAGACACTTTAGACCAATTCGTGCCAACGCCCACTTGGCCGGGACTCCATAATGTGGATACCGAGCCATTACCTAGTTGCCCATCGCTATTGTATCCCCAGCTCCAGAGTGTCCCATTGGATTGAACGCCCAACGTATGCAAACATCCGGTCGATACATCAGACCAAGTGGCGGTACCCACTTGCACTGGCGAATAGACGCTACTCACGGGAAGTCCTAGGGCACCGTAGGAACTGCTTCCCCAAGCCCAAAGTGTCCCATCCGCTTTAATTGCAACAGCGGCAGAGGCATTGGCGCTGATCTTCTGCCAGCCGCTTCCACTCACCTGAACCGGGCTGCTAAAATTCGTTTCATATCCAAGCTCCCCGTTCTGACTGATTCCCCAGGAGTAAATTGTTCCGTTGGATTTTAAGCCGATGGTTCCATTGCTGTAAGAGGCCACCTTCGACCACGTCGTCGCACTTCCAACCTGCACTGGGGATGATACTGGCGCGTAGTGCCCTAATCCCAGTTGGCCTTCGCCATTCCATCCCCAAGCCCAAAGTGTTCCATTTGTTTTTATGGCCAAAACCCAGTCACTATTTGACGGAAATATCTTGCTCCAATCCGTGGAAACTCCAATTTGTATGACGGCGGAACTGCCCGAGGTTGTCCCATTTCCAAGTTTCCCACCCGATCCATCACCCCATGCCCAAAGAGTTCCGTTGGTTTTAATAGCGTAGCCACAATACGATCCCGCAGCCACATCCGACCAATCAGTGCCAGAACCAATTTGCGTAGGCGAGTACACTGTGGCACCAGAGACTCCGTTGGCAAAATAGGATCCTTCCCCCCAGCCCCAAAGGGTCCCGTCGGTGCGCACTCCAAACGACGTACAAAATCCCACTGCAATCTTAGACCATGTCGTCTCGGTTCCAAATTGTGTGGGCCGGTCAAAGGCAAACCCGAGCTCGGTCCTCACTTGAGTTCCCCAAGCCCACAGTGTGCCATCACTTTTCGTCGCCACACCGCCAAAGTAGGTCAGAGCGCCGGAGCTCCAAGTATTCCCCGCCCCCACCTGCACCGGCGTTGATAGAAGGAGCTGAGCCGTTCCAACTCCTGCCTGCCCCAATTGATTAGCCCCCCAGCCCCAAAGAGTGCCGTCGGAATATCGCCCCAGATAGTGGTAGTAACTGAAGTTTTCGCTAGAGGAAAAAGAGTTCCATCCTGTCTGAGAGCTGAGGACAGAGGGCGTGGACTTACTGAGTATCGTTCCATCACCGAACTGGAAGGAATTGTTAGCTCCCCACGCATAGAGGCCTGTTTCCGAACGCTTCTTTTTCCAGAAACCAATATTACCAAACCCCCAAGCTTTGGAGTAATTGAAATAAGTACTTCCCGATAGGGCCATGATTTGGATCAGAAATGTTCGGCGTGATTTTCTCATAAACAAATTTTAGCCGACTCTTAGCTATGCTCAATGACAGTCCCGGCCTGGAATCGACATTCTGACTCCGGCACATATTCTGGAGTCATCATTCGTAAAAAATTTTTGACTCCATTTTTTACCATGGAGTCAGTTAAGGCATTGCTTACAGCACCGAAGTATATTAACAACGCACCTCTATGCAGGAAAATTCTTCGCACGCACAGCCGCAGACTGTTTCGGCTTTTTTAAATGATTTTTTTCTCGCAAGAAGAAAAAAAAATCCCAGCTACTCCATGCGTGCCTTCGCTCGCGATCTTTCTATGACTCCAGGTCGCTTGTGGGAACTGATGCAGGGACGCTATATTCCAGGGAAGAAAGTGACAGAGCGTCTCGCTACCGCACTGGGATTAAATGATACTCAACGCACACAGCTCGCAGAGTTTGTGACTCAATCTAAAGTCGAAAACACGCCGACCTTGCGCGAACTCAAGAATGAAGATTTCTCGCTTATCTCTGACTGGGAACATTTTGCCATCTTCAATCTGCTGACGACCAAGAGCTGCCAATCTTCGCCAGAATGGATCGCGAATCGTCTAAGCATCCCCCCGCTTGTTGCTGAAGCCGCTATTGAGAGACTGCTCAAAGCGGGACTCTTAGAGAAGTCTGACGGCGAACTTCGCCCGAAGTACTCTAATATCGCAACTGAACATGAAGTGCCCTCCGCCGTTCTGCGTGAGGCCCAAAGGCAAGTGATTCAGCAATCACTGACGTCCTTGTTTCGTGATCCCGTCGAGATCCGCAGCGTGACCTCGATCACTTTTCCGGCAAATCTAAAAAATATCCCCAAGGCCAAGAAGCTTATCTCTGAATTTTCAACACGTCTGGCTGAAGTGATGGAAAAAGGCGAATGCGCCGAGGTCTACAACCTTGCCGTTCAACTGGTACCAGTGACAGCGCAAAAGAAATGAATGAAGAATGTTATGATGGAATCTCGTATGAAAAATATTTTTATTCTTATCCTTCTTGTTTTTTCTATCACATCCAACAGGGCTTTGGCTTGGACCTCACGAGGCAATGGCGGAAATATCGTCCTGTGCGATGGGAAAGTAAAAGGATTCTACGACCGAATTGAAATGGAAACTCGCTACGGTTGGTCTTTAAACTTAAACGGCATTCGACCTGCGGTATCTACGCCCGAAGACAGGCTGATGTCGAAGTTTATAGCCTCTGACTTTCTGTCCAGAATAGAACCGCTGAATCCCGTATTGTATAAAAAGCTGATGAATGAGTTGGACTCTTTCTTTAAGCATACAACTTTTTTCGTCGGCTACTTTCCCACCCCTATCCCAGATCGTGGCAGCGTTGTTTTGCCTGAAGTAGACTGCATGCTGGAGCAACTCATTGTCCAAGATCTCCGCTCTTATGCGCCAAGCATGAGATATTTGATCAATCAAGACTATTGGCAACAGCTCAGTCCGATGGATCAGGCCGTTGCACTCCTTCATGAGATTATCTACTTCACGTTTCCTGATCCATACACATCAGATCCAGTTCGACTGATGACTGCAATGATTCTTTCCGACAAAGTCTCTGAGTTCACTCCCGCAGAGTTTCTTGATTTCATGGTTTCATTGCATTCGGGGATGGATCCTCAGAAATAGGCTGGTGGTTTCTGGAAATAAAAAAACCGAGGACACAGCCTCGTTTTTTTATTTTCTGAAACACTTGCAATTAAAAAATGACGTTCATGACGGTCGCCAGGTTTTAGCCTCAGCGACCGTCAGTGAATCAAATACTATTTACCGGAAAGATCAAACGGGAAGCTCAAAGACAAACTCACCACAGAAGAGTCAAACTTAGAAAAGATCGTGGAGATATCCCCCTTCACGCCACCTGACTCAAACTTATCAAACTTAGGAATGATATACTCTAGGTTTATAGAAAGCTTGTTCAGAGCCATATACCCAGCGCCCGCTTTCAATAATGTTCCAGTAAAATCCGTTTCCCCGCTGTCGTCTTTCACCGTGCTCTTTGCAGAGAATCCGTAACCGCCCCAGAATCGGAAGCTATTCACATCATATCCGATCACCGCCCCAGCGATGCTTTTACTATAGGTCGAAGACGAGGAGCCTGCCTGGCTGCTTTCTGAATCACCACTTCCCATTGTATATTCACCTGCCAACCACAAGCCCTGACTGAAGCGATACCCAAGACGAGCCCCGTAATTAAAACCCTTGTTGGTAACAGTAAAACCGGATCCGGCTGTAGGCGTAGCTTCGATTTTTTCCTGATCATAACCAACAAAGGGCTCCAACAAAACACCGGCCTGACTTTCCCAGCTCATCAACATACCAACTATCAAAGCTCCAAGACCGCCGTATAGTCCTACAAATTTATTCATAAAAACCTCCAAATTGTTTGCGTCAGTTCTCGATCCCTGCCGGTCCACCTTAGACCGACGTCATTTCAGCAGACCCTTCGTCCACCTTCCCTTATTACTTTAGGAAAGAAAAATGTGAGAGAATAAGAGGTAAAAAAACAACTCGCGACTCAACTCAAGAAACCCGCATTATTTCAACAAGGTAGTCCGATAAATAAACGGCTGATTCCGAGACAAAAGATCTTGGTGGAACTTTACAACACGTCTCTACAATTGCTGAAAACCCTCGGCTTTGACGTGAGGTCACGTCAAAGCCTCCGTCAGCCAAGCCAACAAATATTTGTGCCTTGCTGCAAGGCCGTTCGTAGAAAAAATTGGCCACATCAAAGACTGAGGTAACACAGCAACCATTTATGAAACTATAATTAGTTTGCACTTCAAATATAAAAAAACCGAAACTCTCGTTTCGGTGATTCTATTTCCTAAAGAATTGGCGGGCCATATGGGCCGATTTTAGAACTCAAATACGGAACTAATCAAAGTTCGCGGAAAATAAGTTGGACCTTTACCGCAGACAACTTCCCCCATAAATCAGAGCCATATTGATTGAGATGCCCAGCATCCTTATAAACAAGAATATTTTCTTTGGAAAGAGGTGCCGTTTTCCAGAAATTAGAATTGATTTCTAATGGATCCAAAAATTTGACGTAATTAAACTCTGAGGCAATTGCTTTAATTTTGGCATTAGCGTTGGTTTGAGGCTTCAATGAGTTATGTAGATCCAATTTACTAATATGGCTCTTCAATTCAAATTTTTGGTAAAGAGGACTATAGGTCTCTCGCAAGTATTGATTGTACTGAGAGCTATCAACACCAGGAATGCGCCCAATCACCACAACCTTGTGCCCTGCTAATAACTGCAAAGTTCTTCTAAAATCTTTTTCAAAATCCTTGAAGCTGGAAATATAATTTCCCCAATTGGCAGCAAGGACAATGATATCTTGTTCCCCGATATCTTCTTTAAATTGATCTAAGAGCGCGAAGCAATGTTCATTGGAAACATTTTTAATGTCAGTTTTGGTAGTATTGGTCAGGCTCAAAAGCGGCGGACACGTATCGACTGTTTTAGCTTCAATAAGATAAGATTTGCCTAATGCCGAAACAATAAAAGGAGTGAAATGCCCCGCATTTGAATCCCCGATAAGATAAATTCGTTGATGAGATTTCAAATTGCCAAACAGGCATTCTTCATTCTCTAAGTTGTGACAGTATTTATCTTCAATAAATGAGGTTTCCGTTTCAAATTGCTCTATATGTGAAATCCTTTGTGGCACGCCCTCGTTCTTTTCAATAGACGAAGTCGCTAGCCAAAAGAAACCGAACGGCACCAACAAGAGGACCGCGAAGACTTTGGGTAGATTCCATTTAAGAGCAATAAACTTATTCTCAAAAAAGTATCTAGTAATGTAGGACAAAGAAAACATTAAAACGAGATCAATAAGCAACAGATGAAGTGGAATCTCATAGGATCCAGTCAAATACCTTGTGAAGGCCAGTACCGGCCAGTGCCAGAGGTATAAAGAGTAAGAGAAATCGCCTACTTTTCTTAAGTATTTATTATTTAAAAGACGTGAACCCCAATGCGATTCCTGAGAACGGCTGCCCCAAATGATGAGGGCAGCGCCACCACAAGGAACCAAACAAAGAAGACCAGGGAACCAGAAAGTATCGTTGATGACTATCACCGATACCGCAAGCAACAGAAGCCCCAGAAAACTAGCATGGCGGTGAAATTTCTTATTCCAATCCGCATCGGTCAATTTAAATAAGAAAGCTAAACAAGCCCCAATAGCTATTTCCCCGAATCGAGGCAAAGAATTGAAGTAAATACCTGAAGAGGAGGCGTCTAATAGGCGCAAGGCATCCGCAAAAATCAGGCTGGCAATGATCGCAACAACAAGCCCCTTAAAGATGCTTTTCAATTCAAACTTCCGAAGCGAAAGTATAAGCACCAACGGCCAAATAAAATAGAACTGCTCTTCTATGGACAGCGACCAAGTATGAAGCAAGGGGTACTCATTGGAGTTATTGGCAAAGTAATCAAGGTTTTGGCTAAAAAAGAAATTCGAAGTAAAGGTTAATGAAGCCGCGATACTTCGTCCCAGTAGTAAAAAGTAATCTGGTAAAAACAGCAAGTAGCCCGCAATCAAAGTCACCAAAACGACCAAACTGAATAACGGGATAATGCGCTTGATTCGCTTACGATAAAACTCTGCAATGGAAATGGATCCAGTGGCTGCGAATTCGGAAATAGAGATGCTGGTGATAAGAAATCCCGAAATAGCAAAAAAGATGTCTACTCCAAGGTAGCCGCCGGGTAAAAAGCTTTTATTTAAGTGGAACAGCAAGACCGAGAGGACGGCAATGCCCCTCAAACCTTCTACCTCTGGGATAAATCGCACTTTATTCATTTAAAAACCTTAGGGATTAAAATTGCCCTTCTTATAGACCAAATTCACTAAAGTAAGAATTCAATTTTACGGTTATTGCAAATCCTGTAAAAGCTCTCAGAAATTCCGAGTAATTATCTGCATTAAGGCGTCTTTCTTGACCCCAGTTAGTCTCTCGAATATGAAGAACAGGCCTTAATCCATGTGCAAAGATCGTAGGATCATATGAATTTATTGACTCGTTCGTCGTTTAAACTATTCAGCCAACCAGGCTTTACCAATGCGATTGCTATTGCGGTTGCATTGCTTTTTGCCTCGACGCCTTTGAAGAGCCTGGCAAGCACTAATGATTTCGACGTTTTATGCTATCATGACGTAAGCAAAACTCCCCCCAAGGATGCCTATGGCATCACTCTGGCTCAGTTGCAGGAGCAATTCGAATTTTTACAAAAAAATTACGCCATCGTGAGCATCGACGACGTTATTTTGGCCTCCCAGGGAAAGAAAACCCTCCCGGCAAAAGCGGTCCTTATAACCTTCGACGACGGACTGGCCTCTTTTTATGATTTGGTCTATCCCCTATTGAAGCGCTATAAGCTTCCCGCCGTCTTTGCAGTCGTTGGAAAATGGGTGGAGGACGGCAAAGCACCGGATTATGGGTACGCTGACGTCAACCCACCGATGGTTACCTGGAAGCAGTTAAAAGAGATGTCGGACTCGGGATTGGTGGCAGTTGTTTCGCATACATACGACATGCACCATGGCCATATTTTCAATCCACAAGGCAATGAACAAGCCTCTGCTGGCTTTTTAAGGTTCAATCTTGAGTCAAAATCCTTTGAAACTGAAAAGGATTTTTTTGCCAGAGTAAAAACTGATTTGGCGAAAAACGAAGACCTCATTCGCAAGCATATTGGAAAGAACTACCCCCTTATTGTATGGCCTTATGGCACTTACAACGGCCTGTCACAAAAAGCTGCAACCGAATTGGGAATGCCGATGCAGTTTTCCATTGATAAAGGTCTTAACAACACCGGCAACCTCACTTTAGTTCATAGAGGAATGCTTCTGTCTCATTACTCTCTTTCTACTTTTGCAGAGGGCATGAAAACATCATTTGTTTATGAGGCTCCTGTACGAGCCGTTTCTGTCGATTTGGATTCTCTCTGGGTGGGTTCAGAGGATGAGTCCAATGTAAACCTTGGAAAATTGAACGATAAGACAGCAGAGGTCAGACCGAATTTGGCCCTGATTCAGACCTTCAGTGCGAAGGGTGAGGCTTACTTTCCAACTTCACAACTGACCATGAAGGCTAATTTTTTCCCTCGTGTTGCTCATATATTGCAGAATCGATCCAGAGTTGAAAAAGTTTATGCAGCAGTTCCATTGCAGTATCTAAAAAACAGTCCAAATCCTGAGCAATTGATTCATGACCTTGCCACATACAGCGATATCGATGGGATCTTCTTTGATTCTCGTGGTGCTGGCGCAAAAAAAATAGAAAAGCTCATTGAACAGGCGATGAAGACTGGTTCAGAGATGAGACCTAGCTGGAATTACGGACTGATTGGGCCTGTCTCCTCGATCAAAACGGACAAGTTCAAATATATCATCAAGGATTTTTATTGGGGTTCATCTAAATCCAAACTTTCGAAAACTGTTCGTGAGTTTCAAGATCCCAAAATGCCAACAATGCCCACGATGATTGCATCTTTCGATGCAAAGAATGTCGCCGGTATTCCAGAAAGTTATAAAAAGATGCGGGACCTTGGATTGAATAACTTTTTCCTTCCAATAAGCCTCAATTCATATACCGACTTGTCATTCCTTAAGATCAATTTTCATTCGACAAACAGTCCTTTTTCATTCAGTCAGGATGAGCAGAAGTAATTCACTCCTCGCCCTGAAAGGGAAGCTCCGAAGTATTTGGAATGTTCTAGTCCCGGGTCAGGCTTGAGTCATTTATTCGCCTGAGCGCAGACCGGGATAATATTGAAATGCACTTGATAGAGTCTGCGGTCGGCATATTACCAGCTACTGAACATCTCCACCAGCCGGTTGATTTTTTTCTCCAGATTTAAGTATTGTCTGCTCGCAACTACTGCCAGACACATAGCAGACTATCAATGCTGTTTCCACAGGTCTAAGACAGATAAATAGCATTTTGGAATCAATACCTAGTTTACAGATGCCACCTAAAAGCACCAAATACCTCGATAACGAGTCTTTATGTTGCACTCCCCGCCCCAATAGGGGCTAACCGGGGGCGGTAAACTACTGCAACTATCTGCCGGCATGAAGTGCGATTTTAGCATCGATCTTTTGCATGCGCGCTTTTAACGCTTCATTCGCCGGATCTTGCGCCAATTGCTCAAGCAGTGAGGCTCTTTCGGCGTTCAAAATTTGAAGGACCTGTTGCTGAATATCCAGAGTTTCTGATTGAAGCCCATTCAAATCAAAGTGCTGCTGAATTTGCTCTTTGGTACTTTGAGCTTGTTCCTCTGTAGGCTCAGAGTTTTGAGCATCGCCTGTGAGCTGCTGATAGAAATTAAAAACCGCTAAGACAGCCCCCGAGCTCGTCAGAGCATAAAAAGCCGTTTTAGAAAGTTCACGCAACGTTTTATAGGCGGCAGATGAAGCTTTAAAAACTCCATAGACGCCAACCGCGCCCAGTAGCTTTCCAGAAAGATCTAAGGTGATTAGACTCATGACAAAATAATCCCTTTGATCTTGAGTCAATCGGCAGTCATTGGTCGCCACGAAAAAAGCATCGTGGCGCAGATCGTGAGCCAGCATTGAGGAAATACCGAGCTTATTCGCAAAAATGCGGTTGTATTCATTCGTATCAAAACTGCCGAGATTAACAGTCTGCTTGACGCTCTCATAGACATAGGCGAGTTTGCTATATTCGAGTCCCACGGAGCAGATCTTAAAGATACGTTGATAGGTATCGGTGACCCGCAGATTTTGCAGGCGAGTCATTTCCAGCGCCTTTTGGCGCATCAAAACGGCCTGCCGAACTTCTTCGGTCGAGGCCGCCATCGAAGACAAGGGAAGCAGCGAGAAAACTAGCAATAATTTAACAAGTCTTTTCATAACGCTTCCCTGTCCCTAATACTACTCAGCCAAAGCCGCTAGTGATTGATTCAACTCAATTTGAGTTTTCTCAATTTCAGCTTGCTTCGCAGCCAATACCTGATCCATTGCTTCCAAGTCTGAAGATTTAACCCATACATAAATTTGGCCGCCAGCAGCGACTGTCGTACCAACGACCGCTACGGCGCCAGCACCATAACCAAAAATAAGTGCATCCGCGATGTTATTTATGCCATGTTTCACACCTAACGAAAAGGCCAAGGCACCAGCTCCGGCAATCACGAGACCCACATTGCGAGTCGTCTTCGCAGTTTTGATCGAACCACGCTTCTCAGCGATCTGCGAACGAAGATCCGTGATCTCCTTATTCATCAAGGCCAACGTAGCTGTCTTAGAAGAGATCAACTGCGCCAACTCAGACTTTTTCACAGTCACAGTGTCACCACCTGCTTGTGCAAAAGCTGCCGTAGACATCAAAGACACTGCCAATAGAGTAGACATCATTTTTTTCATTTTCATTTCCTTTGTTAAATTTGTTTTCGTTTTTGATCTATAAAAATTGAATTCTTATTTTACCGAAAGATTTGCCTTCTTGTGGGAGATAACCCACTCGGTACTTCCGTCTCTAAAGTTCAAAACACCTGCACCTGAAGATTGATCCATCGCAAGCATAAGGCGATAGGATTTCCCGGCATCACCCGAGCAGGACAAGCCGTAGCCAACGCATTTGAGGCTACATAACAAGACCGATTAAAAATGCCTTTTTCATATTTATTCCTTTAACGCCACAGTTGGGGGATTAATTTCCCGAGTTGCAACCGTTTCGACGTGATGTGAATTCTCTTTGCGAATGCCATGCCATGGAGCTAAACGCAGTAAATGCGTTTACAAAGCAAAAACACTGTTGACGTTTTTTTCGAATGAGCGCGACAAGAGCTTCTTTGGTTTGAGAGGAAACAGAATTGTTTCCGTTTTTGCAGAGCTTAATAAGATGGGCTTATTCAATCAATCTGAGCAGCAGGTCAAGCGCTACCAAGATCGCCAGGTCCTGTGTCAGCGGAATGGCACACTATAAATGATGTAATAGTCATAGTCCGTTTAATCATAATCATTTCCCCACCTAAGAAAAACTACAGCTCCGCTAAAGATTTGTGACTTACCGGGAACATTGCATTGTTAAACATGTAAAGACGACGTTCTTCAATCATGTTCTTTTCAAAGCGACACACAATGTTCGCAACAAAGTCATTAAAGAGGTTCACCACCTCGTCAAATTCTTCTTGCGATAGTGCGATTTGCAAGGATCTAAAACGACGTGTCTCAGGAGGCAGCTCTATAGCTTTGGGTGTTGCCTGAAACCAATATTTATAGAATTCAGCCAATGAATAGTTCCCATATTGATCGTTGATTTTAAACATTGCATGCGCAGCAATATATCCCTCTCCATCCGATAAAATGAGACTCGCCTGCGACAAATCGTTAACAATAGAGTGAATAATCTTTTCATCCTGTTCAAGCAGCTCAGCCATCTTTTTAACTGTAATTGGTAAAGATGATGAACTGATTAACGTCATAACTAAAGGCCCGTAAACATTTTTAAGAATGCCGCAATCGGGGTGAAGCAAACTTTGGTTAATATTCTTGCGCAATGCTGCGATCAAACGATTTCCAAGTCCTTGCTTTTCGTGATTACTTCTACATTGACTATATTCAACCAGGATTTCAAAATACTCTGCTTCTAAAGGGGAAAGGCTAATATTCTTAATCAGGGCCCAAAGACTTTTTTTCGAAATCCGGCGTTTACCAAGCAAGATGAGGCGTATTAATGTTTTATTGCTAAAACCCAAATCAGCGGCCCAAGAGGCATATGAAAATTTCGGGTTCACTTCTTTACGAAAGCGATAAAGATCCTGGAGAAAAAGACGCGCATCCATGTAGTCATAAACAGATTTCATTCCACTTCCTGTAGGAAAATAATAGATGTATTGTTTCTTTTCATGAAAGAATATTCGCCAAACACGCGAAAACTCTGATCCAATTTATCCCTATGAAGTCACTCAGTTGCCACGGGAGTCCCTTACAAGTTTGACGTTGCCACTGAACTTGCAACGACCGGTGGCTTCATATGCCGCCAGATCCGTCGATCCGGGGTGGTTTTCCCGCCAGACGCTGATTGTGAGTGCGCAACTTTATAACAAGCTTCCCCCTAGGGATCGCTGCGCTTTGCAAATCCATGAGCTTTTCAGATATATCTCTAATTTCGGAGTGTGGGACACAAGTGTGTGGAGTTTGTTGACCAGATCTTTATCGACTCAAGAAATTGAAGCAATGGCAGTCAAGGTTTTGGACGGTCAGCCGGTTTTTCTTTCCGAGTTGCCAGCAACTGATTTTTACAAGGGCCTCGCGATAGCAAACAAAGGTAGTTATAAAAATTTGTACCACCAGGATATGGACTTCATTAAACAGGTGCAGAGTCTTCTAGTTTCTAATGGATTGGCGATGGACGATGAGGGGGCTCGCAGCTTGCGAGAAGTGTTGAGATGCTGCAAAGTGCCCAGCCCGAGGATAGAACCCTCATCGAAATTGTCATGTCTGAAACAGCGCCTCAAGACCTCACACCCCATGGTCAGGCTCGCTTGCGCTATCAACTAGAGAAACTGAAGGGAAGTGTATAAGATGGAGACCCCTCAAGCAATTTGGAAGATGTTTCTATAGAATTTCTTCTTGCAGCTTTAACGCGTTTAAAGACGTTACAGCATTCTTCCTTTTAATCAGCTTCATATGAAAGACGAATTTTTCGCCAGGGAGAACGTCAATAAGAGTTTTGCTTTTCAGTTCTTGCTCGATCAGAAACTCTGGCAACACAGACACGCCTACGCCTTTTAGAACTAGCTCTTTGTGCGCAGTTAAATTATTGCTGGATGTTTTGATCGAAGCCTTTGGGTACTTCTTTTTTAATACCTCAAGTGTTGGAAATCTTTTTGAGGCTGTGTCATCAATTTCTCGGGAACCAATAAAATGGCTCAATACATTTTCATCTTTTTTTAAATCTTTTCTAACAACCAGTCTGAATGGAATTTCAATTTTTCGATCGACTATCAGCTTTTCGCCCAATTCTGGTATGTGAAAGAATAGTCCTAATTCAATTTCACCAGCTTCTATCTTCTTTATGACCATCGATGCCGGGCCTGAAAAAATGTTTGGGTATATTTCAGGATAACGTTTCAAAATAGCAGCAATTTTTTCTGGCAAAAAGTGGCTTGCTATTGGCTCTGAGGCGGCAATCAATAGTGGCCCCTTACATTCGCCACTAATTTTTCCCACCGAAAGCTTCAAATTTTCAACTTCAGAAAATATCTTTTTACAGCTTTCGAAGACCTCTTCCCCGCGAGAGGTCAAACGCACGTTTCGGCCCACCTTTTCAAAAAGCTTAAAGCCAAAATAGTCTTCAAGGTTCGCAACCATGCGGCTAATTGCAGGCTGATTAATCCGGAGCTTTTCAGAAGCTCGCAAAAAGCCACCTTCGGTTGCAACGGTATAGAAGTATTCAAGATGGAGTAAATTCATATATGCCTTTTTAGCATGAGTTTCATATAAATTATATCTTTTTATTAATTAGAAAATGCCCCTATAACCCAACCACATAACACTTAAGGAGGTTGATATGATAAAAGGAATCATTTTTTCATTGTTAATTGGACTTGGCTCCAACGCCCTTGCCAGTGGTTGCGATCCAAATACTTTCCAAAGAGGAGAAATAGTCAGTCAATTCGTCATTCATGATTTTGGACAGGTTGACGCCTCAGTTGCACAAAAGCTCATCGAGAATATGGCTAGCACGCACAAGGTGGCTCTTCACTATTGGAGTAAAACACCCGACATTGGATCTTTTCCTGTTCGCGTGAAAATTATCACCACTGCATATCATGGATTAGACACCGATTGTGGGTGGACAAAGTACCCCTCAAATCTATTGATCACGCATCTGGAAATTACATCAGATGAGCAAACATTTTTCTATCCTGATATCTATAAAGATATCAGTCCTGAGTTTCAAGGGTTTGATCAGTTCATCGATTTTAGGCCCTACGATCCACCACCGACTCAAGAATAGCGTCTAAAATAACGAGTCCTTCTTCCGCTACAGCTCGCACAGCTTTGCGGTCATCCTTTTTAAAAAGTTTGCCGCAAAGGCTTTTTGGCAGAAGTTACCAGCCCCCGGGGGCGCATGAAACTCATTTCGACTGCTTTGGGATAGATTTTTGGTGCAAAAACCTTAGCAGAGAAAAAGTTATAATTGCTGATGTTATTATGGTTGATTTCCATTTCAAAAGTTTGGACTTAGCGTTCCCCAGCTGCCGCTGAAGATCGGTTTAGCTGGCCGACTTCAATCAGATCGGACGAATTGTTTTCGATGAACTATATTAGCCCTACACAGAAGCATTAGAGCGAACGATTAATTGATTTGGCAGTGTTAATCATTAATTTCGATAATGGGCAAATTGAGGTTTCGTGCTTTTTCTAAAAATAGATCTAAAGGGCACCCTTTGCAAAAAGGATTAGCTCCCGTTAAAGAAAAACTTGATTCCCTCGTCCGATTAACAAATACTCCAATGATTTGAATTGGTCCGCCCTCTGTGGTTTCTCCAGAAATTAGAACTTCATTGTATTTTTTTGGCTCTGTTCGTTTTAGCAAATCTTGAGGCTTGTCCAATCCGAAAGTGCTTTCGTAGAATTTTAAAAGTTGGTTTACTTCGTTTTTAGCTCTTAACATTTTAACATTTGAGCCAAAATCTCTTGGAACTGTCGCGAAAATATTTTCAGCCGGAACTTTTAAAATAAGACCCGCAGTACCGAAAGTTCTGCTGTTTCTGTTGGAGATAAGTGAAGTGCTTAGAGAACTCCACTGACTTATACTTTCAAATCCATTATTTTTCAGAAATCCTTCTCTATCCATTACGCCGTGAACCAAATAGGTGAAACTTTCGGGGTTATGATGAGAAGGGTCGGTGAATTCAAATGATCGCCAAGACTCACGAACTATTTCCACTGGTTCTCGTGGACCTTGAGCGATGATCATGGCTTTTTGATTTTTAGAAAGTTCGTACAAGGGATGATTGAGAGAATCTAAAGCGCTCAAAGCATCTGGATTAGAAATAATCGCCCTTAACATATTATCAGTGAGATATCCTGCAGATGAATCATGGTGAACATCTGTCAAATCAATAAACACAGCACTACAGAGTTGCGTATTGGCTGAGCTTTGTACCACAAAGAGAAGCAATATAATGCTTATTGAGTAAAAAATGTTACGCCTAAACATATCCGATAGTGTTGCAAGGAGTGGTCCACTAGAAGCAATTGGTTCGACTCATTTTGAAACATTTGAGCGGTTGAAGCGACATTCAACTCTGCCTGAGGTCAGATGCGCCTTTTGCATAATCCAACCTATTTCGAGGCTTGAGATATCGGAATCTTAAATCCTAACAACATCTCATTCAGCTTGAGCGGACTTCTTGCTGCCTCATACTCATAGTTTTTCCCCTTTGAGTCTTACCCAGTCATATGATGACATTTATAGCAGAGAAGAAAGTCAGCAGCCTTTCCACCCTTCGTGACTCTTATGCCTACGCGAGGATTAAAAAACAGGCCATAGATGGCATAGTCTCTTTCCAAGAGTCGGCAGCATCTTTAAACTCATTAGCTGCCTTGGCAGTATCTTCAGGCTCAACCTTAACTTGCCCTAGAATTTTCCATTCATGAAAACCCGTAATGAGTCATTATGTTGCACCCCGCCCCGATAGGGGCTAACCGGGGGCTGGTAAGGTATTCCAGAAAGTTATAAAAAGATGCGGGACCTTGGATTGAATAACTTTTTCCTTCCAATAAGCTTCAATTCATATACTAACTTGTCATTTCTTAAGATCAATTTTCATTCAGCCAACAATCCTTTTTCATCTGGTCAGGATGAACTGAAGTAATTCACTTCTGGCCATCTTCGTGAACGCTCCGAGAAACTTACGAAGTAAGTTTCTCGCGAATCTTGAGAACAGTGATTTCATACAAAAAAAAGGGGGTCAGCCCCCCTCTTCTTAGACTAAATATTCGGTTTCCTATTGAGCCACAACTTGGAAGATTTTGGGTTCTATAAGATAAGTCTTATAACCTCCAGTGAGCACGGGAACCTGGACTTCGAAGTACACAGTAAAGTCCATACTATTGAGCCCGTAAAGTGCCATAACGTCGGGAGTTTGAATTGTGTAGCTAGATTGCATGGAACCGTAAATGCCATCTGCCACATCAAAACATTTGGGTGGAACCACAAATGATTTCGTCATATCCCAAAGAACACCACCATTTCTTTTAAACCAAGTAGAACCTGGCGTGCAGTAGCGAAGAGCAAATCGAGAGTAAGAACCTTTAACCACCGGATAAAAAGTTATTGTATTAGAAGCAGTTGAAGCAATCTGAACAGATCCAGAAAGAGCGCCCCCAGCTTGAACCTCTAACGAGAGAGCAAGTAAGAATGTCATTACGAGTGTTGATACCGCTGCCTTCAAAAAATTGATTTTCATGTCCCCCCCGAGATCAATTAAATCGCCTATGTGATTCTTTAGGTGCAATCTGAACGCCACCCATCATTAAGAGCACGATGGTTCTGAAAAAATATATTCGCTTTTAGATGTTTAAATTTATGAATTTGACTTAAATATCTACATGGGCGCTATCTCTAACTGAGACAAAAGTTCCTGGGCAAGAGCCATGGTTTCGCTCTGCCAGAACGCATAGCAACACCGGCGCCGAGAGTAACAATAATTGGTTTATATTTTGGATATAAAAAACCGAGAACAAAGCCTCGGTGATTTGGCCATTAATTCAGAGAAAAAATGGCGGGCCGTATGGGTCGACTTTCGAACTCTCCCTTTTTTATTTAAGGAACTTGCTGACATTTCGTCCCGACAACCAAGTAACTATCAAAATCCTGCTTTTTAAAAATAGTCACACACTTAAAAGTTGGAGCTGGAATGCTTCGGCTATAATAACCTCGAGCGATTGTTTCCACCGCAACATCAGCACCTTCAACTTGCACGAACTTCATTCCTTCAATAGAAATGATCGATTCATCGAATCCCAAATAATCCATCACACTTTCACGAGTATCGATGTAGATGTCTTTCATTTTTCCAGCGAACACTGGGGATACAAAAGTAATTACCAAACCAGCTGCCAATAATGCTTTTTTCATATGAACCTCGAAAAAATTGTTTGGCAGGTTGTAATTAAAAAGACCTTCAGATGCAAATAAGAAGAGGGAGTCTTGTGGACTCCTTCTTCTTTTTACACAATTCTTAACAAATTTAAAATCTACTTAAAACCAGTTCCACAGCCACCACCCCTTCTTGCTGGCGGTTCAAATCATCACCGAAACAAGGGATAATTGTCTTAATTTACTTATTCAACATCAGTAAAATAGTTGAAAGAGCCTCCCTACTCATTCCAGGTAAACACTCTTCGGATTTTACCAAAACATGTCTTAAAGTAGCTTGGTCTTGGGTTAAACCGTTAAGATTAAAATCAGCATTTTGACGGACCGATTCAATATCGTCACCCGCCCAAAAACCATTTAGGTCTCTGCCTTTTTGTACCACTTGGTACTGGTCGATGTGGGCTGCTTTGGCATTCCAAGTTTTTTCGGCTGCCAATCTAAACACCGTTTCATACTGCTTTTGGCATTCGGCGGCACTTGCATTTGCACTTTGTGTTTTAAGCTAAAATGGTCGGATTTTGGGCATAAAAAAACCGAAGACTCAGCTTCGGTGATTTTGGCCATTAATTCAGAGAAAAAATGGCGGGGTGGACGGGACTCGAACCCGCGGCCTTCCGCGTGACAGGCGGACGTTATAACCAACTTAACTACCACCCCGTGGTGTTTTGGAAGATTTGTTATAGCTACAGTAATGAAGGCTGACAACAATAATTTTACAAAAAATCTCTACAAATCGAATATTGCTTGGAAAATAAGCAAAAAGACCTGCTGCGATATGCCTTCGATTGGTGTTTGCCCCCGAACCAGCTATAGTTTGAGGCATCCAACCAAGGAGTTTCCCGTGAAAATGCTATTAGCCCTCTCTGCCCTCTTCATTTCTCAAGCAGCCCTAGCTGAGACTATCACCTACAACGTTGAAGGTATGCACTGTGGAAGCTGCGCTAAGATGATTCACTCAAAAGTCTGCACAATGGATGGCATGGACAAATGTGAAGTTACAATGGGCAAAGTTGTGATCTCTCCAAAAGCGGGAATCAAGTTCACTCAAGAACAAATTCAGTCCGCAGTTTCAAAAGCTGGCGACTATAAAGTGACTGGTTCTAACATTAGTAAATAAATTTCTTTTACTGCTTCAAGCTTTGCACTACGAAGCTTGAGCAGAAATTGACTGTTCTATACAAGACTAGAGGATGACGACATCATCCTCTTTTGTCATACTAGTCGAATGAGCACAGGCCGCCTTCTTATCATCGACGACGAATCTGAATTGCGCGAAGTACTGATCGCAATTTTAGAAGACACCACCACAGAGATTCTTCAAGCTGCCAATGGCGCCGAAGGCATTCAACTTTTACAATCACATAAATTCGATGCCGTACTTTCTGACGAAAAGATGCCGAAGAAATCCGGCTTGGATGTTCTGAAGTGGATGCGCGCGAATGAAATCGAGACTCCGTTTATCATGCACACAGGCTATGGCCAAAAAGAGATGGTGCAAGAGGCTCAACGTTTGGGCGTCTTTGCTTTCATCGACAAGCCTTGGAACGAACGTCTTCTAATCGAAACTGTTCAAAAAGCTCTTAAAACAGGGCAGATGGCCGTTAAAGCCTAAAGCTTTCCTTGTCTCCCCTATCAAGATGATCCATCATGGGTACCTGCACTCTGGCTTTGTCAGAGCTCTGTATCCGGGACTGCGTCCCTAGAATAGGATTTGAATCCATGAATAAACTTTTTTGGCTCGATATGGAGATGACAGGTCTCGATATCGATAAAGAAGTGATCATCGAAGTGGCCGCGATCGTAACAGATCTGAACTTCGCCGAACTTGAAACCTTTGAAACCGTCGTGAAACAACCACAGAAATATCTGGATGCGATGGATGCTTGGAATAAAGAGCATCACGGCAAATCCGGTTTGACTGCTAAAGTTCCAAACGGAATGCCTGCAGATCAAGTTGAAGCCAAGCTGGTCGACATGATTAAGAAATACTTCCCCGATCCAAAAGATCGTCCGGTGCTTGCGGGTAATTCCATCATGCAAGATCGTCTTTTCATCAATAAGTACATGCCGGATTTTGCAGGTCGCCTGCACTATCGCATGGTCGATGTGTCTTCTTGGAAAGTGATCATCAATAACAAGTTCAACTATGTTTATCAGAAATCCAATAAACATCGTGCACTGGATGACATCCGTGAAAGCATCCAAGAACTTCGTCACTATTGTGATAATCTAAGTTTTAAAAAATAATCCACCGTACGGGTCGCTTCGCTACGGGTCTGCGCTCCGACGCTGTCGGAGTAGGATTGTATTTTTCCAAACCTTCGTGCTTTCCTTGGAAATTCAATAAAACTCGGAGGAGACTTCTTTTCAAACAAAGGAGTCCCCGATGACTTTACTCTCTGCCAATGATCGTTTTGAAATTTTAGATCTATGTTCTCGTTACAATCGCTGTTTAGATAATGCCGATGAAGAAGGTGTTATGGATTGCTGGGCACGAAGTGGAATCACTTTTGAAAGTCCGGGCGGCAAGTTCACAAATTGGGAACAACTGCGCAAGCACCTGGGAAAAGAACTTCACGGAGGAAGCCTTAGCGGCAAGCGCATGGTGATGTTCAATATGGTCGTCAGTGACGGCGGAAGCATTGACCACGCCATCGTTGATTCTGAATACTTGGTCATCAACACCAGTGATCACCAAATCATCGAGACGGGTTCATTTAAGCAAGATAAAGTGACGCGCACCTCAATGGGCTGGCGATTCCAAAATCGGGTCCAAAAGGCCGATGTCGTTGCACAAACACGTCCCATCCATCGTCCAGCGGAAGTCCACCCTTCGTAGGATCTTGATTGATATACAACACGCAAAGTCGGTATTCTGAAGAAGATGAAAATCATCCTCGGCCTTTTCCTTTTGTTTTCTCCGGTATTGGCTCAGTCAGAGAACACACCTCTGACCATGGGGATGCCGTTTCGCTACTCAAGGAATCCCGCACTGAATGAATATCTAAGTCTGATGACAGCCTCTTTGAAGGATGCTGGCTTTGATGTTGTGATCAAGACCTTTGAAACAAAACGAACCTACGACCTCGTCATCGACGGCGATGTCGACGCCATTCCCTATGACGACTTGGCCAGCACTGAAAACAGAGACAAGGTCGTCACCATGTCGTTTCCTATTCTCAAAACATATGCACGCATATTCTACCGTGCTGACAACAAGTCCTTTGATCCCAAAAATCTAAAAAAACTAAAAGGCGCCTTAGCACGAAACAATGTCTTGATAGATCAAGAAGCCAAAAAGAAATCCTTGAAGTTCGTAACCGCCAACAGCCCCTTTCACGGAATCAAGCTGCTCTTAGACCACGAAGTCGATTATTTCCTAGCGATTGAAGAAGTCGGCCTTGGCGCAATCAACTCAACCCCCGAAGCAAAATCCGAAATCAAAATGAGCGAAGTCCCCTTCGCAGAAGTCCCCATCTACGTCACCCTTCAAAAATCCTTCAAAAAAGATCTCCCAAAAATAGAAGCCGCCTTCAAAAAAAACCTCCAAGGCAACCTCACCAAATACCCCCTAATCCAATCCCACCTAAACAAAGAAGCCAAATAGCTCTCCAATCTCTCCCATCTCTCCCGGTCCCCCGAATCCCGCGCCCTTCCAAAGGAAGCAGCCAGAAAAAACGCAAAGAAGAGGTCCTTCCAACCGCCACTACGGTTAACGCCAGCGAAGCGGGGCTACATAGGCTTCAAAAATCAAGTTCCGCAAGCGAGCCACTAAAAAACGCAAAAAAAAAGGACAGCCTCTCGCGAGGACTGTCCGAAGATTTTTGAAGCCTATGTAGCCCCGCTTCGCGGGTTAGTAACGATAGTGCTCCGGCTTGAAAGGACCGTTCTGATCCATGTGGAGGTATTTTGCTTGCTTCGCAGAAAGCTTAGTCAACTTCACACCCAATTTACCAAGGTGAAGAGCCGCCACTTTTTCGTCCAAGTGTTTAGGCAAACGGTAAACTGCGATTTTTTGATATTTATCGCGGTTCATGTAAAGTTCCATTTGAGCCAAAACTTGATTCGTGAATGAGTTACTCATTACGAAGCTTGGATGTCCAGTTGCACAACCCAAGTTAACCAAACGGCCTTGAGCCAAGATGATCACTTGTGTTCCAGACTTCAAAGTGTGGATGTCCACTTGAGGTTTTACTTCGCGTTTTTTTGAATTTTTGTTCAACCAAGCCATATCGATTTCGATATCGAAGTGACCGATGTTGCAAACAATCGCGTTGTTTTTCATTTTAGTGAAATGCTTTTCAGTGATGATATCGCAGCAACCAGTTGCAGTTACGAAGATATCGCCTTGAGGAGCAGCATCGTCCATAGTAGTCACTTCGAAACCTTCCATAGCTGCTTGCAATGCGCAGATAGGATCGATTTCAGTCACAAGAACGCGCGCGCCCAAACCACGAAGTGAGTGAGCAGAACCTTTACCTACGTCGCCGTATCCAGCTACAACGCAGATTTTACCGGCAACCATCACGTCTGTGGCACGTTTGATACCGTCAGCCAAAGATTCGCGGCAACCGTACAAGTTGTCGAATTTAGATTTTGTTACTGAGTCATTGATATTGATTGCAGGAACTTTCAATTTTCCAGCTTTCAACATCACTTCTAGATTGTGAACACCTGTCGTCGTCTCTTCAGAGATACCGATGATCTTTTTCAATTCTTTTGCGAAGCGTGGCTCATGCATCATGTTTGTCAAATCGCCACCGTCATCAAGAATCATGTTGAAGCCATCTTTGCCCCAACCAGTGATAGTTTGCTCGATGCACCAGTTAAATTCAGACTCAGAAAGACCTTTCCAAGCGAAAACCGGGATGCCCGCTGCTGCGATTGCAACTGCTGCGTGGTCTTGAGTTGAGAAGATATTGCAAGAAGACCAACGGATTTCCGCACCAAGCTCTACAAGAGTCTCGATAAGAACCGCTGTTTGGATTGTCATATGAAGGCAACCCGCGATTTTAGCACCTTTAAGTGGTTGCTGTTTTTTGTACTCTTTACGAACCGCCATCAAACCAGGCATTTCAGTTTCAGCGATCTTGATTTCTTCGCGGCCCCATTGAGCAAGCTTCGCGAACACTTCTGGATTCTCCATCGCCTCTTTGCAAACCATGTAGTCTACAGTTGCAGTCTTAGGAGCCGTTGTCGTTGTTGCAGCTTTAGCAGCCTTAACAGGTTTCATAGGTTTCATGTTTTTCTTCATAGCGGACTTTCCATTTGTAGTCGTTAATGACATTGATTCTTCCTTGTTAAAAAATAGTATTCCAAAAAAAATCTAAAATCCAAAAATTCAAATTCCCCAGCACCAAGGCTGGTCAAAAAGGTCCAAGCGCAAGGCGGAGGGTTTTTCGCGAAACGCAGGCGTGGCAGCGCCACGTCGGAGAGAAGCGAAAGGCCCGACAACGCAGTCGATTGGGCCTTTTTCACCAGCCGCCTACGGCAGCGTGAGAATTTCGTAACCAGTATCGGTTACTAGTACTGTATGTTCAAACTGTGCAGACAAAAGACCATCCGCAGTATGATAATACTTGATACTAGAGCCGTGGATATCGAACTCGACCACTTCTTCGGTCCCCTGATTGACCATCGGCTCGACGGTGATGCAATGGAATGGAACAAGACGTTCGCCTTTTCCCTTTTTACCGAAAGCAGGAACAAAAGGTTCTTCATGGAAAACACGACCAACACCGTGGCCGCCGATTTCCTTAACAACTGAATAACCTTTGCGAGTCACAAGCTTATTGGTTTCAAAACCGATGTCGCCCGTATAACCCTTCGGTGTAATGGCCTCGATCCCCTTGTCACGAGCCAGCATCGCTGTTTCCACAAGGTCCTTCGCTTCCGCAGAAACGTTTCCGATCATATACATTTTCGAAGTGTCACCAAAGAAGCCATCGATCCAAGAAGTCACGTCGACATTGATGATATCGCCATCCTTCAAAATGGTCTTCGCATCAGGAACGCCATGACAAACAACTTCATTCACTGAAGTGCAGGTATACTTCGGATACCCGTGGTACCCGATACAAGCCGACTTCGCGCCGCGAGTCTTCATAAAATCATTCGCAAGCTCGTCAATCTCTTGAGTCGAAATCCCAATTTTCACGTATTTATCAAGATAAGTTAGAGTATCGGCCGCTATACGGCAGGCCACAGTCATTTTTTTGATTTCTTCAAGAGATAACGGCTTAATTCCCATGCCGAAGGTATAGCACAAGCCACCACATATTCAAAGACAGGATTACAACCGACAAACATTGAGATTCGCCGAGAACCAAGGGCGGATTTTGGGCATAAAAAAACCCAGGGTCTGACGCCTGGGTTTTTAGTATTCTAAGTCAGATAAACTGATCTAAGACCTATTTAAGGTGCTTAGAAACCAATTTAGTCATGTCGAACATAGAAACTTGAGTTTTACCGCCGAAAACTTCTTTAAGTTTTGCGTCAGCATTGATGTTTCTACGGTTTTTAGAATCTTGAAGATTGTTCTTCTTGATGTAAGCCCAAAGTTTTTTAACAACTTCAGTACGTGGAAGTGGAGAAGCACCAACAACTGCTGCCAAAGCTGCAGATGGAGTCAAAGCTTTCATGAACGCTGCATTTGGTTTGCGAGCAGTTTTAGCTTTAGGAGCTGCTTTTGCTTTTGGAGCAGCTTTTTTAGCTGCAGCTTTAGGAGCAGCTTTTTTTGCAGCAGCTTTTTTAGGAGCAGCTTTTTTCGCAGCAGCTTTTTTAGGAGCAGCTTTCTTAGTAGTAGCTTTTTTTGCGGCTTTAGCCATGTTCAATTCCTCCAGTAGGATTTTTGTCTTGTTACTATCGAATGAGCTTAGTGTGTATCTAAGTCCAGGCCTTTGTCCAAAAAAAAATGCAGGGTATATGCATTTTTTTTTATTTTTCTATAGGGAAACGTGGGTCACCCCCTCGGAAAACAGCAAAAACCCCCTCGAGAAATGCAAAATCCCCCTTGAGAAACGCCTTAAAACCCCTCTGGAAACCCACTTTCCTATAGGGAAACAGACCTTTTTCCCTCTGAAAATTGCGTTTTTGTAGCTCTTTCCCCTCTTGAAACGACTCTAGACTCGTGCCTTTCCCGGTTCTGCCGAATAGAAATGCATGAGTTTTCAAGCGAGCTTCAAGCAAATCCTTAATGAGAAAATGAATGGAAGCCAGACCTCACACGACCATTCCTCCTCTGAAAAGGCCGCTGATTTGAACTCTGACCCAGCGAACCTGGCTTACTTGATGGGCCACATCGGCCGCTTCGAATTCCAAATGAAGCGTGGACAATATGCCGCACCTAAAGTTCGTCCACAACGAAAGCCCCACAACTTTTCCACTCACGAACGTCTTTCTTATGAATTCTTGAAGACCTGGGTTCACGATCTCCCAGAGGGTTTCACAGACAGCGAATTGAAGAAGGCCTTCCGTCAGGCTGCGATGATCCTCCACCCTGACCAAGGTGGAAATACGACGCAATTCATGGAGCTGAAAGAGCACTACACAACTCTAAAAGCCTTGCTGGCAGCGAGATAAAGACCTTCGCTCATGCCTCGAAGAATGGGGCTATACACCCCGCCCACAACGCGGAATGGTAAAAAATTCTTGTTTATAAAATGGAAACTTCATCTGATTCAATCTGAAACAATCGGGGCATTACATGTCTGTAAGAACCTTCCGCGAGGTCTTGTAACTGCCGATAAATTCCTTAAATAGGGATATAGTCACAGCCACAATGTTCGAATTTAGAATCACAGCTGAAGAAGCTCAACAGAAGAGACTTAAATATCTGAAGGTGCTTTACATCATCTCCTTCACGATTCCTGTTATCTATTTCTTTAAGTTTAATTTCGAATACAAAGTGCACCAGTACAACACGATCCTGATCAGCATGTGGTTGGCCCTTGTCGTAATCCCCCCCTTTATCCTCTATAAGTTAAAAGAATATGTTTATGCAGCAGCCACCGTCATTGGTTTCGCCGCCGCTATCGTCACCTTCTTCCTTTATGTATCAGGCGGAGTTGATGCCCCAGGGATCTTTTGGCTGGCGGCCTTCCCGTTGGCGATGGCGATCCTTTTGGGCGTTCGAGGCGCTATTGTCGGCTATTTCACAGTCGTGGGCGTGATGCTCTTCTTCTGGTATCTCAAGGCCAATGGCCTGGGGCCGAATGTTATCGCAGACCACGGCAACTATAGTTTTGAGAAAAGCTTCAACCTCATAGTCTTCTTGCTATTCTCAGCTATCACGACCCACCTCTATATTAATGGCGAACAAAAGTATGCCAAGAAGCTTCAAGAACAAAACAACAATGTGGAGAATCTTTTGCGGGTGCTTTTGCACGATGTTGCCAACACCCTTTCCTCAATGACTTACAACCTCGTCAAAGCCCGCGAGGACCAGGATCTGGCGCCCGCCAACTCTGAGTTGGATAAGATGGAACGTGCAGTGGCAGACATTAACAGCCTGCTCACTCAGGTGCGCCACTTGAAATCAGTCAAAGACGGCAAGACTGATATTCTCTTTAAGCCTATATCGATCGCCTTTGTGCTGAATGAGGTCTTTGAGAAAATTGAAAGTATCGCCAACCAAAAAGGTATCAAACTGGCCCTGGATCTTTCGCGCGAAAAGATGTTCGTCAATAGCGAGAAAACGATTCTAAGCAATGTGGTTCTTTTGAACCTTCTTAGCAATGCGGTGAAGTTTTCTCACCCTGGCGACCGCATCGATCTGCGCGCTTATTCCAAAGACTCTGAGGCGGTTATTGAAATTCAAGACTATGGAGTGGGAATGCCTGAGCCCCTCGTCGCACAAATTTTTAGTCTGAACGCTCGGACCACCCGCTCTGGCACCCATGGGGAAAAAGGCACTGGCTACGGCATGCCTTTGGTCAAAGAATATCTGCAAATGATGGGCGGAACTATAGATGTCAGCTCCCGCGAAGAGCCTTATCTGCAGCACCCCCGGGGCACTAAGATCACCCTTAAAATTCCTTTGGCCCAATAAAAAAAGACATAAAAAAGAGAGCCTTGCGGCTCTCTTTTTAGTTTTACCTACTCCGACGAAGTCGGAGTGCAGACAAGCAAATTAGATCATTTTGAAGCGGATACGCTTTGGACCAGCATTTTCGCCAAGGCGTTTCTTGCGGTCTTCTTCGTATTCCGAGAAGTTTCCAGGGAAGAATTCAATTTTTGAATCCCCCTCGAACGCCATGATATGCGTACAGACGCGGTCCAAGAACCAACGGTCATGCGAGATCACCACGGCAGATCCACCGAACTCGAGCAAGGCTTCTTCAAGCGCACGCATCGTGTTCACGTCCAAATCATTCGTCGGCTCATCCAGCAAAAGAAGATTGCCGCCTTCTTTAAGGATCTTCGCCATGTTCACGCGGTTTCTTTCACCACCCGACAATTGACCAACTTTCTTCTGTTGATCAGAGCCCGAGAAGTTGAACCAAGAAACGTACTGACGAGAATTGATCTCGCGTGTGCCCAATTGGATCACATCGGCACCGCCTGAAAGTTCCTCGAAGATGGTTTTTTCTGGATTCAGAGTTTCACGTGTTTGATCGACATAAGCAATCTTCACGGTCTCCCCGACTTTGAAAGTACCTTTATCTGCAGTCTCTTTTCCAGTGATCATACGGAACAATGTTGATTTACCCACACCATTCGGTCCAATAACCCCGACAATCGCCCCTTTAGGAATCGTGAAGCTGACATCGTCCAACAACGCTTTGTGGTCATAGGCCTTCGTAATGCCCTTGGCTTCGATGACGATATCGCCCAAGCGAGGTCCCGGTGGAATATAGATAGACATCTCTTGGATTTTCTCTGGAGATGCTTCTTTCAACAAGTTTTCGTAGTTAGAAATACGTGCCTTAGATTTCGCCTGACGAGCCTTAGCTCCTTGACGAATCCAATCCAACTCGCGCTCCAAGGTTTTCGCTTTGCGAGCTTGGTCTTTTTGTTCCGCAGCGGTGCGCTTGTCTTTTTGCTCCAACCAAGACGTGTAATTCCCTTTCCAGGGAATGCCTTCGCCTCTGTCCAGCTCCAAAATCCAACCGGCAACGTTGTCCAAGAAGTAACGATCATGCGTGACCGCGATAACAGTTCCTGGGAACTTCGAAAGATATTGCTCAAGCCATGCCACTGATTCCGCGTCCAAGTGATTCGTTGGCTCATCCAGAAGCAAAATATCTGGCTCTGACATGATCAATCTTGCCAATGCCACACGACGCTTTTCACCCCCAGAAAGGTTGGTGACAGCCATGTCGCCATCTGGACAGCGAAGTGCATCCATGACGATTTCGATCTTTTGATCGACATCCCAGGCACCCAAGGCTTCTAGTTTTTCTTGAAGTACACCCTGTTTTTCAATCAGCTTGTTCATTTCGTCTGGATCCAAATCTGGATCTGCGAATTTATCATTGATCGCGTTGTACTCTTTCATCACCTTCGGCAATTCGCCCATACCTGCGAAGATGTTTTCTTTCACAGTCAGAGTGTCATCGAGTTTTGGTTCTTGCTCGAAGTAGCCGACTTTCATTGTCTTAGATGGGAAGGCTTCACCAAGGAAATCCTTGTCGACTCCTGCCATGATTCTGAGCAAAGTGGATTTACCAGAACCGTTCAGACCCAGAACGCCGATCTTCGCGCCATAGAAGTAAGAAAGATAGATGTCCTTCAAAACATAACGATTTGGAGGATATACTTTACTTACGCCCTTCATTGTGTAGATAATCTCTTGAGACATGATGTCACTCTCCTAAAACAAGCTTAGCTAAAAGAAGCAATTTATCAGGCTAAAAGTACTTGTCAAATGGAGTTCCTTTTATGAGACTATCGCCCTTCCTTGACTGGTAAAGGGATTCCGAAGAGGACGAAACGTTTTAAGTTTTCGTATTATTTGGAGGCGATTTTAAAAAAACAGAAGAGCACGATGCGATTCTGGTAGCGAAACAGCACTTAAACAGCCTCGCGCTGATACAGAACTGAATAGATTTTAAGCATAATGAGTGAAGACATCGTAGTGAAACAACCCGCACCAATGGCACCTAGCAACAAAGAAGGCGCCAAAGAGAGCTCGAAAGAAAGCTCTCGCCGCTCATTATTCGGGAACCTGAACTCCGAACTCCAACAGGCTTTGAATACTTGGGACGTTCTCACCGAACAAATGGCTGAGAAGATCTCGCCGGAAGAAGAACAGCTTAAAGAAGTCAAAAGACTTCTGGGTGAGCTTAAATCCAAACTTTCTGAATTCTCTGAATAATTTTTTATTACTTATCGTGTTTGCTGCCACCGCGACACTCTGGGGAAATAAAGTTCAAAGCGTCTTTTTGCTTTTCGAACTCTTCCGGAGTGAGGGTTTTCTGCGTCAGCGCGTGGAGCCCCGTTTGCAGCTCTTCTTTTAAGAGATCATTGACCATGCGCTGGCGATCGATGCGGGACTTCCCCTCGAACGCGGGCGCAACAACCAACACTTTATAATGGGAATCGCTGCGGGGGCCGGAGTGCATATGGCTCTCGTTTTCGATCTCCAACACCGTCGGAGCGAGAGCCTTGCTTAGATTTTCTCTGATTCTGGATTCGCGAGAAGACATGAATTAATGCTTTTTCCTTTTATTGATTTCCGCTTTCACGTAGTCAGCACCCATTTTTGCCATCGCAAAAACGCCTCTTTCCTCAAGCTTCTTTTCAACGTCTTTGGCTTTGCGCAGGACTTTTGCCGCTGCGATTTGCGCCAACGGATTGCCCACAGGAAGACCTTCAAACTGCCCGTCTTTCACCCACTCATCGGCCACGGTGTCTGCCAATTCCATAACCTTCGGAGCTTTTTGGCGAATGACTTCACTGCCATAGAATTCCAAATGAACTTTTTCAGCATTTGGTTCCGCCGCGGGAGCACCTTCAGCGATCATCTCGCTGGCTGCCAATGATTCATCATCGTAAGTGGAAGGATGGATGCCTTCATTTTGTGCCTCAGTATTGATCGCTTCCATCTCGTCAGCCGCTTGTTCATTGATCTCAGCCGCGTCCGCCATAATTTCTTCGGCTTCATTCATGGCGTCAGTCATTTCATCATGAGGTCTGCGCTTTGCATGCTTATTATGATGTTTGCCGTGAGAGTTTTCACGGTTGGGACTTTTTTTCTTACCATCGTAATTCTTAATTTCTGGCATATTTACCTCACAATTTTTAAAACAATATTAACGAGCTAGCAGAAGCCCAACATTTCCCGGGTAACAAAGTCATAGTCGGCCTTCACCGAAGACTTGCCGCTAAAAAGGCTTTTGCCCGAACGCACAGAGTTTTTCACCTCTGAAGAAGTTCGAATATAGCCCTTCATAAGGTGTCCCTCAAAAGATTCGATACACTTCTGTAAAAGCTCATGACTGGCATTCTCCCGTCCATCAAACTTTGTGAATAAAATCTTATTTGTAAAGCTCAGCTCAAAATCTTCTTTAATGTCTTCCAACTCACTCAAGTTCTTTTGCAAGCCCAGGAAGGCGAATTTATCAGGATTGACCGGCAATATAACCTCATCAGAGGCAATAGTCACAGCCGTGTTCGTAGCACTGAGGGCTGGGGCCGTATCGATAAGAATCAGATCATAGCGATGCTGGATCTTTTCCAGAGGAGCCTTAACCGCCTGAGCCCAGTTGCGGTTGGAGTTCATCAGAACCCGGTCCAAAACGGAGTTGTTCAAGCTTGAAGGGATTAAATCCACATGCGGCTCGATAAAGCGGACGCACTCTTCAATGCTTTTCTTTTTCTCTACGATATCCACCCAGACTGGAAGGCTTTCGTCCTCCACCCCAAGAGCGAAACTGAGATTGGCTTGCTGATCCAAATCGATAAACAACACTCGCGCCCCGTACATGGCAGCTCTTAATCCCATGTTCAAAACAGAGGTCGTTTTCGCGACTCCTCCTTTGAGCATTTGAATCGAAATCACCTTTTTCGGGTATTTATATCCTTGCGCCAATACGATGCGACGAGCTTCCTCTGGCATCAGCCAAGTGGAATGAAGAGGCGTTTTGAGCTTTTTCCCAAGAATGGATTCGGCTTTCTTTTTAACTTCGGCGGGATTCATTTCCAAAAAGGCGGCAAGATCGCTTAAGGTGATGCAAAACTCTTGTTGCGTGAGTGTCGACACAGAAGACCTCCTCTTCACCTAGAGCCTAACCCCATTTCCCGCCAAATGCGAAGCTTGGAATTTGCTTTGAAAGGGCGCGTCGCTACTCCGACGGAGTCGGAGTGTAGAATAGCCTACTCCGACGGAGTCGGAGTGTAGAACAGCCTAAGGAGACTGCTCTAGCCGACCAATCTCGTTTTTAATATGACTGCGCATTTCCTCCACATCATCGTGGTACATCCACAAAAGCTCTTCACGCAGCTTGCGCAGACGCAAAATCTTCTCAGTGCTAAGGGGCCGAAGGCTTTCTGACAACTGCAGCAAATGAAGATCCACCTCCCGCTTGAAATCACCGTAATCTTGATCGTCTTCCTTATCTAAAAAGTTCAGGAACTCTTGAATATAGAAATTCATAGGCACCTCGTTCTTATTATTTTGAGCCATAAAAATGCCTCCTTTAAAGAGGAACTCTTGGCCTCACTAAGAAAGTTGCTAAGAATCAGGAAGGACACTAAGATGGGAACCTGCCAATCAGCAGCACCTTAAAGGAATTCAAGAATGAATACTCTACCCATCATAGCTCAAGACACTTCTTGGATTGTTATCAACAAACCTGCGGGAATCAGCGTTCATAACGCTGGCGCCGATAGCGGCCAGGATGTGATTCAGATTTTAAAAAAACAGCTTAAACCTGGCACATTCACCGACATTCATCCCGTGCATCGTTTGGACAAGGAAACCAGTGGGTTGCTGTTAATTGCACTGAATAGCAAGGCTGCCAAAGAATTGGCTGAACAGTTTCAAGAGCGCAATTGCGAAAAAACTTATATCGCGGTTTTACGTGGCGCCCTTCCTCTGTCAGAAAATTGGCAATCGTGGGGTATGGCGATCTCTGATAAGTCTGAAGGCCGAAAAAATCCGCAAGGTCTATCAAAAGACCGCGTCGAAGCTCGTACTGATTTTAAAGTGGTCAAAGTTTCGCATTATTTTTCTTTGATTGAAGTCAAACTTCTGACAGGCCGACAGCATCAAATTCGCAAACACAGCGCCATCGCCAAACACAATATCATCGGCGATGGCCGCTATGGCGACCCCAAGTACAATGAACGCATGGCGAAGATTTACGGTACAGATCGCATGTTCTTGCACGCGGCCCGTTTGAAAATCAATATCGGCGGCAAAGAACGTGTTTTCGAAGCTCCGCGACCTGAGGAATTTGAAGCCTTGTTCCGCGAAGCGACACCATCGCCTGTTTAGATCACTAGCTTAGTTCGACTTCTTCAAGATCTGATTTAGAACTTCAAAGCCCTGTTTGATTTCGGCTTCATTCACGCCAGCAAAACCGATGCGCAAATGGGTGCCGTCTTTTTTCGCAAAATCCAGTTCCGTTTCATTCATAAAGAAAACGTCCTTCCTCTTGGCGGCCTCACTCACTTTGCGAGAATTCGTTTTCAAGTTAACCCAGTAAGACATGCCTCCGTTGGGTTGCACCCAATCAATGCCGTAGGTTACTTTAAGAAGTTCTAGCTGTTCTTGCATATAATGGAAGCGTTTTTCATACACTCGAGTTGTGCGACGTAAATGTCGCTCAAAACCGCCTTCTTTCATCCAGGCTGCCAGTGATAACTGCGACAAAGAATCAGACTGACGCGACAGTAAGAACTTTTGCATCGCAAACGCCTCAAACAGACTTTCATGACAAGCCAGAACGCCTATTCTGGCTCCGGGATAAAGAATTTTTGAAAAGCTTGCTACATAAATCGCATAAGGAGTTTGCGTGGCCAGAGGAGCTGGGGGCGGACTTAAATAGTGAAACTCATGATCATAGTCATCTTCCAGAATGGGAATGCGATAGCTTTCTGCTAATTGAATAAGTTTTTGCCTGCGACGCGGGCTCAGTGTCACCGTCGTCGGATACTGATGCAGCGGAGTGGTGTAGATCAGTTTTACTTTCTTCTTTTTTAAAATCAAAGCTAGTTCATCAGTGTTCAGACCTTCGTCATCGACTGCGATCGGAATCAGTTTTGCCCCTAAACTTTCTAGAACTCGCCACGCAGGTGTATAACCTTTGCCCTCGACCACAACATAGTCACCGGGCTTTAAAAAAGTCTGAGCGATGATATAGATGCCTTCTTGCGACCCATTGGTAATTAAATATTCTATTTCCAGCAAACCTCGAGAGCGACGAAAATATTCTTCGACCTGCTCAAGTAAAACCGGCAGTCCTTGAGTTGCGCCATAAGATAGTTGATCTGGTTTTACTCGACGAAGTGCTTCAGAGGTGATTTTACGAAATTCGTCTTTAGGAAAAAGACGCAGATCGGGTTGGCCTCCCCAGAATTCAATTTTATAGCGGGTTCGTTCTGCCGTCAGAGAAAAAGCGGGAGAAGCCAATTCAAAGTGTGGCGCCTTCTTTTTGGAGGGACTTTCTTTTGTGGATTCGGTGATCGGTGCTTTTTCTGAAACTTGATAATGAGCTTTCTCTTTGGCTTCGAGCCAACCTTCCGCGACCAAAGCCTGCAACGCATTCATCACCGTCAAACGATGACATTTATAGATTTTTGCAAGATCCCTTGTCGAGGGAATGCGCTCCCCTGGCTTTAGGACACCGTCCTTCAACGCAGTTAGAAAGCCGGCATAGATGCGTTCATACTTGGGCTTCTTACTGTCTTGGATCTTAATATTTACCGATTTCACGTCACACCATCTGGTCTATTAGTTTTATTCATTCTGGTTATTTATATTGTACCAGTAATAGCCTACAACTTCTATATGGAAACACTTAAGACTTCGCGCGAATTACAAACTGATCTCTGGACAAAAGAAATCACCCTTGAGGGGGCTCTTGTACGCCTAGCCCCCACAGGCTTGGCGCATTTACAGAGCTTGTCTTGCAACATCCTCTACCCTCGCTATTGGGTGGATGATTTTGGTGGCTGCATCAGCCCGGAGGATGTAGAAAAAGAGATCAGGCACTCTTTACAAGCGCGCCAAGATCGCCTCGAAAACGGTTTCACCATGATCGACAAAAAGACTGGCGAAGCTATTGGTCTGACAAATTATCTCTATTTCAATCGGAAACTTAAAGGTCTTGAAATCGGTCGCACTCGTGTTGGAATCTCTTGGCATAAAACATCGGCGAACACTGAAGCAAAACTTCTGCTTATGACCTATGCCTTCGAAACTCTTGGTTGCCAGCGCGTCGGTTTCAAGGTGGACTCGTTAAATTTCAACTCCCAGCGCGCAGTCAAAAGAATCGGTGGAAAGTTTGAAGGTGAAATTCGTAACTACATGCTTCTACCTGACGGCAGAAAACGTGACTACCACTCTTACTCGATCATTGATTCTGAATGGTTGAATGTGAAGAAAACCCTGCAAGGATATTTGGAGAAGTATTATGTATCGCCCGAATCACTTTAAAATGAATGACACGCAGTTGATTCAAGAACTTGTTAGCGACTACCCACTGGGATGTTTGATTTCGTCTTCAGAAAACTACTTGCAAACGAACTATCTCCCCTTCTTGTTGGAAGGCGGTTTTCTTATCAGCCATATGGCAAAAGCCAATCCCCAGGTCGAGCATCTAGATGGCAGCTTTGTGGTGGTGACCTTTCAAGGGCCCGAACGGTATATATCGCCGTCTTGGTATAAAAGCGCCATGCAAGTTCCTACTTGGAATTATGCCGTCGTTGAAGTGCGTGGAAGAATTGAAATCTTAGGCCAGCCCAATGAGATTGAAGAAATTCTGCAAAAATCAGTCACGCAGTTTGAAGCCATGAACAACACGGCTTGGAAATACAATTTGCCTGAAAAATTTCGCAACGAACTCATCAAACATATAGTCGGTGTGAAAATTCATATCGAACAGATCGAGGGAAAATTCAAGCTCAGCCAAAACCGAGATTCGCAAGATCGCGAATCGGTTAAAACTGAACTTTTCCAAAGCTCTCACAGCAAGGATTTAGCTATGCTTAAATTAATGAAGACCCTTTTCTAGTTTACTTTTTTCATGAAGATATCCCGCGGAGAGCTCAAGAGACCGTTTAAAAAATAGGATCCATCTTCAGCCACCTTAAGATGGATGAAGTCCCAATAAGGACCTCCATTGGCAGACTCATCAGAGAAATAGGTTCCGTTGGTTCCAAAGCTAGCATCAGCGACGCCAGAAGAATCCAAACGAATAATACCCGTTCCAGACTTGCCGCCTGCATCATCAACCCAACCCACGACAACAACCTTATAGCTGCCATCACTTTGAATATCTAAGGCCAGATCACTGGTATATGCATACGTCCAACTATTGCTTAACGAAGCATATCCATTTGTTCCAAAAGTTGAGTCCAACTGACCAAGCGCTGTTAATCTTAAAGCGGCCAAGCTCACACCGTCAGGATTCCAATTAGTCCCCGCGACAACTCGTCCCTGCGGATCTAATTTTATATTCCAAATTCCCGCATCTCCACCAAGGTTATTGGAGTTCATAAACTTCCCGTTGGTCGCAAATATCGTATCCAACTGTCCCGCCGCTGTGACTTTAACAATCAAATCAAAATAATTAGACGAAGCATCACTGGCATAGCCTCCTAAGAGGTAGCCATGATCCTGGGACTCTATCAGCGCATACACGCCCGATCTGTTGGCATTGGTCATTTCAAGAATTCCTAGGGTTCCAAAGCCAGTATCCAAAGCTCCACTCAAATCCATTTTCAGAATGAAGTTTTGCGAAGAAGCGGCCCCCATATCTCCGGCAAGGATAATTTTGTCATTCGCGTCTATTAAGGCTTTCGTGGCTTTTGAGGGATTCACTGAAGTTGCAATCTCCAAAATTCCGGCAGTTCCAAATGAAGATCGATAGCTGCCATCTTTATTAAGACTTATCGCAACTACCTTTCCATTATTATAGTTCGTTCCTACGATGAGATATCCTTGATCGGGAAGTTCAACGACATCTGCCACTTCGCAAGTTGCACAGGCCGACAGATCTACTGCTCCACTCAAACCAAAGGTCGAATCCACGGTATAATCTGATTTTAATTTTAACAGGACATTGCCAGCATCACTCGCACCAAGAATCGCAAAGCCATGATCCGAGGTGATAATACTCTGAAGGTAAGAGCTGTCTCCACTGGCCAAAGTCGGATAGATAACTCCATTCGTGCCCACGCCATTAACAGGGACTCCTGTCGTCGAATCTATCTTGTAGAGAAACACTTTATCCGCGCCATCATTCAGAAGCCCATACAGCAAAACCGAACCGTCAGTGGCCACTTTAATATCGCTGGACTCCCAGGCATTTGCATCCGCAATATTAAATCCGCCGTCACCTGCAAAGGAAGTATCCAATGCCCCGGTCGGAGTTAATTTCACCACGACGATGTCGCCATCACTCATTTCATTGACGGCGACAAAAACTTCCCCACTTGAATTAGCCGCGGCCGCCGAGACGTTTTCATCAGCTAGAATATTAAAACTTGCTTTTCCAGAAGCTCCATAGCTTGTGTCAAGAGCACCCGTTGCCAGAACCTTGTCCACTTCAAAATTAAAGTTTGTATAATCATATGAACTCATAGCCACAATGTATTTGCCATCGTTCAATCTTATAAGGGAACTTCCCCAAAGTTCTATCGTTGTCGGAATGTCAAAATGCCCACCAGCTCCAAAACTGTTGTCAACACTACCGTTCATTTGCAGTCGGGTAAGGCGAACTGTCGTGGCTGCCGGACCTGTCGGATCTGCATAGCGGCCCAAAGTCAAATATTTGGTACCACTGATATCCTCTTCAAGGACTTCCCAAGCATAATTGCTATTTACATCCGTCATGAGCAAAATGCCGTCACCGGAAAAACTTGTATCAAGATTTCCCGAAGCATCAAACATCGCAACTAAGGTGGACGATGTTTCATTTGGATTGAACACGGCTCCCACTGCAACAACGCCCCCACCAGACAAAGGAGCTACTGCATAAAATCTTGAACCCGCTTGATTCAGCTCCACATAACCCGAGCTGCCAAAACTCGCATCGGGCTGTCCCGCCGCTGTAAATCTAAAAATGATCGGTTTTGCATTCTTGCTTCGACCGACCATATAAGTACGGCCCGTGGAATCCATGGCCATCTTCATTTGACTCGAGCTACTGGCCAGCATTCCCGCACCAACCACACGTCCTTGGTTTCCAAAGCTGGAATCGAATTGAAGCTGACTGCTGAGCTTACCGATTGCTGGGTAATAGGGAGAATTTTTAGTTCTGCCCGAGGCGTAAACAGAGCCATTTGCCGCAACAACTAGGTTTTGCGGATCCGCATATCCAAAGGAAAAATTTTTCCGGAAGACACCATCTGGGATAGGATCATAGCCAGCAAAGGCTTCGTCTCCTGTAGAAGGAGCAGTAATTTCGCCACTATTACCACCGTTATTTGCGCTAAAAAGAATATTCGCACCAAGGGTGCATCCCAGCGTTCCCAATGCAAAAGTGGACAGCAGAAACAGTCGTACAAGCACGTTCAATGAAGTTCTCATTCCGTACTTCTCGGAAGGTTGGGGCTCAGCCTTCACAGTATCCCATTGAAAGCGAAGTATCCGATTATATAGGGGTAACTAATGTGAAAACCTCTATGTCGAAATCGAGGATTTACATAATTTGTGAATCAAAATGAGAGGGTCGCGAAATATATTAGTAACCTACTCCGAATGACAGAGTGTTTTGGATGTCATTCTTAGAAAGATCTGAATAGTCTCTAAAAACCATTGTGGAGCTGGCGTTCAGAGAGAAAACACCAAACGAGACGCCCAGCTGTAAGCCCGCATAAGGATTGTAACGAATGTCTTTGTCTTTACGAGTAAGGATTCCACTGGAGGTTGTTTCCTCGATGCCTCTGGTTGCCTGCGCGCCCACGCGCAATGATGAATGCAAATAGTTATTGAAGCGATAAGTTGATCGAATGCCTAGCTTTGCGATTTCGTCTTCGTTATAGATTTTTTCAGGGGCTGTAGACATGTTCTCTGTGTCTGAGGCCTTTGAGTATTCCACTTCTGCAGAAAGAATATCCTCCCCCACTGTCACGCGCAGTCCATACATCGCACGAGTGGCAAGATGCGGAGTTGGGCTGTCACGGTAAACGGTTTCGTATCCATATAAAGGCGACACCGTATAACCCGGACCGCTTGAGAGTTTGAATTCTCTGGCTGAAGCAACGGAGGTTCCAAGCACGGCTGCTAAAAAGATGTAAGCTTGAAATTTCACAAGGCCTCCCGATGATTGAAGAAATCTACACTTCTATTTCGGAAGAATTGCGGAATTGATAAACGAGACCACGACCAGAGTCGTGGCTTTAAGTAGCCACTTTACTTGTTAATCTTGCTGTCGAGTTTGGAAAGAAAGCTGGCCACCAAATCATCACGTTCTTGCCCAGACACGGGACGTGCTCCCAACGGGTACTCTTTATAAAGGTTGGTCGGAATCTCGAGAAGAAAACGCGATGGTGTCGACGGACGAACCACACCGTTTTTCTTTCGTTGCATACAGCGAGACATCACCAGACGTTTCTTTGCGCGCGTCACGCCAACATAGAACAAACGACGCTCTTCATCGATATCGGAGCCCAGATTTTTATGTGGCAAAAGATCTTCTTCAATCCCCGCCAGAATCACCACGGGGAACTCCAGACCTTTGGAGGCATGCAGGGTCATGAGCTGAATCTTCTCTGCCTGATCTTCTTCAGACAAATCATCACGCAACATCATCGAATCAATGAAGGATTTGATGTATTCAACAGAGTAAGCGCGTCTGCCGAGGTAAGAATCCAGGATTTTACCGAGGATTTCAACGACCACCCATTTCTTCTCGCCTGCTTTAGGATCTTTTGCAGAATTGTAAACGTAATCGCGATAACCAAGCTCTGAAAAGATTTCGACCATCTTCGCGCCCGGCGAAGAGCCCACGTTAAAATTCAGAATTTGTTCTGGGAATCCCTCAAGGAAGGCCAACAAATCTTCGATGGCGTCTCCGGCCTTTTCCCCGACTTCGGCATCTCGCCACAAACGGCAGGCATCCAAGAAGCTCACGCGTTTCTTTTTGGAGAACTCCGTCAGCTTCTCAATTGTCGAATCCCCGATGCCACGATTAGGCACATTGATGATACGACGAAGCGATACTTCATTCGGAGCCAAAGACTGCTTCAGATAAGCCATCAAATCCTTGATCTCTTTACGGTCAAAGATCGACGTGCCACCGGAAATATTATAGGGAATGCCCGCACGACGTAAAGAGGCCTCAATCAAGGCACCCTGAGTGTTGGAGCGATACAAAACCGCGAAGTCTTTGTACTTAAAACCTTCGCGCTGGAAATGCAGGACTTCACTGACAACGAATTCGCACTCGTCTTCCTCGCGGTCCAAGATAAAGACCTCAGGAAGATCGCCGGATTCTTGTGCTGCTTCTGCGCGCAAGACTTTGCCGTGACGATTCTTGTTTTTGGAAATCGCGGCATTAGCCACCGCCAAAATTTCAGACGAAGAGCGATAGTTTCTTTCAAGTTTAATCACTTCGCAGTTTTTAAACTCTTGCGGAAAATTCAGAATGTTTTTTACTTCCGCGCCACGCCAGCCATAGATCGACTGATCGTCATCACCGACGACAGTGATGTTGTTGTGCGAGCGCACGATTTGATGAATCAGATCCATCTGCATGCGATTGGTATCCTGGAACTCATCGACCATCACTTGCGAGAACTGACTTTGAACTTTTTCAAGAAGTTCTGGATGCTCTTTGAACAACTGCAAAGGCTTGATCAGAAGACCTTCAAAGTCGACCACCCCCAAATGCTCCAGGCGTTTTGCAAATTTTGGAGCGAGTGTTTCCACCATCTCGTGGTATTCGTCAAAACCTTCGTGCGTCGGTGCCTGCCCGGTGCGACGGTCATTGATCATGTTGAGAATCTTATCGATATCAAAACTGTCTTTGCCGGAATTTTTAATATCTTTGATCAGCTCTTTCAGAATCGCATTGCAATCAGTTTGATCGACGATTCCGAAGTAAGGGGACAGATTAGCGTGTTTATGAAAACGACGAAGGATTTGCAAACCGAAGGAGTGGAAAGTCCCCGCCCACAGGCCTTGCCCTGCACTGCCAAGTTTTTGGCCCACACGGTGTTTTAGCTCACGCGCAGATTTATTTGTGAACGTCAGAACGCAAATCTCTGGAGCTTGTGCAACCCGCTCAGAAATCATACGCCCTGTGCGCGAAACAAGCACAGTTGTTTTGCCTGAACCAGCACCAGCTAGAATAAGCAAAGGCCCATAATTATGCTTAACAGCTTTCTGCTGTTCCGGGTTTAACCCCTTAAGCCAATCCAAAAAAATACCTCAATTATTCAAGAAGCCCCAATGAGGCTGAGCCAAACGGTTCAGCCGCAAGGCGGAGGTCCATCCTCACAGCGCAGGCGTGGCAGCGCCACGTCGGAGCGAGGAGATGGGCCGACAACGCAGTCGGATGGGCCGTTTCGCTCGGCCGACGCTAGACGCGGTTGTGGATTAGGGAACGAACTTCATCTTCAAAGACCACTTCGATTTTGTCGTTCGCAGAATCTTTAACGAAGCCCAAACCGAATTTTGGATGTTGAAGTTTTGTGTTCTTTTCGAAGTTGCCCTTCATGCTGTATGTCGCTGTAGGAGCTTTTTCGTTAGACATTAACATTTCGTATTCATTGCGGTGGCTTGATTTACGTGAACTCATTGTTTGTTCGCGTTTTTTAGCCGCTGCGCCTGTCAAAGGTTTGCCAGTGCGAGTTTGTGCTTTAGGAAGTGAATACGTTTTTTGCGAACCACAGATTTCGCATTTGATTTTTGCAGACGTCGCGGACGTGTGCGCTAAAACCACGTGGTATCTGTCGGCATCACACTTTTTACAGAATGCAAAAAAGGATTTCGCGACAGGGGGCAAAGTATTCATCGTCATTAGATCTTCCTATCTAGTATTGTTGCTTTAATCGATAAATCATTAACTTCTCGTCCAGATTCTTTTGCGCAATTTCACCTGCACTCAAGAAATATGGTCCCTGCTCCAGCTCGATCTTCTGCTGCAGATCCATCATACTGTCTTCACTCTTTGGATCAATGAAGGTTCCCGTAGGGCCGTATCTTTCCAAGAATGCCAGATCAGACTCTTTGTTAAAGAATTTTTCCCAACAATGAGTATTCACCTGAACTCGATAAGTAATAGTTTTAGCATGAGAATGCACCGGAGCGTAAGCCCCAATTACCTCTAAATGCCCATAATGCGAGTGAAGTTTCAATGCCGGGCTGCCCCATTGGGTCATTCCAGAGCACTGTTCGACGTTCGCGTACCATAATCCGAAGGCTTTCGACAAAAATCCTAGACCGTAAAACTGCTCTTCCTTCGGCAAAAGAGAGTTTACAGAGCATAGGTTGTGGGCAACCCACTCCCCTTTATGCATGGTCGGAATGATAATAAACAAAGAAAGTGGAACCCAATCCATTTCATCCAAAGACTCGATCTCTTTTAAAACTTTCGAAGTTTTAATGGGACTTTGTGACGCAGGATATTTTTTTGGATCGAGAATGTCGCGGACGACCTTGGACAAAAACTTCGGTCTGGCGGCGAAACCCGCCACGAAACCCGGCATCACTGCGCAGTCATAGAACACCCAGCGAGGCATGGCCATGTTCGAAGGTCCGAAGGCACGTTCTTCAATGGAGTAAATGCGATCAGCAAAGCCGATCTCTTTCACATCGAGAGGATCTTTGAAAATGGGGCTATTCTTGAACCAATCCAAGCGATGGATCGAACCAGGTTGTGCGATCTCATTCTCATGACGAACGAAAACATAAGGTCTTACGTCGTCACTGTTCATCCACTCTGCTTTTTTTAGTAGCTCATTCATCAAACCATACTCTCCGGTCTGACTATCTTATCAAATTCTTCGCCAGAAAGGAGTCCAAGATTAATAGCTTCTTCGCGGAGTGTTGTGCCGTTTTTATGAGCAGTTTTGGCTATTTTTGCTGAATTGTCGTAACCAAGTCGAGGGTTCAAGGCCGTCACAAGCATCAAGGAGTGTTCCAAATGCTTCTGAATCTGTTTGCGGTTCGCCTCGATGCCTTCCACGCAGTGATCAGTGAAGCTTTCGCAGGCATCTGCAATCAAACGAATCGAATTCAGGACGTTAAAAACAATCAGTGGTTTAAACACATTGAGCTCAAAGTGCCCCGTTGCCCCGCCGATACTGGCTGCCACGTGATTTCCCATGACCTGCGCACAGACCATGGTCATGGCTTCGCTCTGTGTGGGATTCACTTTCCCCGGCATGATCGAGCTGCCCGGTTCATTTTCAGGAAGATGCAGCTCGCCGATTCCACATCGGGGTCCTGAGCCAAGAAGACGAATGTCATTCGCGATCTTCATCAAAGACACGGCGGCGGAATTGAGTGCGCCGCTGACTTCAATCAAGGCATCATGAGCAGCCAAGGCCTCGAATTTATTTTCTGCTGTGACAAAGGGAATCTTTGTTTCCGTCGCGATAGCTTTCGCGGCATCGACGGCAAACTTTGGATGAGTGTTCAAACCCGTCCCCACGGCCGTTCCGCCCAGCGCAAGTTCATGCAAGTGTGGCAGAGCATTTTTCACTCTTTGAATCGCGTGTTTCATTTGCATCGAATAACCCGAGAACTCCTGCCCTAGAGTCAACGGCGTCGCATCCATCAAGTGCGTGCGCCCGATTTTTACGATGTCCTTAAATTCATTTTGTTTTTTCTCGAGAGACTTTTGCAGCTTTTCCATCATCGGAATCAAGCGATGATAGACTTGCTCGCCAACGGCGATATGCATGGCTGTCGGGAAAGTGTCATTCGAAGATTGGCCTTTGTTGACGTCATCATTCGGATGGATCTCTTTGCTGGGAAGTTTGATCCCCTGCATATCCATCGCGCGATTGGCGATGACTTCATTGGCGTTCATATTGGTTTGCGTACCCGAACCCGTTTGCCACACGACGAGTGGAAAATGGGCGTCCAGTTTTCCTTCGATCACTTCATCAGCAGCTTTGACGATGAATTCGGTTTTCTTTGCATCAAGAAGTCCGAGCTGGTGATTTGTTTGCGCGGCACATTTCTTCAAGATGCCAAGGGCCCGAATCATTTCTCTGGGAAAGCGATCCCCACCAATGCGGAAATTTTCTGTCGATCTTTGAGTTTGAGCTCCCCAGAATTTATCTGTGGGAACCTTCACCTCACCCATGGTGTCTTTTTCAATACGGAAACTCATCAAGACCTCCTGGTCACCATTCCAACATGAGCTTGATCGGTTGGGTAAATAACGAGTTCTTGTATATTCACATGAGCTGGGCGCGACACGCACCATGCGATCGTTTCCGCAATGTCCTCTGGCTTCAATGGAGTCATGCCTTCATAAACTTTGTCGGCCTTCTGTTGGTCTGCCAAGCGCACCATTGAAAACTCTGTATGCACCATGCCGGGTTCAATATTGGTGACTCTGACATTCGTGCCCTGCAGATCCATGCGCATGCCTTCGGAAAGGGCGCGGACTGCAAATTTTGTCGCGCAGTAAACTCCGCCACCCGGGTAAGTCCATCTGCCGGCGACAGAACCGATGTTGACGATATGGCCGGATTTTCTTTTGGCCATATGCTCAATCACTCCTCGAGTCATGTAGAGCAAGCCTTTAACGTTGGTGTTTACCATCGTGTCCCAGTCATCGAGAGAGGCTTCCTGCATTTTCTCCACACCTTTTGCAAGACCCGCGTTGTTTACTAACACTTCAAGATTGGAAATCTCTGGATAATGCGCTTTAAGAAATTGCGTCACATCGTCGCGATCGGAGATGTCGAACGAGGCTTTTTTAATCTCAATTTTTGGAAACTTGGTGCGCAGATGACTTTCGAGGTTTTGCAGGCGTTCCGCTCTTCTGCCCGTGATAAAAAGAGAAAATCCCTGAGCGCCCAAGGCCTCTGCCGTCGCCCAACCAATTCCCGAAGTTGCTCCCGTAATTAACGCCCATTTTGCCATACTCACCTCAATCATTTTATGGTGAGCCTGAGGGAGCTTTTTGGGTAGCTCTGTCGCGTCAGTCTACTCTGACGCAATGAGCCTCAAAAAAGGTACTCCCCAAGGAAAAGCCACTTCGTGCCTTTTCTTGTACCTTTCCCTCTTCCCTTTCGCCATCAGCCCCTGCTAGATTCGGGGGCATGAAATGTCCATGTGGGTCTGAGAAAAATTATTTAGAGTGTTGTGGTGTTTATCATTCAGGCAAAGAGAAAGCTCCGACGGCAGAAGCTTTGATGCGTTCTCGTTATAGTGCCTTTGCGAAAAATCAAATGGATTACTTGAAAAACACGACGGATCCGCAAACTTTGCAAGATATCGACGAAGAGGCCAACCAAGAGTGGGCGGAACGCGCGAAGTTCTTGAAACTGGAAGTGATCAAATCTGAAGAAAAAGGCACCAAAGGAACTGTTGAGTTCAAAGCTTATTATTCTGTTGATGACGAAGAATACATCCATCACGAAGTGAGCACTTTCCGCAAACAAGCTGGCGAGTGGTTCTTTAAATCCGGCAAAGTCAAAGAGGCCAAAGTATGAAGTACTGGCTGATGAAATCAGAGCCCGATGTTTTTTCTATCGATCAGTTGAAGAAAGATTCCACGACATGGTGGGAAGGCGTGCGCAACTATCAAGCGCGCAATTTCATGATGAAAGATATGGAAGTTGGTGACGCAGTTTTGTTTTATCACTCCAATGCGACCCCACCGGGAGTCGCGGGATTGGCCGTGATTTCCAAGGCAGCTGAACCAGATCAACTTCAATTTGATAAAAAGTCAGAATATTTTGATCCCAAAGCCACTAAAGAAAAACCAATTTGGTACTGCGTTCAGGTGAAGTATGCCGACAAGTTTAAAGAGCTTGTGAGCCTTCAGGATCTTCGTGACAACGATAAATTGAAAGAAATGCTCGTTCTCGCAAAAGGTTCTCGCCTTTCGATCCAACCCGTTGATAAAAAGCACTTCGATATCGTCAAGAAAATGGGCGGGCTTTAGAGCCTACTCCGACGGAGTCGGAGTGTAAGCCAGCCCTCCGACGAAAAAAACAGGTGTCATAATGAAGAAACTATTTTTAGCTCCCATGGAGGGTGTCGTTGACTGGGTCATGCGCGACACACTCACAAGTTTAGGAGGCATCGATCAATGTGTGACGGAATTCTTACGCGTCACTGATCGCCTGCACCCTGAAAGTGTCTTCTTCAAAAATTGCCCTGAACTAAAAACAGGATCGCGCACTCGCTGGGGAACACCCGTCTTTGTTCAACTCTTGGGTGGCCAAGCCGAACCTCTTGCCATGAACGCCCAAAGAGCTGTAAAGCTAGGCGCCCTTGGCGTCGACTTAAACTTCGGCTGCCCTGCTAAAACCGTCAACCGCCACGACGGCGGAGCTAGCCTTTTGAAATCTTGCGACCGTGTCTTCACCATCGTCGACACTGTTCGCAAAGCCGTCCCAGCAAATGTTCCGGTCACCGCGAAAATTCGCCTGGGCTTTGATGATCCAACAAAGTGTATCGATATCGCGCAAGCCGTCCAAGAAGCCAACGCCGATTGGATTACCATCCACTGCCGCACTAAAACCGATGGCTACAAACCACCGGCTTATTGGGAATGGATTCCAAAAATTAAAGAGAAAACAACTTTGAAGATCATCGCCAACGGCGAAATCTGGAACGTCAGTGATTTCAATCGCTGCGTTGAAGTCACTCAATGCGACGATTACATGATCGGACGCGGAGTCATGTCGAACCCCTTCATCTTCAAACAAATCAAACAAAGCCTCGCACAAGAACCCGTGATGGAAACAAGCTGGGAAAACGCCAAGCCCTTACTGCCACAATTCTTCGAGGCCAGCACTGCCCACATCAACGACTACTTCGCCGTCTCACGCACCAAACAATGGCTCAAAGCCTTGTCACTAAAAAATCAAGAAGCCAAAGCCGTCTTCGACGAAATCAAAGTCCTAAAGAAACCCGCCGAATTCCAAGCCCAACTCCTCAAGCACACCACTTAGGGTACGCCGTACCGGCTCTTAGTTTGCGCGATAGGTTGAGGTTATGCCTTTGCTGCTGAAGCCTTGATTGAGTTCTTGCAGGGACTGTTCGAATTTTTTCTGAATGAGGGCGCGTTCTTGAGTGGTTAAGCGGACCCCCGGAGCTTCGCCTATCAATAGCTTGATAGATCCACTGTTAACGGTCTGGGTGTTCATATCGAGACCAAAGGTAAGACCCTGCATTTTGCGAGGCTCCATCACTGTGCTCAATGAAGACCTTAATATTTTTTCCACACTTTCCCCGTGCGTGCTCAGTGTGTTGCGTGCCGAAACATCTGTCACACCCTCAGGAATGAATGCCAAGCGGAACTTCCCTGAATACTTACTGTCTGCCAATCCGTTTAAGATATTCTTTTTATCAGATTCATTGAGAGGTTTAACAGCAATCGCAACGCAATCATCGCCAGAACAAATGGTCTTTAATTTTCCCGGGTCCACAGATCGTCTGACGACATCTTCAAAATATTTCTTCTGTGCTTGGAATTCGACAGTCACCGCTTTTTCTGCTTTGCGGGTTTCTTCCAAAACTTGATCTAAGTTTTTCGAACGCGCCAGGGCTTCTGCCGTCCCTTTGATATTTGAGGCCCCCAAGCCAATGACATCGGCAGAGAATCCCCCTTTGGCAGCTTCATTGAGATTCGCGACTTCACGCTTGGGCACAAAAATTCCCGGTGAAAATTCATCAGATGACTTCACGTAAATCTGCAGCTCTTTCACCGTCGAAGCCGGTAAAGAGGAAAGCGCAAAGCGCTGCTTAAGAGCCTCCGCCACTTTTTTGTCATCACCCGCATTTTTTCTGACAATATCAAAGGCATCAGCATGCAAGGTATTACCATCCACCATGGAGGTCTTAGCCAGCTCTGTTCTCAAAGTCTGACGACTCTTCTCTATGGAATTGAGTTTTGAGGTCAGTTCTGTTGTTAATTTTGCTTGTGAATAGTTTTGCAGTTTATTCTCAGCTTCCAGACGCGAATAGCGCGCGGCCACATTGGCCTGTTCTGCTGACTGTCCCACTCCGGCGCGGAACCAGTCCTTGGAGGCATCACCATCTCTGACAATTTTTTCGGCCTTTAAATAGGTTGTAAATTCATCATTGGTTTCTTTAAAAGCCTTTTGAAGCTTGGTCTCGAACTCCTTCGGAATATCGCCACTAAAGGCAAATCGCGAAGATTTAAAGTCGGAGTACTGTTCCACCTTCAAATTCGGGAATTCCTTTTTAAGAACCTCAATTTTTTCAAACAACAACTTCTTATGGTAGTTCGTCAAACTGGTAACTAAATTTTTATCTTTCAAAGTGTCATTGAGAGTTTTGAGCTGGCTGTTTTCTACATCCAAGAAGCGAACCTTCGAGTTCACACCTTTTTCAGCCAGCGCAATCCATTTCTCATTATCCGCCACACTCGTCGGAGAATAAGTTAAGAAGTCTTTTATTAAATTTTCACGAGTGAGCCTGCCCGCGCGCATGACCTCAAAGGATTTTGCTGCAGTTCCCTCGACCCTCAATGCCTCTTCGGCCTTGATCGCCTTTCCAGCAGCCACTGCAAGTCTGGCCCCCTTGAAGGCCGCTCCAAACAAAATCGTCGGATCAATGACATTGCCAACGGCATAGCAAGCCATCTCTGCTTGGATCAAAGGTTTGTAACAGGAAAACTTATGATACTGTTCTTTGATCTGTCCACCGACCATCGCCATAAGATCATTCATTTTATGGCGCTGGTCCGGCGTTAGTGAATCATCTCTTGGTGGCGGTCGAACCGGAGCACGTCCTGGAGCACGATCCAAAGATGCCTTCCAAGCCTTCATGTCTTGGGACTCGACGTACAGGAACGAGGCGGATAGTTTACCCAGTTCCTCGTCGCTCAACCTGTTATAACGATGATCGTCTTTGACGAGATCACGCTTACAAGCGATGGACTTTTGGCATTGGCGAATGAATTCGTTTTTCTTTTTGATATTCGACTTAAAACTGTCCCAACTGCTCTCGACAAAGTCACCGAGCGAAACGGCCATGTCTTTCAAGGCGATTCCAGTGTCGACCAAGGCATTTTTATATCCCCGAAGACATGCCAGATCTTGACCAACTAAATTCTCTTCACTCTGTTGGCACTGCGATTTGAAATCACATTTCCGTAAAGAACTTTGCATTTCGGGATATTTCTTAGCGAGTCCTTCACAATCCAAGGCCTTCACTTCAATCTCACAAGTGCTTACTAAATTCTTTACGAAGTCAGATTGCTGCGAAGAACAGCTTTTCGTCTGTGAACAAAGCGCAGTGATACCGGCCGAATAAATATCAACCGCATGGCTTTGAGAGCCCACTAGAATAAGGACTAGCAGATGAACAAGAGGCAATTAAAACTCCACGAAGTTCTTTTCGGTTTTAAAATCGCCAAGTTAAGACCTCATGAAGACTATATAAAAACTCTAGACTAAAACTCGCAGATGTATGGGTGCGCAAATACACGATGGCAGCTCAGAGTGCTGACGGTACTATGAAAGGCATCGACAAGACTCTAACCAGGAGGCTTCCATGACCAGACTTATGGCTGCACTTGTATTGATCTTCTCGTTCTCAGTAGCTCAAGTTCAAGCTGACGACACATATGATCGCATTCAGGAGTTGAAGTATGAAATTCTTGAGATCTCCTTCAACGCCCAAGGTGAATACGACAGTGACGACAACAATCTCGAAGTGAGACAGAGGTTGGACCCTTTGGTTGAAGAACTGATCTCTCTTGCTCCGCCGCGCTCCGAACAGCAAAAACTCGTCGATGTGATTGGGACTTGGTATCAGGTCTGGGCTGACGGCCCCGGTGGCCCTCCTGGCCAAGGCGCCCGTGGCGACTCCATCTGGCAAGTGGTCTTTCCTGAAGGCTACTACTGGAATGTTGCGCGCAATCAATATGGACCGGTGCAAAACATGGGCTACCTGCGCGGTAAGTTTTCAGTCAACACAGATTCCCTCGCGATCGAATTCACCAAAGCTGTATTCAATCCGCAATGGAGTTTTGCCGAACCGACACGACTGGCCATGCTGGCGGAATTCGGGGCCTTTGATGCCAATCCCACTCCCTTCCCGCCAGGCACAAGTCCCATAGGCAAAAAAGGCTATCTTGCCAATGTTTATGTCGATGAAGACATTCGCATCTGCCGTGGCGGTGGCACCGACTTCGGCGACAATACATATTTGTACATCCTTGAACGAGATTAGCGTTGCACACTCAAATAAGTTTTATAAGATGAGGGCCTCGAAAAAGGGGCCTTCATGCGTTATCTGCACATTCTTTTGCACGGACTTCTGCTTCCACTTCTATTCCAACTGACCGCTTGCACGACAAAAAATACCCAAGTACAAAAAGAAACTATGAAGAAGGAAACTCCGCACATGGCCGACCCGTATTTATGGCTTGAAGAAGTGGAAGGCGCACAAGCTTTGGCATTTGCAAAAGCGGAAAGCACTCGCACGCTCGCCCACTTTGAAAAAGATCCTCAATTCGCCAAAATCAAAGCAGATCTGACCAAGATCGCTTTGGCCGAAGACAAACTTCCGGGCATCACCTTGATCAATGGTGAGGTCTATAATTTCTGGCAGGACAAAAAGCATGTGCGCGGAATTTGGCGCCGCACCTCAGTGAGTGAATTCAAAAAAATCAAACCCAAATGGGAAACCATTCTGGATTTGGATCAACTCGCAAAAGATGAAAATGAGAACTGGGTTTGGGGCTGGCAAAATTGTTTGCCTCCCGAAAACAGACTTTGCCTTCTTACTCTCTCGCGCGGAGGTAAAGATGCCTCTGTCGTGCGCGAATTTGATCTTACAACAAAAGCCTTTGTAAAAGACGGATTCACCTTGCCTGAGGCTAAAAGCGATATCAGTTGGATTGATAAGGACACCGTCTTTGTCGGAACTGATTTCGGACCAGGCAGTTTAACTGACTCTGGCTACCCGATGATTTCCAAAATCTGGAAACGGGGTCAGCCCCTCAAAGAGGCCAAAGAAGTTTTCAAAGGCGGACCTCAAGATATGAGCGCCTCAAGCTTTGTCTATACGACAGAAAATAAGAAATACCGCTTTCACTTCCGGGTGATCTCATTTTATGAAAATGAAATCTGGTACGAAGATGAACAGGGTCTTCGCACTCATCTGCCCTTACCTTCAAGCGCCCAAATGTCTGGAGTATTCAATGACTCTTTTTTATTTTTGTTGCGCGAAGATCTGAAGACAAAAACGCAGACAATTCCCGTGGGAAGTCTTGTGGCACTCCCCGTGTCCCAACTAAAGAACAAAGAAAAGGCCTTAGATTCCCTTGAAGTTCTTTTCACTCCGAGCGCAAAAAGATTCTTGAACTCGGTTGAAGTGAGCAAGTCCGCAATCTATCTAAACCTGCTAGACAATATTCAAGGAAAGATAGCTCGCATCACACACACCGAAAAAGGCTGGCTTCTTGAAGACCTCAAAATGGGCAACCAAGGAGTGGCGCGAGTCTATTCTGCCGACCCTTGGGACGACAACTATCTTGTTGCCTACACGGATTTCTTAACTCCTTCGTCAATCTATCAAGGAGTCTCAGCTCACAAAGGTGCCACTTGGGATTTATTGAAGCAGGCGCCAGAGCGATTCAAGTCCAAAGATTTGATCGTTGAGCAACGACACGCAAAAAGCGCTGACGGCACAATGATTCCATACTTCATCGTTCACAAAAAGAACCTGGTCCTGAATGGAAAAAACCCGACGCTTCTTTATGGCTACGGCGGTTTCGAGTCCCCGATTCAACCATTCTACTTGGATAGTATTGGAAAATTGTGGTTGGAAAGAGGTGGCGTTTATGTTGCTGCCAACCTTCGTGGCGGTGGTGAATTCGGCCCGACTTGGCATCGTTCCGTGATGCGCGAAAATCGCCCTAAGGTCTATGAAGACTTTATCGCGATTGGCGAAGATCTCATTCAACACAAAATAACGAGTGCGACCCATCTGGGAATTCAAGGTCGCTCGAACGGAGGCCTTCTGACCGGAGCGACCTTCGTGAAACGCCCTGATTTGTTCAATGCCGTTCTTTGCGAGGTGCCCCTGCTGGACATGGCCCGCTATCACAAACTTCTGGCTGGCGCGAGCTGGATGGAGGAATATGGAAATCCTGATGACTCTAAAATGAATGACGTTTTGATGAGCTATTCTCCGTACCAAAACGTGAAGGCCCAAGTAAAATATCCGGAAGTGCTATTCATGACGAGCACGAAGGATGATCGCGTTCACCCAGGACACGCGCGCAAGATGGTCGCCCGCATGAAAGAACAAGGTCATAAAATTTATTATTACGAAAACACCGAAGGTGGCCACGCCGGAAACGCAAACATTCAGCAAAAGATTTTGTGGAATACTCTGGAGTACACTTATCTGTGGCAAAAATTGAGTGGCAAAAACTAGGTCCCTCTGCAAAACCTTAAGCTAAGAGGGAGTTTGTGCATCCCATTTTTGAAAAATCCAATAAGGGCTTCGGCCCTTGATCAACTGTAAATTGAAATGATCCGCGATCCACTTCATGGTTTTTTCCGAAAAGAAGGTCACGTGAGTGAGATCGCGACGGTAATACCAGTCATGAAAAGCCGCTTCACCTTTATGCGAAGAAGTCATCACCGCCAGAATCCCACCCGTCTTTAGCATCTTTATCATTTTCACAAGTTCCGCACGCGGATCGTACAGGTGCTCCCACACTTCTGTGGAAGTAATGACGTGATAGCTTTTCTTCAAAGAGTCTTGATCCGGAAAATAATAAAGATCGTAGTTGGTCACGCGGAAGGATTTTTCAGTGAACCAATTTCCTAAGAAGGCCGTAGGACCGCAACCATAATCCAGAACGCTGACGTCAGAAGGTTCGCGCTTTGCATTCTTCGCAAACTGCTCAACATCCTTCACAAGAGGCTCTAAAAATGCTCGGTAGCCCTTCATATCCTCGTTTTGATGAAAGTCGTAACGAGCTTTCTCTTGTGCCGCATCGAGACGCTCTTTCGGGTTCATAAAGATTAAGTCACACTGCGCGCAATGATAATAGCTACGCTCGGGTTTCTTAACCACTTTAAAGGCCGCTGAATGAGGGGTCTGACACAGTAAGCATTCCATCTGCTAGACCTTGTCTCTGCTCTAGGCACATGTCAAAAAGAATTATATACTTTCATCTGAGGTAAAATATGGCACAAATCACAATCTACAAAAAAGACCCTTGTCCTTTCTGCGATCGCGCAATCAATTTTCTTAACGGTAAGGGTTTGGCTTACGACATGGTCGACCTCACCAACAAACCGGAAGAGATCGACCGCATCAAAAGCGAAACTGGCTGGAGAACGGTTCCTATCATTTTGATCAATGGCAAACTTATCGGTGGCTACACGGATCTGAAGGCCCTTGATGACGAGGGTAAGCTTACTGCCCTGCTCGAAGCCTAGTGCTGACTTCGGGCGGAAGACTGTGCTGGATGCGAAGGATTTGTTAAGGAAGTGGAATTCTTAGCTCATGCTTCGATCGGCACGCCGTCCGGGCTCGATCACCGCCGAGCTAAAGCTCGGTTCGCGGCATCGTGCCGCCGGTGAAGGCCGCTCTACGCATGAACTAAGAATTCCACTTCCTTAACAAATCTTGCTTCCGAGTTTTTTCTTGTTCGTTAAGTGGGGCGTTGTCTTTGCTTCGCAAAGATTCACTTTCGGCGCCGGTGTTGCGTTGCTTCTTCGTTTCGATTTTGCTCTTAGAGCCCAATCCTCTGTCTTAGATTAGAGTCTCCACACAGACCCCACATAAAGCTATTCATTTTTAAGAGGAGCACATCGAAGGCAAAAATTTGACTAAGGCATAGTCCTTAGCCAAATTCTTCGAATTCAGATCTGATCATCTTAGGAAACTACTGACGAAGCTCCGTACGTTGACTCATCTCGTGAGGAACGTCGAAGAACTTCGTCACAAGTTCTAGCATCTGTTCAATCGTTTGCGCTTTCGCGCAAACTCCCGTGAGCGCATTGCCAAATGGAAGCCACACACCCGTCGTGCGTACATAGAATCGGACCTTTCTCATTGCGCGATCAGGTCCGAAGTACTTGTTACTGGCCTGTATCAGCTTGAGTAAAACTTTGCCGTACTCTGCGCCTTCCTCTTCGGGAGTTCTTGGCGCTTTTTGATTTTCTTTTCCAAGTGGTGGTGCAAAGCCCAATTCTTCGCCGAGCTGCCACAGCATCCATGGACGTGCGGCAAGACCTCTTCCAGACATTGCCATATCACAGCCCGTTTCACTGAGCATATTGATCGCATCTTCAACGGTTTGTACGTCGCCGTTTCCGATGACTGGGAAATCGACGGCTTGATGCAATTGTTTGATTTGCTCCCAATCGGCACTGCCTCTGCGTTTTTGGGCGGCGGTTCTGGGATGCAAACACACCCATGCGGCTCCGGAATTTCGGAGACCTGATACGAACGTCAATAATTCGTCGAACTCTTTGGTGCTACCGACGGCGCGCAATTTTACACTGACTGGAATCGTTGAATTTTTGACGGTCATACGTACAACTTCGGCGGCGTAACTTGGATCACCCATCAAGGCGACACCGTAGTTATGCTTTAAGGCCTTTTGTACGGGACAGCCCATGTTGATGTCGATGGCTTCCGCTCCCCACTCAATCAGACGTTTTACGGTCTTTGCGATGGGTTCTTCTTCATTGCCGAGAATTTGTGGGACCAATCCATTTTCACTGGCTGAGCGCATGGTTTCCGGCGTGGTTTCCAGATTTTCATCCGGAACCCTGCGCGAGTTCAACATTTCCGTGGGCCAGATGGTGAAAGCATCCTGTGGTAAATACTCGCGCATGACTTCACGTAATGCGACGTGTGTCAGTCCTACCATCGGCGCCAAGCACAGAGGGAAATTTACTTTACCATCTAGTATCGGGCGATGAAGGCCCAATTTGCGACTCATCTGAACTACTCTCGACGTGCAACTAAGATTGCACAAACAAAAACGGAGTCCACTGCTTGCACAATGAACTCCGTTTGGAATTAAAGACCTAAAAACTAAACTGACTTCGCTGAGAAGAATTCAGGAGCCGTTCTTTTCAAAGCTTCAGCCGCACCGAACATCACACCAGAGAAAAACAAATCGCCAAGGATTTGGTTGTCAAAGAATGGGATCGCAGCAACGTAACAGCTCACAAGACCTTGCCATGTTTGCGGATACATTCCTTCCATGATCCAAACACCAAAGTTTGAAACCAAGAAGAACACGGAACTTGTCACCAATGAAGCCGTCACGATACGCATTGGACTTTTGCCTTCACGCAAAGTCCAACCCAACATCACCATCAAAGTGAATGGCAGGTAGACAAACAACATTGTGGAGTGGAAACCCAATACGAGATCGCTTAGGAGCAAAGCCAACAATGGCACCAACATCGAAAGGCGTTTTGATGGAAAATAAGAACCACCAAACAAAGCCATCGCGCCGATAGCAGTGAAATTCCAAGGATGAGGCATCAAACGGCTAAAAGCCGCGCCCAAAACCATCAAAACAAGCGTCATATAAGTAGTTGTGCGTGTAGTCATGAGGCCGAAATTATCACTTATTCATTCGGTTGTCTACCAACTCTTGAACCACTCCTGGCTCAGATAAAGTTGTGATATCGCCCAATTGATCCGGATGATTTTCAGCAATTTTTCGCAAGATTCGACGCATGATTTTCCCCGAGCGAGTCTTCGGTAAACGCGGCGCCCATTGTATAAGATCTGGAGTCGCAATCGGACCGATCTCTTTACGCACCGTCAAAACCAATTCCTTCTTCAGTTCGTCAGAGGGAACTTCGCCGGTTTTCAAAGTCACGAAGGCATAAATCCCCTGCCCTTTGATATCATGTGGATAACCCACCACCGCCGCCTCGGCAACGCGATGATCCGCAACCAATGCGGATTCGATCTCTGCTGTTCCCAGCCTATGGCCCGAAACATTGATCACATCATCCACGCGACCCGTGATCCAATAATAACCGTCTTCATCACGACGACATCCGTCACCAGTGAAATAGAATCCTGGATAATTTGCGAAGTAGGTATCTTCAAAACGGGCATGATCATGATAAACCGTGCGCATTTGTCCAGGCCAAGAATCCGCGATCACCAAAACGCCCTCGCCAGCGCCTTCAATCTCTTTACCTTCAAGAGTCAAAAGTTTTGGCTGAACACCAAAGAATGGCAAAGTTGCGGAGCCCGGTTTTGTCGCGATCGCTCCTGGCAATGGAGAGATCAAGATGCCACCTGTTTCAGTTTGCCACCAAGTATCGACGATGGGACATTTGTTGTTGCCAACTAAATCATGATACCAAGCCCAAGCTTCGGGATTGATTGGCTCGCCCACCGAACCCAGAAGACGCAAACTTTGACGTGAAGTTTTTGTGACGAAGTCATCTCCTTCACGCATCAAAGAACGAATGGCTGTTGGAGAGGTGTAGAAGATTGAAACTTGGTGCTTATCCACGATCTCCCAGAATCTCGCAGGAGTTGGATAATTGGGAACACCCTCAAAGAAAACTGAAGTCGCACCGTTGGCCAATGGACCATAGACAATGTAACTGTGCCCTGTGACCCAACCAACGTCGGCAGAACACCAGTAGATATCATTCTCGTGATAATCAAAAACATATTGATGAGTCAGACTGGCATAGACAAGATAGCCACCCGTCGTATGCATAACGCCCTTAGGTTTTCCCGTAGAACCTGAGGTGTACAAAAGAAACAAAGGATCTTCTGCATCCATGGGCTCCGCTTCGCACTGATCAGTCACAGATTGAACGATCTCGTGATACCAGATATCACGTCCCGCCTTCATCTCCACATTGGTTTGCGCATACTTAACAACCAAAACTTTTTCAACAATGTTCGCCTTCACGACAGCCTTGTCGATATTTTCCTTCAATGCGATGACTTTGCTTCCACGGAATCCAGCATCTGCGGTGATTACAAATTTCGAACCACCGTCGACGATACGATCTGAAATTGAATCAGGAGCAAAACCGCCAAAGACGACAGAGTGAATCGCCCCGATGCGAGTGCATGCTAACATCGCGTACGTGGTTTCCAGAATCATCGGCATATAGATGGTGACGACATCACCTTTTTTGACTCCCATTTTTTTCAATACGTTCGCAAAGCGGCAGACTTCTTTATGGAGTTCTTTATACGTGATTTTTTTAGAGGGAATCTCTGGCTTATCAGCTTCCCAGATAAAAGCGATCTTATCGCCGCGCTTGTCGAGATGACGATCTATGCAATTGTAAGAGACATTGAGTTTTCCACCTTGGTACCATTTGATACTCACTGGTTTTTTGAAACTTGTCTCTTTAACTTTGTCCCATTTCTTAAACCAATCAAGACGCGCCCCTTGCTCTGCCCAAAAACTTTCTGGATCCTTGACCGAGCGTTCATACATCTCTTTGTATTTCTGCTCGGTAATAAGGGCCGTTTTTGCGAAATTAGCGTCTACAGGATAAAGTTCTTTGTGCATAATAACCTCGAACTTCTATTCTAGAAGAGGACTTCCAAATGTCAAATACGAGAGTCTTTGCGGTCTGCCATATATTATAGCTTAGAGAGCTGCTGCATAAAGATTAGGGCTCCGACAATCAGAACAAAATATCCAAATGCAGGTTTTAATTTTTGCTCCGAAGTTTTTTGTCCCCAAACCAAGCCCGCGAAAATCCCGACGACGGAAATTGCAGCCAACTTGAGTAAGAATAAGTAGTCAATGGCAACTCCACCGATGGCATCACCGGTAAAACCCAATAAGGAGTTCAAAGCTATCACACCCAAAGAAGTTCCTACCGCCAAAGCCATAGGCAATCGATTCATGACAACCAAGGCCGGTACAATTAGAAAACCTCCCCCTGCTCCGACAAAACCTGTCACTCCTCCAACCAAAACTGCTTTCGTCAATGAAACCGGCAAGGAGGACTTTTGTTCAAGCTTGTTCCCTTTGTGGCGAATCATCGAGATCGAAGCCAAGAGCATCACGACCGCAAAACTTGTCATGATCAAAACATTCTTATCGACTTCAAATTCGAACACCAAAAACTTCGCCGGAATGCTCGGCAAGATCAAACGTCGCACGGCGAGCAATCCTGCCAAGGAAGGAATCCCGAAACCAAACAGCGCTTTCCAACTGACTCGGTTGACATGGGCCGCTCTGGCAAATCCGACAAGACTTGTTAAGCCGACGATAAACAATGAATAAGTTGTAGCCAGGGATGCGGGAACATAAAACAGATACACCAACAGTGGGACAGCTAAGATGGAGCCTCCTCCACCAAGAACACCAAGCGAGACGCCAATCAAAAGCGCGCCAAAGTACCCAGCAATGAAACTGCCATATTGATGGAGGATTTCCATAACTTCACCTTTTTCCTAACTACTAGTAATTCAAGTTTTATTGAGTGCTATTTCACAGCGGTTTTAGCTGTGACCTTCTGACTGCAGCTTTAGCTGCAACTTTCTGATAGAGGCGTTGCAAAACCATTCCCGCCACCAAAAAGATCACAAACAAAATCGCACTTGGTGCCCCCGCTCCCAAAGAAGCCAAGCCCGGCCCAGGACAGAATCCTCCCAACGCCCAACCAAAACCAAAAAGCGCGCTGCCGACAATCAAGGGTTTGGTGATTTCACGAGATTGCGGAACATGGAATTTCATATCAAACAAAGGACTCTTACGACCGCGAATCAAACGATAAGCCAAAGCATGTACCGGAATCGCACCGATCATCACAAACATCAGTGATGGATCCCAGTCTTTGGTGAGCTGAAGGAAGCCAATGACTTTTTGAGGCTGAGTCATACCAGAGATCCCAAGTCCGATCGCAAATAAAAGTCCAACCACGAACGCTGCTAAAATTTGAAAATGTTTTTGTTGTTTCATAGATTATCCCAAAATCGCTTTCAATAAAGTTGCAGAAGCCATTCCGACCAGCATAAACACCAATGTTGCCACTAACGATCGAGGCGAAAATCTGGCAATGCCGCACACCCCGTGACCGCTGGTACAACCACTTCCCAGAACTGTCCCAAAACCCACAATCAAACCGGCCACGGCAATCATGACGGAAGGACGGCCCGTGGTGTTTTCAAAAAACTCTGGATGTAATTGTCCAAGAATAAAACCGCCCCCTAGCAAGCCTCCGACAAAGGCTGCTCGCCAGGCATAATCCCCTTTTACAAAGCTCAAAAGACCGTTGGTGATGCCACTAATTCCCGTGACACGTCCGTTTAAAACCAACATCAAAGAGGCGGCGAGCCCAATCAAAGCCCCGCCGAATAAAGCCATTAAAATACTGTGCAACATACTTACTCCTTCACCACAGGTAGATTTAAATTATTCCATTGAATCATGCCTCCAAGCATATTGCTTGTCTGCCGAAATCCCATTTCTTCACTCAGCAAAGTCGTTTGCCCCGAGCGAGCCCCACTTCGACATACAAAAACAACAGACTCATCGCGATTCAAAGTATTCAAAAAATTTATTAAGTCGGGTCCGAGAGTGACTAGCTCTGCGTTCTCAATATGCCCCAACTCCCCCTTGAACTCTTCGGGAGTGCGGACATCAATGATTCGCACTTTATTGCGCTGCTCATGAACCTCTTGGCAGGTGATTTCACGCATAAACTTTCTCCTTCACTGGAAACCATCCTACAGCTATTCTAAAGTTGGCAATTATGCTCACGGACATAATTGAGGTGCCGGATCTTGATTTATAGTTGTTTTATGGCTGATCTATTGTTTTGGTTTTAGCTGTATTCGATTTAAATCCGAGCTTTAATTGAGCTTTAAAAATTGTTAGGAGTCTCATTATGAGCATTAAAATTCAGCACTTTTTCGACCCAGCAACATCAACTCTGACCTATGTCGTTCACGACCCTCAAACTCGAGACTCTGTTGTTATTGACCCTGTTTGGGACTATGAACCTGCGTCTGGAAAGCTCAGCACAAAGTCGATGGAGCCAGTGCTTCACTACCTGAAAGAGAACAATCTTTCTCCAAAGTGGGTTTTAGAAACACATGCTCACGCCGACCATTTGTCGAGCTCACAGCTTTTTAAAAACTTCTTCCCGGATATCAAAGTGGCCATCGGTGAGCGCATCACTGAAGTGCAAAAGACTTTTAAGACCATCTTAAATTTGGATCCAGAGTTCGACACCTCTGGAAAAGCTTTTGATCTTCTATTGAAGGAAGGACAAATTTTTGAGGTGGGCTCTTTAAAGTTCAAGGTATTGTTCACGCCAGGCCATACGCCGGCTTGTGCTTCTTACCTCATTGAAGACGCTTTGTTTTCAGGGGACGCTATTTTTATGCCAGACTCCGGCACCGGTCGCTGTGACTTCCCTGCTGGCAGTGCGGAAACTCTTTATGAGTCTATCACAAAAAACATTTACACTTTGCCTGACAACATTCGTATTTTCGTGGGACATGACTATCAGCCTGAAGGCCGAAGTTTGAAGTTTGAAACGACTGTGAAAGAAGAAAAAGAGCAGAATATTCAGCTGAAGGCGACGACAACAAAAAGTGAATATATTGAGTTCCGCAAGCGTCGTGATGCGACCTTAGCTGCACCTAAGCTTCTTTTCCCGAGCATTCAAGTCAACATCAACGCGGGTCACCTGCCGCCCCCAGAAGCCAACGGGGTGAGCTATTTGAAGTCACCCCTGCGACAATAGACTTTCCCGGTCCAGTATAATAATATCACGGCCTTGTTGTTCAATAAGGCCGTCATCCACGAACTTCGCCAATGTGCGAATCACCGTCGCCACTGTTGTCCCACAAAAGTCAGCAATCTCCTGTCGTGTCCATGAATGAGTTGGATGAAGCTCTTTAAAGTAAATAATCGCTTCAGCAATGCGTGCCGAGACGTCTTTTTCAGTTAAGACAACCTGCTTCGCTTCAGCCACGCGAAGTTCTTTGGCGAGATTCTGCAAAAGATTTTCGGCAAGGTCACAATTGCCCTTCATACGCTCGCGAAGCTGCGCTTTGGACATCACCAATACTTCCACATCATCTAAAGCCGTCGCCGAAGCATGATATCTTTCTTGAGCAAACAAACTGCGATGCCCGAAAATCTGCCCTGCCTTAAAAAGACGCACGAGATGATCTTTGCCAGACTCGCTCCACACAACCAAGCCCACCAAGCCTTTGTCCAAAAAATAAATATTCTCAGGCTCATCGCCCATTTTATAAATGACATCATGACGCTTGTATTGAACTCGTCGAGCTTCGCTAAAAATCTCTCTCAATTCCACAGCCCTCACTCCACGTACGCCGTACCTTTTTGCGATGCTCGGCATCGCAAAAAGGTACGGCGTACCCTAAAAAAAAAGCCCGGGTTGCCCCGGGCTTTTGGTTTTACTCTTAGTTAACGTCTTTGTAGTCAGCGTCGATAACATCGTCGCCGCCTTTGTTTTCAGAAGCCTTTGGAGCCTCTTCGCCTTGAGCCTGCTGGCCTTCAGCTCCTGGTTGCGCGCCTTGCTTTTTGTAAAGCTCAGAGCTCAATTTGTGAGTAAGGTTTTGCAATCTCTCAAAAGCACCCTTCATGTCATCAGCGCTTGCTGATTTGTTTTCAAGGATCTTTTTCGCTTCATCAACAGCTTCAGTTGCCGCTTTCACTTCAGATTCAGGAAGTTGAGATCCTGAGTCCTTGACCAATTTCTCTGTTTGGTAAACGAGATTGTCCAGGTTGTTTCTTTGTGTAGCTGCTTCTGCTTTACGTTTATCTTCGTCAGCGTGGCCTTCAGCATCGCGAACTGCCTTTTTGATTTCCTCTTCAGACAAACCACTTTGTGCCGTGATTTTGATGTTCTGAGATTTACCAGAAGACATATCTTTCGCAGATACGTGCAAGATACCATTGGCGTCGATATCGAAAGTCACTTCAACTTGAGGAACTCCGCGAGGCGCTGGAGGCAAACCTACCAACTCAAAGCGTCCCAAAGTTCTGTTGTCTGTCGCCATCTTACGCTCACCTTGAAGAACATGGATGTCTACGGCTGGTTGATTGTCTGCTGCAGTCGAGAACACTTGTGATTTCTTAGTAGGAATCGCAGTGTTTCTTTCGATAAGCGGAGTCATCACACCACCCAAAGTTTCGATACCCAAAGACAATGGAGTTACGTCTAGCAACAACACGTCTTTAACGTCTCCGGCCAAGACACCACCTTGTACAGCGGCACCTACTGCAACCACTTCGTCAGGGTTTACAGTGCGGTTTGGTTCTTTACCAAAGAAGTCTTTAACTGCTTTTTGGATCGCAGGAATACGAGTCGAACCACCGACCAAGATCACTTCGTCGATATCCGCTGGTTTCAAGCCCGCATCAGCCAAAGCTTTACGGCAAGGCTCCATAGAGCGTTTTACCAAGTCTTCAGTCATCTGATCAAATTTAGCTCTTGTAAGCTTAGTTTGAAGATGTTTCGGACCTGATTGGTCTGCCGTGATGAACGGCAAGTTGATTTCAGTTTCTTGTGCAGAAGAAAGTTCGATTTTTGCTTTCTCTGCCGCTTCTTTCAAACGTTGCAAAGCCATTTTATCGTTTTTCAAATCGATAGCTTGGTCTTTTTTGAACTCCGTGATCAACCACTCAAGGATGATCGTATCGAAGTTGTCACCACCCAAGTGAGTGTCACCGTTTGTTGCGCGAACTTCAACGACACCGTCGCCCACTTCAAGAACTGATACGTCGAACGTACCACCACCGAAGTCGTAGATCGCAATTTTTTCTTCTTTTTTCTTATCCAAACCGTATGCAAGAGCTGCTGCAGTTGGCTCATTGATAATACGTTTAATATCAAGACCCGCGATACGACCGGCATCTTTCGTCGCCTGTCTTTGCGCATCGTTGAAATAAGCTGGAACAGTCACAACAGCTTCTGTTACCGGCTCGCCCAAATAGTCTTCAGCAACTTTTTTAAGTTTTGCCAAAACTGCCGCACCAATTTCTTCTGGAGAAGCGGTTTTACCTTGAACCTTGAAAGCACAGTCATTGCCTTTAGCAACTACAGTGTAAGGAACAAGTTTGATTTCTTCTTGAACTTCTTCAAATTTACGACCGATGAAACGTTTTGCAGAGTAGATTGTGTTCTCTGGATTCGTCACCGCTTGACGTTTAGCGATTTGACCAACAAGACGATCACCGTCTTTTGTGTACGCAACAACGGATGGAGTGGTACGCGCGCCTTCTTCGTTCACAAGCACTTTCGGCTCTCCGCCTTCCATGATCGAAACGCAAGAGTTTGTCGTTCCTAAGTCGATACCAATAATTTTACCCATACGTGAACTCCTTCAATTTATATCTATATTAAGACACTTTAAATGTGGGGCCTGCCGCCGTTTCGTCAAGGTCAGGGCCTCACTTTTTTCTCAGAACCAACAGCTGCCTTACTTAAACCAAAAGATGACAGCTTTTTAATAAACAATATCAATATGTTACAGGGTTTTAACTAGTGTTGGAGGGCAGCTTAAGACATTATCTTGCTTCGCTCCTCTCTTAAAAACTAAGCGCCCAAAAGGCGCTTAATAATTAGTCCCTCTACGGCCCCGGTCGCAACCCTTCATGCACCGGGGTCTTTTTTTTTAGCCTTACTCCGACAGAGTCGGAGTGTAGACCAGCCCGACAGAGTCGGAGTGTAAGTCAGCTACTTTTTACGGAATATTCCGCCCTCACCCTTCACATCCAGACCGCGAGCCTTCGCGATTTCACGCAAAAGCTTTTCCTCGTCCTTATGAAGTTTGTCTGGGAACTGCACATTCACTAAGAAGTAGATATCGCCGCGACGGCTGCCTTTCAAAGACGGCAAACCCTCACCCGCAAGTTTCACTTTGTCACCAGGCTGAGAGCCTTTTGGAATTTCCACTTTGGCTTTGCCAGTAACAGTTGGAACTTCGATTTCAGCGCCCAAAAGCATTTGCACATAAGGAACTGAAAGCTCCGCAAAGAGATCTTCATTGCGACGTTCAAAATTATTGTGCGGCTTCACGCGAATTTCCACATAGAGATCGCCCGGAGGTCCCCCCATGTAACCACCCTCGCCTTCAGTCGCCACACGCAAACGAGTGCCTGTATCGACTCCAGGAGGAATATTTAAGCGGATTTTTTTATGCTGAGCTTTACGGCCTTTGCCTTTGCACGACTTGCACGGATGTTTAACAACAGTGCCTTTGCCATGACAGGTTGGGCAAGTTGAAGCCATCGCAAAGAAACCTTGTGAGCGAACCACCTGGCCCGAGCCATTACACATTGGGCAAGTTTCAGGATGATGACCTTTTTCTGCGCCACTGCCTTTGCATTCACCGCAAGATTCATCGGTATCAAATTCAATTTCTTTTTCCATACCAGAGATCACGTCTTTCAACGAAACCTCTGTCACATAGCGAAGGTCAGAACCACGACGTGGTCCGTTTTGAGAACGACTTTGACGGGCACCACCGCCTCCGCCACCAAAGAAGTCACCGAAGATATCACCAAAGTGAGAGAATATATCGTCCACATCTTGGAAGCCTTGATGACCGCCTCCGCGTCCACCGCTAAATGCCTGATGACCGAAACGATCATACTGAGCACGCTTTTGTGGATCACTCAGGATCTCGTAAGCCCCTGCAGCCTCTTTGAATTTTTCTTCTGATTCTTTATCTCCCGGGTTCTTATCCGGATGAAATTGCATCGCCAGCTTGCGGTAAGCTTTTTTAATAACATCTGCTTCAGCGTCGCGGGCCACGCCTAAAATCTCGTAGTAATCTCTTTGTGCCATAGCATGACAAAATATGGTGACGATAAAGCTCCCGTCAAGGGCTACGGGCTTTCTTTTCGCGAGGTTTGCCTAGATTTATGGCAATTAGCTTTTGCGTTACTGTTTACTGGAGACTTTCGATGCCTTCATCGAGTCAATTTTGTCCTGAAGGCGTTTAATCAGAGTTTCATCTTGGTTTGTGTCCTTCATTTCCTGAAGGAGATTTTGCGCCAAGTCCAACTCGCCGGAGTCAGAATACAAACGTCCCGCCAAAGTGAAAACCCATGGTGGTGCACCGTTTTGACCGGCTTGAATAAGAAGCTCCGCTGCGCGTTTTTTATCTTTTACTTCGTAGAGGTAGTGGTAAGCCGCGCGGTAACTGATTGTCCAATCATGAGGCAACATTTGAACGCCTCTTTCAAAAATCTTTGTCGCCCCCTCGAGATCCCCAACCAGCACCGTTAATGAAATGCCTCCAGCGGCATAGGCAATCCGAAAATGCGGAGCCAACTTTGTGGTCACATCAAGCATTTGAAACATCCAAGAATTGTTCCGGCATTGACCTTCAACAATCTTCTCGTCGCAATAATCAAAGTCCTGTAGAATTCGAATCCAGAAAACATCCGCTACAACTTCACTGTAGCCAAAACTAAATCGCTCAATTTGAGGTGGAGGCAATATCAAATGCTTTTCTTCGAATTTAACGCCAGGTCTAAGCAGGCTTGACAATACGACGAGTAAAAATGCAAAGATCCCAAGCTGAAAGCTTGAGATCTTTATTTTCAGAGTAGCGCAATGATCAGAATTATCTAATGCCATCCTGAGTGTTTCTTACAACTTTATTACTATCAATAGTCCAAAAGTCATCTACGCCCGCATTTGTTGAAATTCTCGCACCAGCACCAGCTTGAAATATGTTTGCACCAGTTACGCAAGTAGCCCCCACACCGCCAGCACCAGCACACATAGCATCTGCAATCGCTGGAGGCGCAGCATTCGTAGCACCATTAACCATTTTACAGCCTACAGTACCCGCACCCATTACCGCAGCCCCCCCCAAGCAATAAGCTGAAGCTGAAACAAATGTAACCGAAGGAATCGTACTGTACCCATTAGCGATACCGGCCTGCGTACCTACCCCAGAGAACCCAACATTATAGCGTAGATTACCTTCTGGAATATATCCAACCGCACCAAAACGACTGTCATAAACATTATACTCAGCAAAAAATGCTTTTTCCGAAGTATAAAGTGTTGATAGGTTTGTTTTAGCTTCGGTTTGGCGGGCCTTCGCAATGTATCTATTGATCGAAGGAATTGCGATCGACGCTAGTACACCAATGATCGCTACTACGACCATCAATTCTACTAGTGAGAAACCGCGTTGAGACGCGCGAGATGATTGGTTCATTTAAAGACCTCCATATGTCTTAAAAAATCGTTCAATTGTTTAACAACATTAGTGTGTCAAAACTGCCTAGCAAAATCAATACACCGTCTCAGATACGAGACTAGAAACTTTTAAATGTTTACATAATAATGTCCCCTAGCGTTTCAAAGGAACAGGCCGGAGCAACACCAGATTCACAGACCAAGTTCCAGCTTTTCCCTTCAAGCTAGACTTGCAATCTCGTAAATCGTGATCAAATTGAGTCATGGAGTAGAATAAAGACATGGGAAATAGCAACGACAACAACAATAGTAACTACCCTTTCTCCAACACGGAAGGCGACTCAGCTGTACAATCTGTCCCAAAACTGGACACTCCAAAGATGTACAAGGTGATTTTGCTCAATGACGACTACACGCCCATGGATTTCGTGGTTCTTGTATTGCGTCGATTTTTTGCGAAAACAGAAGAGCAAGCCACGCAAATAATGTTAGATGTACATAAGAAGGGTGCCGGAGTTGCTGGAGTCTTTAGTCTAGAGATAGCAGAGATGAAAGTAATGCAAGTGAACCAATTCGCGCAGCTCAACCAGAACCCGCTTAAGAGCACACTGGAGGAGGAACCATGATGAGTCGAGAACTTGAACGAAAACTTGGTGAAGCGACGGAACTTGCAAAACGCCATCGTCATGAGTTCGTAACTCTGGAGCACATTCTTTTAGTGCTTTCCGAGTCCCCGATCATGGTGGAAATCCTTGAAGCCTGCGCCGTCAACGTGCAGAAGCTTCGTCAGGATTTGCGTGATCATTTGAAAGTGGGAATCCCGCAAATTACGGATGATCAGTTGTCATCCTATGGCGGCTTCGACACGTGGAATCCTGAGTTCACACTGGCTTGTCACCGCCTGATTCAACGTGCAGCAATTCAAATGAAAAGCGCTGGACGCAATCAGATCAGCGAAGGCAGTTTGTTGGTTTCTTTATTCTATGAGCAGGACTCTCACGCGACATTTGCACTGGCGCGCCAGGGACTTACTCAATTCGATATTATTAATTATATCTCGCACGGAATTACCAAAGACGGAAAAGAACATGACGTTCCACCCGCTTCATCTCGCCAAGACTATCAGCAACCACAGCAAAATGGTCAGGACAGTTATGAAGAAGGACGCGGCTCCCCTCTTGAAAGTTTCTGTGTGAATTTAAACGAACGCGCTCGTCAGGGCAAATTAGACCCTCTGATTGGCCGAGAAGATGTTTTGGCAAGAACAGTTCAAGTTCTTTGCCGACGCACGAAGAACAATCCTTTGCTCATCGGTGAACCGGGTGTTGGTAAGACCGCCATCGCGGAAGGACTGGCGCAAAGAATTGTATCTGGGGATGTGCCAGAGAAACTAAAAAACGCGGTGATCTATTCTTTGGATCTTGGCGGTTTGCTGGCAGGAACAAAATTCCGCGGTGACTTCGAGGGCCGTCTTAAAGCGGTCGTAAAAGAAATCGCTAAACGTCCGAATACAATTTTATTTATTGATGAAATTCACACGATTGTTGGTGCGGGTGCTACCAGCGGCGGCTCGATGGATGCTTCTAACTTATTGAAGCCGGCCCTCGCAAGCGGAGAAATCAGCTGCATTGGCTCAACAACTCATACTGAGTATCGTCAGTATTTCGAAAAAGATCGCGCACTGAATCGTCGCTTCCAAAAAATCGACGTCAATGAACCTTCTAATGAAGATTGCGTTAAAATTCTTCAAGGACTGCGCAAGTCTTATGAAGAATTCCATAAAGTTAAATTCACTGATGAGGCCCTCAAATCAGCAGTGGAACTTTCGCAAAAGCATATTCACGGAAAACTTTTGCCCGACAAAGCCATCGACGTTTTGGACGAGGCCGGAGCCCACTTCCGCTTGAAAAATGAAGCCGCGGAAGACATTAAAATTGATATCCCTGAAATTGAGGAAGTCATTGCCAAAATGACCGGCCTCCCAGTGGCAAGTATTTCTTCTACAGAAAAATCTCAACTTAAAGATTTGGACAAAAAACTCAAAGCCCTTATCTTTGGTCAAGATGAAGCTATTGACCGTCTGGTTAACAGCATTAAATTCTCACGCAGCGGACTGGGTCGACCTGAAAAACCTATTGGCAGCTTCCTTTTCACCGGCCCCACTGGCGTCGGCAAAACCGAAGTGTGTCGCCAACTCGCGACGATCATGGGTGTTCACTTTGAACGCTTTGATATGAGTGAGTACATGGAGAAACATGCCGTTTCAAGATTGGTCGGAGCGCCTCCGGGCTATGTGGGCCATGAAGAAGGCGGTTTGCTGACAGAAGCTGTGACGAAACACCCTTACTGCGTGCTACTTCTTGATGAGATTGAAAAGGCTCATCCCGATATCACGAATATTTTATTGCAGGTTATGGATGCGGGTCGCTTGACTGACAGCAATGGTCGCGTGGCCGTCTTTAAAAATGCGGTCATTGTGATGACTTCAAATGCGGGAGCAATGGAAACATCCCGTGGATCCATCAGTATGGTTGAAGAAAATCGCAGCTCGCTATCAATGGATGCGATCAAGAAAGCATTTGCTCCTGAGTTCATCAATCGCTTGGATGCGGTGGTGTCATTTAAAGATCTCAGTGAGGACATGGTTTTGAAAATCACTCAGAAATTCGTGAACGAGTTGAAGATGACTTTGCTCACGAAAAAAGTAGAGCTGAATGCAACTCCTGATGTGATCAAATGGCTGATGAAAAAGGGCTATGACAAAGTTTATGGCGCACGTCCCCTTGCTAGATGTGTGGATGAACACTTGAAAAAAGCTCTTGTAGATGAACTTTTGTTCGGACGACTTGTCGACGGTGGACGTGTCAATGTGGAACTCGAAAAAGATGTTTTGAAGTTCCATTTTAGCACCACTTCCAACGGCGGAACTGGACAAAAGAATCAGAAGCAACCAGTCACGACATAGCTACGACCGCTCCGGGTATTGACAATTCCTAAAGAGGCATCACAATTAGGGTGTCTCTTAAAGGAGTGATCTATGGCATTTTTTAAACGTATCGGTTTGTTCGTCCTCACAAACGTTCTTGTGATGGTAACAATTGGTATAGTGTGGTCTATCGTAAGCCATTTCTTGGGTCTTGCGGGTCTTAACTCTTACATTCCGTTCCTCATGGCATTCTGTCTTGTATGGGGTATGGGCGGCGCCTTCATTTCTTTGCTGATGTCCAAGTGGATGACAAAGATGTTCCATGGCGTGCAAATTATTGATCCACAAAATCAAAACCCAGAATTGCGTTCTCTTGTTAACACAGTTCATGAACTCGCTCGTCGCGCGAAGCTTCCTAAGATGCCTGAAGTCGGTATCTATGAATCTCCGGACGTGAATGCATTTGCCACAGGTCCTTCAAAAGGAAACGCCCTCGTTGCGGTTTCTACGGGTCTATTGCAAAGAATGTCTAAAGATGAAGTCGAAGGCGTTCTGGGCCATGAAGTGGCGCATATTGCGAATGGCGACATGGTTACTATGACTTTGATCCAAGGTATCGTGAATGCCTTCGCTATGTTCTTCTCTCGTATCTTGGCGGGCCTTGTGGCTTCCAATGTCGACGAGAAATTCCGCGAAATCGTGCGCTTTGCCGTAACGATCTTAGGCGACATTGCTTTCACAATGCTGGGATCTATCGTCGTGAACTACTACTCTCGCAAGCGTGAGTTTAGAGCTGACATCGGTGGCGCTAAGTTTGCGTCTCGCGAGAAAATGATTGCGGCTTTGAGAAAATTGCAAGCGGCTTACGAATTGCCAATTCCGGCAGATGATACGGCAACTGGCACATTGAAGATTTCAAACCGCGACAAAGGCGGCTTGGCTGGACTTTTCATGACCCATCCCCGCCTTGAAGATCGTATCGATGCTTTGCAACGTGCAAGAATCTAGCCTTGCAACGTGCAAGAATCTAAGAGTTAGATCTTAGGTCATTATCAGTTTTTATACAAAACGCGCATCCTGAACAGATGCGCGTTTTTTTATTTTAAAGATTACAAAAAAACTAACCGTCAAGGTTGTCCTTACCCCTTTGAGAGCGTAAGCTTTCTTCATGCCACGAATTATCATTGCCCTGTCTTTTATTTCAGTACTTATGGGATGCACGACCACTTCGCGCATCGACACCCGCATTGAGAAACATCTCAACCCGCCTTTGCCAAGTTTTCTTGCAAAGTGGAAGAATGCAACTCCTGCGCAATTGGAAAAACTTGCAGTCGGTTCAAACGAGAATAATATTTTTTGGTGGAAGACCTACACACTCAGTCTTGTGAAAAAAACTTCTACTCCAGCTGAGTCCTGCACTGGCTTCAAAACACTTTCGGAAATTCAAGAATTTCCACTACATGATCTTGCGTTACTTCGTGCCTATGAAGTTTGCCCTAACAACGAAAAGCTTAATCCACTTCCTCAAGCTGTGACTCCTTGGTACCGCAATCTTTACGCGGACATCAAATTGAAAGAGTCTTTAGAAACTCCCGATCTAAAAGATGATTTGGATGCTTATCTTGAAAAAGCCAAGCTTGAATCCAATAAGAAAAACAAAGAAGACTATCTTTTGAAGTCGCTGCTGTTGGCGCAAAAGTTAGAGCTAAAAGATGAAACGGAACAAGTTCAAACGCAACTTTATAGAAACTCCCCGCGCCTAAATCCCGCTCCGACGTTTAAGGATCTCAGCGCTGTTGCGATGGACTATCGATTCCATCGCGATTTCGATAAAGCTCTTGGAACTTACAAAAAAATCATCGCAAGCAAAGAAGCGACAACAGATGACAAGTTTCAGGCCTTCAAAAATATTCGCATGACTTATAAGGTGGCACAACGCCGTCAAGAATATATCAACGCGTCGTCAGATTTAGTGAATTGGTCAAAAAAGCAATTCAAGGCCAATAAAAAAGACAAACGTGTGATCGCAAGATTTCACGACACCCAGGTTCTTTTTGCTCGTACACTTTGGACTGAGGATCAAAGCACTCAAGCCATGAAGGTACTTAACGAAACACATAAGCTTCTGCGCGGCTTGTACCCTATGGATGAGGTCTATTTCATCATGGGTCGCATGGAAGAGGAAAAAGGCAACTTCGCAAAGGCCCTTGAATATCTGGAGGCCAGCTACGAACAACCTGTCAGCATGGCCGGCTTGCGCGACAAGATCGTTTGGTTAAAGTCCTGGAACTACTACAAGCTTGAGAAATGGGCAGAAGCTCGCAAAAGCCTCGAGCAAATGAAAGAAGTTACCAAAGAGCCTTCTGATATGGCCAAGGCTCGCTTCTGGTTGTCGCGCACTTTAAACAAGCTCAACGACCGCCCTGCTGCCACTTCCGAGCTTGAGATGCTCTCAAAAGAAGACCCTCTTGGTTATTATGGTATGCTGGCTTACCGCGAATTGGACCGCGAATTCCCTGCGGTTAAAAATGATACTGATGAGACGATGAATTTGAGCCTTTTGGGCGTCAATGAACTGGATCCACAACTTCGTCAAAATATTGAGTGGTTGATCGCAGTGAATGAAAAGCCTTTTGCGGAAAAAGCTTTAAATCAAGCTGCCGACGAACTTAAGAAAAACAATGTCACTTCCGAATCCACTTGGTTGACGATGTCTTCAGGCTTCGCTCGAGCGGGTTTGTATCTACCCTTGTTCTCAACTATCGGCGCCTTACAACCTGAAGTGAAAGATCAATTGCAAAAAGATCACCCAGATCTCCTCTTCCCTCAACCCTATCGTGATGTGGTTGACAAGGCTTCGCAAAAAAGTGGCACACCCCGTGAGTTCATTTACTCTATCATTCGCCAGGAGTCCGCATTCAACCCTGAGGCACGCAGTCCAGCGGATGCTTTTGGTTTGATGCAATTGTTACCAAGCGTGGCGAAGCAACTCGCTGTACAAAACAAGCTTGAATACAAAGAGGCCAATGACTTGTTTAAGCCTGAAATCAATATTCCCTTGGGTGCTTTTGAATTGAAGACTTTAATGAAAAAGTACAACAATCAGTACATCCTGGCGGTCTCTGGCTACAACGCGAACGACAGCGCCATTCGTGGGTGGTTGAAGACGCGCTTCCGTCCGGACTCTGTGGAGTTCATCGAGGAAGTTCCTTACGAGGAAACACGCGCTTACATCAAACTGACCATGCGCAATTATGTTTTCTATCAGCGCCTCCTGAGCCCTGGAACGAACATCAAGTTCCCTGAGGAATTGTTAAAACTGAATCGACCGTAAAGCAAAATAGAAAGCTTTACTATTACCCACAATTCTGACGAGTTGTGGGTTTTCCTTTTAAGGATCTCGCGTTACTTTTTGCCGCCAAAAAAATAGATGACGGCCTCCTTTACAACTGAAGAAGCAATGCAACACCGGCGCCGAAAGTAAACTTACTGCTGGCAGAAGAAATCACTCTCGCTCATTGCGGCACAGTCTAGTCCAGAGCCTTGCTTTGCGAGTCCTTCAATCATGAAAACAAGGTTAGCAACGACTTGATTGTCTCACTTTGAAACACGGAAAGACTTTAAAAATGCTTCATCACTGCTTCATCTCTCTTCATCTCAGTGTGAATCTGCCGATAAGTCCTACTAGTGAAAGGGGAACAATTTCATGTTTTCTCGCAAATTGTGGATTGCATCTGGCTGTACAGCATTAGTCTTCTTCGGAGGCCTTGGCTATTATGTCTATCAATCAGAAATGTCCCCTGCTCGCACACAAAGTTCCAAAAAAGACAGCAATCGTCTTTTCGAAAACTCTTTCATCACCTCACAAACTGACAAGGTCGAAGACGAGCCCAGCGCTTTGTTCAATGACCCTGCTATCAGTCAAGCTTGGGGCCTGAAGAAATCCGACGCTGCTCGCGCCTGGTCGATCACCAAAGGCAGCAAAGAAATTCTTGTCGCTATTATTGATACCGGTATTGATGTTAATCACGAAGATTTGGCGGACAACCTTTGGAAAAATCCTGGCGAAACCGGCAAAGATGCGCAAGGTCGCGACAAGGCCAGCAATGGCGTGGATGACGACAACAACGGCTTTATCGATGACGTCCATGGTTGGAACTTTGTTTCTAACAATCCCAAGCTTGACGACAATCACGGTCACGGAACTCATATTGCCGGCATCGTGGGTGCCGAAGCCGGTAACGGCAAAGGCATCATCGGGATCTCTCCGCAAGTCAGTTTGATGATTCTTAAATACTACGATCCAAAAGTTCCAAGTGCTGACAATCTTAAAAACACCGTAGCCTCTATTAAGTATGCGGTGAAAATGGGCGCAAACATCATCAATTACTCTGGTGGTGGCACTGAGTTCTCTCAAGAGGAACACGATGCTGTTGCTGAAGCTGAAAAAAAGGGAATCCTTTTTGTCGCCGCTGCGGGCAACGAACGCTCCAATTCAGATCAGCATCACTACTACCCTGCTGACTACAAGCTCAGAAACATTATCTCTGTGACAGCGATTGATCCTGCGACTCAAGTTCTGTCTTCTTCAAACTATGGCGTAGATACCGTGGATATCGCGGCTCCGGGACAAAATATTCTTTCATGTCTTCCCAACAACTCATATGGATACATGACAGGCACTTCGCAAGCGACAGCCTTTGTAACCGGTGCTGCGGCTTTGGTGATGGCTCACAAACAAAATTTCCAGGCTGAAGAAGTAAAAAGATACATTCTTTCAACAGGTGATGCTCAAACGCAGTTGGCTTCAAAAACCAAGTCATCTCGTCAGTTGAATCTTTTCAAAGCTTTGGCAATTCTGGATCAGGGCGTTTCCGCTACAGGTGTGGTGGCTGTGAACACACAGAACATCAAGCGCTTCACTGCAGACCCTAACGATAAGAATTCGAAGCTGACAGCAGAAGATGGCGTCGATCAAACCGCCTCTGACATGAGTCACTTCGGCCGTTCACTGATCGATGCCATGGGTTCAAAAATAAAACCGAGCAAAGTCGGCACCAAACAAGACGGCGAAGGTTTTTAAAAATTCACCACGCAAAGCTGGCTTGGTCAAAAAGGTTCACATGCAAGGCGGAGGGTTTTATTCGTAACGGAAGCGTAGCAGCGCTACGCTGGAGAGAAGGATAAGACCCGACAACGCAGTCAGGTGGGCCTTTTTCACCAAGCCCTAGTCTAAGAAGTCGGAAAGAGAGATCTTTCCGCGTATCATGACGATCAAACCAGATGTCATGCAAGTGAGAGCCACCCCGACACCAATCAGATTGCGGTGGCCTAAACTCAACATCCCCCAAAGAATCAGCAGAGCACTCAAACCGTAAGGTCCCCAGTACATATACTTCTGCCATTTAGGACGAGAGAGATCTTTTTCGGATTTAACATACGAATTCTGTGACAGACCCACCATCATCAAACCATTGATTTTGGCAATCATCTGATCACAAAGGACATCCCCACCCTGCGCAGTTTTGATCTCTTCGTACTTCATAATCGCGAAGCGCAAAGCATCGAGTTCATGGCAGCTGCGGATGAATTCGTCGTGAAGATCTTCATTTTCGAAGTTCTCGAGAAGATTCTTCCACTTACGCACCAAGCTGGGCTGAGCACGCAAAGTTGGATCCTGAGGCAGCCCCTCGAGGCGCTCAAAAATCACGTGGCAAGAATAACACTCCGAAGATTTACGGCCGTTCAAAGCACCACATTTCGGGCAAGATTTCATGTCGGCATGGGCCGTTTGCTCCTGAATCGCCTCTTGTTGCTGAGCGGCAAAAGCCTTCTCTGCGGGAGTTTGAATCAAAAAAGCCAGAATTTGCTGAGTTCCGAGAGCATGCTCTTCGGGAGAGTACTCAAAACCGAATCGACTGTCGCATGAGATGCACTGAAATACAGGCACTTCATTGAGAATTTCTTCACTCTCAACTTCGTACAACTTAGCGCATGATGGGCATCGAACTTTCAATTTCACGTAGACTCACTCACTCTTTGTGTTACTAATACCATGATGATGAAATGGATACAATTTTTCAAGCATAAAGCCTACGATTTTCTTCGACTCAATTTTTCTCCTTACGCGCTTCTCTCTGGAATTCTCGTCGGTACCAGTTACATTCCGTTTCCACCTTGGGCTTTGATCTTCTGCTACGCTCCCCTTTGGATATCTGTCACGAACGAAAAAACTTCTGTGAAGAAAGCGTTCTGGGCCGGATGGCTGACTCAGTTCACTCTGACTTTGATTGGATTTCATTGGATTGGCTACACTGCTCATGAGTTTGGCCAACTCCCTTGGGCCATTTCAATTGTCGCTTTGCTGCTTTTTTGTGCGCTTATGCACCTGTACGTCCCTGCAGCAACGGCACTTGCTGTCTGGCTAAAAAATAAACTATCACTTTCGGTAACGGCCACTTTATTTACGATCGCCCTGCTGCATACTCTGCTTGAACGCATTTGGCCCGTTATTTTTGAATGGCATTTGGGTTACACGCTCTTGTGGGCAAAAATCCCCGCTTATCACTTTGCTGATCTGATTGGATTCCAAGGTCTGTCATCCCTCGTGCTTATCTTTAACGCATGGGTTGCTTATATCTGGCTACAACAAAGTCACCTCAAGAAAGCGCTCAGCCACTTGGCGGCCTTGGTCGCTCTTTGTATCTTGCTCATTCTGGGTGGATCTTTGCACAACAAAAACTGGAACCACTTCGATGGAAAAGTAAACGCCACGATCATCCAAGCCAACATTGGCAACTTGGAAAAAGTTTACGCGGAACAAGGACGCGGCTACCAAGAGAACATCACTCGCCGCTTTACAAAGCTGTCAAAAGAAGCCTTCTTGAAGTTCCCCAACACCGATATCTTTATCTGGCCCGAAACGGCCTTCCCCGACTACCTCGATCAACATCTTTTGGGACGCAAGCACACAAATATTTTAGCTGAAGAGATGGGCCCCATGGGCCGCCCCCTCATTACTGGTGCTTACTCCAAGGACGCAAAGACTGATATCAAGTTGGATCAATCAACTTATAACGCCCTTTTCCTTGTCGACGCTCAAGGAAACAATCTTGATAAGCCCTATCGCAAAACAGAGTTGTTGGCTTTTGGTGAATATCTGCCATTGAGCGAAAGATTCCCATTCTTGCTTAAACTCCTTCCATTTGTTTCAAATTTTGGACGAGGACATGGCCCCGATGTTATGGCTTGGCAATTCAATGGCGACACCATTCACTGGGGTGGTCAGGTTTGTTATGAAGGTTTGTATCCAGCCTTCACTCGCGGTCTTGAAGAAAAAGGCGCTGATATTTTGGTGAATGTTACAAATGATTCTTGGTTCGGAGCCCCTTCTGAACCACGCCAGCATCTTTACATGACCTTGGCTCGCGCCATCGAAGTGCGTCGCCCTTTGATTCGTTCAACGAACACAGGAATCAGCACCGCCATCTTGGCAAATGGTGACGTTCAACAAAAATCACCTCTCCATGAGGAATGGTCTGGTGAGTTCGTGATAAAGTATTTAAAAAATGCCCCTTCCACTTTTTATGTGACTACGGGCCATTGGGATTGGGCTCTTCTTTCACTCATCCTGCTTGCGATTTTAATTACAGGAGTTTTCAATGCAAGATCTCGTCGTACTTGATTGGATCGAAATTTTAGAGAAAATTAAGTCTCACGCAACGAGCGATGCCGGCCGCGAGGCAGTCATGGGAATCAAACCTCACCGCTCCGAAACCGAGGCTTATGCTAGCTTCCATGAGATTGCTCATGCGACTGAAGTGCTCAACCAAGGTGTCCGACCTTATATGAGCAGCTTGGATCTCTATTCCACTTGGATTTTACGTCTCAAGAAAAACGCGGTCCTTAAGACTTTGGAAATCAAAGACGTGCGCAGCTTCTGTCTTGAAGCCTTGGCGCTGAAGGAAGCTTTGCATGAAGTGCAAAACGAATGGGCGCAAACTATTTCTAAAAGCTTGATGGATGCCGAGGAACCCGTTTCCGCCATCGATCAAATCATCACTGGTGGCGGCGAGATTCGCTCAGATGCCAGTGAAACTTTGTATCGCTTGTTCAAAGAAAAAGAACGCCTGGCCCGGGAAGTTCAACAATCCATGGATCGCCTGGTTAAAGCGCATCAAATGGAAAATGTCATTCAAGACAAATACGTCACAACTCGTGACGGGCGCTGGGTGATTCCAGTGCGTTCTGGAATGCAATCGCATCTTCCAGGCGTGATCCACGGATCTTCTCAGTCAAAACAGACTGTCTTCGTTGAACCACAAGCAGTTATCCCAAACAACAATCGTTTGCGCCAAATTGAAGTTGAAATCGAAGACGAAATTGAAAGACTTTTAACGGAACTTTCAAAATATCTTTCATCAAAATCCACAGACATTGAAAGCACTCGTCTTTTAATGGAAGAGTGTGACGTGCGCTTCGCCCAGGCTCAGTTCGCCAATCAGGTAAACGCTCAACCGATCGAGTTTTCAACTGACAGCATGGAGCTGATCGAAGTTCGCCATCCTTTGTTGCAATTGGCAGGAAAAAAAGTCGTTTCGAACACCGTGCTCTTGGACGGTCATAAAAGCATTCTTCTTCTCAGCGGTCCCAATGCCGGTGGTAAAACCGTTTTGCTAAAGTCGATTGGACTTGCCGCCCAGATGGCGCGCTGTGGACTTCCGATTTGCGCAAGTGAAACTTCCAAGATTCCTTTCTTTAAAGACATCCTTATCGGCATCGGCGATGCCCAAAGTGTGGATGAGGAACTCAGTACCTTCGCAGCACATCTAAAAATCCTGGGCAAAGCGGCTTCAGTCAAAGGGCATCAGAACCTAATCTTGATTGACGAAATCTGCGGCTCGACGGACCCCGAAGAAGGCAGCGCCCTTGCAAGAAGCTTCATTGAAACATTTTCGACCAATGACATCTTTGGCGTAATCACTTCTCACTTAGGACCATTGAAGTCGGGCTGGGAAGATGACAGCCGCGTCTTGAATGGCAGCCTTGAGTACGATCCCAAAACAGGCCGCCCGACTTATCAGTTTATCGCTGGTATTCCTGGCGACTCTTTGGCAATTCAAACGGCGAAACGTGTTGGCGTTGCTCAAAGCATCGTCCAAAGAGCCATGGACATCCTGGCTCCTGCGACTCGCGCCCGACTGGAAGGACTTGAGCAAATCGAACGCCTGAAAGCCGACATCTCTGTGTTGCAGGATAATCTGCGCAAAGAAACTAAGAAAGCGGTCGAAACAAAAAAGAAATACGAAGGCCTGCTCGAACAGTTCAATAAAGACAAAGATGAGTGGTTGCAGCGAACTTTGAAAAAAGCCGAGCGCAAAGTCGAAGAGGCCATTGCACAAGCTAAGGTCACAGAAACTTTCAAACGCCACACGGCCCTTCAGGAGATTAAGTATAATCTTCCGGAAATCGTAAAAGCCAAGCCGATCACTCAGCCGGGAGCTCCGGAGACGGCGCAGGAGTTTGCAAAGAAATTCCCGCCAGGTTCAAAAGTTTTTGTACAAACCTTGAACCAAGACGGCATCGTACAATCCACGCCGAACAGCAAAGGCGAAGTGATGATCTTGTCTGGCTCGATCCGTCTGCAACTGCATTGGCAGGATCTGCGACCTCCTGGAAAACCGCAAAACCCGACGTCGCAATTGGTGCGCCAAAGCTCCAACGTCACCGTTGCATTAGCGGATGAAGATCGAACTCTCGATCTGCGCGGGAAAACCGTCGAAGATGCCCTGTCTGATTTGGAAGTGGCATTGGATAAAGCCTCAACGGCTCGAGAAGATCGTATGAAGATCATTCATGGGCATGGAACCGAGGCTTTGAAAAAAGCGGTGCGCACTTATTTATCTAGATCGATGTATGTAAAGAAATGGAAAGCAGGATCTCCGGAGGGTGGTGGCGATGGCATCACCTGGGTCGAGCTCGGCGAACTCTAAGGCGGATTTTTTATGCAAGCAGTTCACTATGAAGTTGCAAGCTGGTTTCTCAGCAAGTCACTGGCATTGTCTTACTTCATTGCTTTTCTGTCTCTGCTTCCCCAAGTTCTGGGACTGTACGGAAGACAGGGCATTCTTTCGATCGATCATCTCTTGTATTTGCTGGATTCCGAAATGGGTTCGGAGCGTTTTTTTCATATGCCCTCCTTATTTTGGATCCTATCCAGCGACTCGGCCATTCGCTTCGTTTGCTTCCTTGGAATGTTCGCCGCGTCTTTGGCATTTTTAGGATTCAGCCAAAGCTGGATGTTTCTCATTTGCTGGCTTTGCTATCTTTCCTTCGTCAGTTGCGGGCAGAACTTTTTGTCATATCAATGGGACAGTCTGCTTTTGGAGTTTGGTTTCCTCGGCCTATTCATGGCACCTTGGCGATTTGAGTGGGTTCCTTTTGGGGCCCATGTTTTAAACCCCATCATCTTGGTTTTGTGCTGGTTGCTGCTGTTTAAGCTGATGCTGTCTTCAGGTGTCGTGAAACTGACACACAAAGATGCGAGTTGGAAAAATCTGACGGCTCTGACATACCACTACTGGACTCAACCCCTGCCCAATCCAATTGCATATTTCCTTCACAAGGCTCCCGCGCTCTTTCAAAAACTCAGTACACTTGTGATGTTTTCTATTGAGCTTATTGTTCCCGTATTTATTTTCATCACGGGAACACCACAGGCCGTGGCTGCCTGGCTTTTAATTCTACTTCAAATTCTCATTATTCTTTCTGGCAACTTTGCTTTCTTCAATGTCATTACAATCGGTCTTTGCTTGGGAGTGATCCCAGATCCTTTCTGGAAGATTTCAGTTTCAAAATGGATTATCGCCTCCGCTTTCCCGACTGAAATAGCCTTGCTGGCTTTTATACTTTTGGTGCCAGCTGCCTATTTCTGGGTCTACAAAACCATTTTCGAAAAAAGTAAAACATTAGACTTTCTGCTCCCTTATATGCGCTTCCTTTATCCTTTTCGCATTTCCAATCCCTACGGGCTTTTTGCGGTGATGACAAAGAACCGCCCAGAGTTGGTAATTGAGGGCAGCAACGACGGATTGCACTGGCAAGAGTATGAGTTCAGGTTCAAACCGGCCTCTGTCACGAAGATGCCGTCCGTGGTGGCGCCCCATCAGCCTCGTCTAGACTGGCAATTGTGGTTTGCATCTTTGGAAAGTTTCGGTGAAAATTTGTGGCTGCAGAACCTGATTGCCAGGATGTTTGCAGAGTCCCGAGAAGTTCAAAGTTTGTTGGGCACAGATCCTTTTGGCGGCAAATCTCCAAAATTTCTGCGCATACTCAAGTACGAATACACTTTCAGTGACCTGCAAACTCTACGTAAAAAAGGTCAATGGTGGGAACGCCGATTTGTAGAAGTTTATAGTCCAACTTTTGAAAGAGATGAATTCGTTGCATGATCGCAGATCAACAGCCGCTGTTTGATTCCAATATCGAGATGAGTGGAGAGTTCGGGCGCGATTGGACACCTGTATCTCTGAACGGACCGTGGTCTGAAGTGTTTGGTTGGAGTCTCGAGGAGCTTCTACAGACTCCATTTTACAAACTCATTCACGCCGAAGATTTGCAAAAAACAGTTGAACTGGGCGCATACACCTTCACAACTCCCCACCCGATCTCTATTGAAAATCGCATTCGCTGCAAGAATGGTCACTATAGAGAAATTCTCTGGGATATCTTTGTCACACCAGGCACCGATAAGGTTTTAGTTTATATTCGCGACATTACAAAGCTCAAGGTTGAGAGATTCCTAGCTCAGAAGTCCCAGCAAGTCGCTCACATCGGCAGTTGGTCATTGGATTACAGTGATTTACAAGTTTGTTGGACTGAAGAAACATATCGCATTTTCGGAGTTCATCCAGATACGTTCACTCCAGATTTTAAAAATGTTTTTTCTTTCTACAGCCCTGAAGACGTCGAGGAACTTAGACTCTACTATAACACCTTACCCGAATCAGCCCGGGAATCAGATCGCGAAATTCAAATTTTCAAACCCAACGGTGAAACGGCCTTCATTCGTCTTACCGCCCGAGTTCTCAAAAATAATGGCGTGAATGTTTATCTCTTTGGAACAGTTCAAGACATTTCTGCCGAAAGAGAAGTCAAGCGACGCCTGGTTCAGGCGAAGGAAGAAGCCGAGCTTGCGAGTAAAATCAAAACGGACTTTCTGGCAAACATCAGCCATGAAATACGTACTCCGATGAACTCCATCATCGGCATGGTGGACATACTGAGTGAAACATCTCTGACCGAGGAACAACGTCAATACGCGGATGTTCTTTCACGAGCTTCTGAAAATCTACTGCGCATCTTGAATGACGTTTTGGACTTGGCAAAACTTGAAGCGAACCAGTTAAGATTTGAGAACATCGCTTTTAATGTTCATGATGTTATCTATCGTTCTGTTGAGCTGGTGAAACATAGAATCGAGAATAAAAAATTAAATCTCGAAGTTAACATTGAGCCTTCAGTGAATACTATTATCTACGGAGATCCAGCACGCATTGAGCAGGTGTTTAACAACCTCCTTGCCAACGCCGTCAAATTCACTGAACAAGGTACAATTCAAATTCATGCTCACAAAAGCAATCAACCGCAATTTATTGCCTTCAAAGTTATAGACACCGGAATCGGCATTCCTCCTGAAAGTATTCCTCATCTGTTCCGACGCTTCTATCAAGTCGATTCATCCATCTCACGAAGATACGGTGGCACCGGTTTGGGTCTAAGCATCTGCAAGGAAATTATTGAACGTATGGGAGGAAAGATTGAAGTGAACAGCGTCGAAGGACAAGGATCTTCATTCAATGTTCTGATTCCACTTTCTGTCCGCTGAATCCTGAATGACACCTTTTTAACGTCTTCTGTTCACTCTGTCGACGGACCAGAGTGAGAACGTTTCAGAGCGGGATTTTCAAGCACTCTAAGTTGTCAATATCACGGAATATTTTCAACTGCCTCAGAGTGAAATATGGCACCACCCTTGCTTTATAGATTGGCATCAGGGGGCTTTATGACAAATGCAAATCTTCTAAAAACAGTTTTGATTCTAAGTTTGGCAGCGATGATGACAGCTTGTGGTTCTAACCAACAAGCTAGCGGAACGAATGATCTTTCAAGTCGTTCCAATACAACATCAGGAACAGATGCTGCAAATAAAGCCGTTGCTTCATGCAACCAAGGTTCTGGTTCTGGCATTGGTGTAAAACTTAAATCTTACACAAACGCTGCGGGTGCTTTGGACATGAGCTATGTTTGGGTAAAGATGGCAACTCTTCCATCTGGCTTTTCATCCAACACCAGTTCAATTTCATTTTTCAAATGGTTGGGAAATCCAACAGGTTCTACTTACCTGGATCCGGCAAAATTGAACTTCGTAATCCAAGATCCAACAACAGGTCAGTACCTTCTTTCAACTTGGACAACATCTTTGAAATGGTCTGATGTATCAACAACAGCACAAAGCATCGGCATCACCGATGCACAAACTTTCTTTAACCGCGTTAACATCCTCGTATACCTTAACGATGCTCAAGGTGCTTACGATGTGTTGAAAGTGGCAAGCTACACAAGTTCTTCAACTGCAGTGGCTTCTCAAATGGACATCTTACTTCCACCGTACTCTGCAAACCCTGCTGCTTACGCTACGGAAGCTGATGGTTCTGCTCGCAACAGCGCTCTTCAAAGCCTGCACCCTTTCAAATCAATGACCAGCCAAGGTTGGACAACGGCCCAATACCAATCAATGGCGCAATCATTCTGCTTCTAATTTAAGAATAAACTTTAAAGATACAAAGAACGTCTTCCCCCACCCTGAGGAAGACGTTTTTCGTTTTAAGGACCAGATTATTCAGCCGAAGGCTTTCTTTCAAAAAAGTATTCAAAGGTATTTGTAAGAAGGAACGACAATAACAAAAACAACGGACCGAGATAAAGCGCATTGGAAATTCCGGCGCTATCAGTAATTTTTCCAACTAACAAGTGCATCACCACCAACATCACCGAATCCGTCGTCATCATATAAGACACGGCCGCATCCAAATCATGGGGAAACTTTGAAGAGATCCACGAAATCGACATAGGATAAAACGGAGCCACGGTAAAGCCCACACCCGCCAAAAAAAGAGGATGCACGTTAATACCCAAAAGAATCATCACCGCCGACGAAGCCGCTGAGATAGACAGTTGATTACGAATGCTGGTTGGAAACCGCACAATTGCAAACATCGTTCTTCCGATAAGCATGCAGACAAAGAAATAAGTTACGTAGAGACTTGACTGCTCCATGTCGTAATTCCAAGCCCTGCGCATATACAAAGCCAAGCGTGAGGAAATCATGATCTCAGCCGCCACACAGAAACTGACCATCAAGGCCAAAAACAACTGTGGCTTCAAATTCATTTTGCGATTTCTATGGTGATGTTCGCGAGAGTGTTCGGATTTCTTATGAAGATCCTTATGACTGGAGTGAAAAGAATAAAAAAGCAAACCCAGTGGTGCAATCGTCGCGACCACAAAGGTCCAACGCCAACTGCCCGTCAGCCACTCAATTCCCGCCGCCAGTAAGGGCGATAGCAAACTGGCAACTCCATACATTGCATGCAAGCCGGCCAAAAGTTGTTGCTTCTTTTCTGAACTGGATCCCAAGGGAACAAGAACGTTGGGAATAAGACCCACGATCCCCAAACTCAAGCCGAAGAAAAAGCTAAAGACCAAGAAAAACCAAAAATTCAGCGAGGCCGCCATGCCGAGCATTGAAATAATCAAAGCAATGGCTCCGCCCTGAAGAACAAAGCGACGGTCATACCGACGCAACAAATGCCGCGCCAGATAGCTGGAAATAAATCCAGAGATCGAGCTTAAGGCATACATCCACGATCCCATGGAGTCGCTGATAGCAAATGCTTTTAGAATTTCTGGAAACAAAGGCCCGCGGACATTGTCACACAGGCCAAAGACGAAAAGACTGAAATAAGAAATAAAAATGTAAGGCCAAATCATTTAGCAGATCGATTGCAATATCATTAGTGCGAAGATTCTTGACTGACTTCATCGGCCTGAAGGTTTTCACCCTGGCGATAACGATCTGCCAATGCACTGTCTGTCGTCGGGAATGAGAACAACAATGAATGAACATTGGAATCCTCGTCCTCTTGAGTGACCGCAATATAAGTCAAATCTTTGACTTCGTGATCAGGGAATTCCTTGATGAAACAGACAAGAACATTTCCATCCAGATCATTCTTACGCCAAATTTCGTCTGCCGACTCAATGGTTTCTTCGCGCAAAGCTGCAAAATCCTGGAATTTGTCTTGAGGAATGTCCTTATCACTGCGCACTTTAATCATCGCCTGATAAAGTCCGATGGCCAAAGGATCGCCTTCAAGAAGTGCGTCCCCTTCAACTCCGCCTACAGAAGCTTCTTCATAATCCCTGTCAAAAGCCATTTCGCCGCGTTGATAGTTCTGCCAAACACGGCTGTCTTTTGTCGGGAAATGGATGAACACGAAGGTTGGATATTCCTCTTCAGACGATACGTACGCAATGGCGACATACTTGAAAGCGATGTCCCCTTCTTCGATCTCTTTAATGTAAATAAAAATCGGATAGTCTTCGACGGTCTTATCGTCCATCCAAACTTCATCAGGATCGTCCAAACAAGCGTCAAGAAAATGTTCGCGTTCGATTTGTTCTTCGTCAGTGAAATCATCTTCAGATCGAAGAGCTTGGTACTCAGCCTCTAATTTTTGAATAGCGGGTGCAAAATAGCCTTGAAGATCTTGCTCGTTTTCAAAAATAAGACCGGCAGCTTCATCAACAAGAATGAACTCTTTGTCCACCACAGAAGCCGCCTTCTTTTTCGCCGGGGCTTTTACGGTGACTTTACCAGGGACTTTACCAGTGGCTTTCACTGTCGTTTTAACAGGGGCTTTTCCCTTTGTTACTGCTTTTGCCTTCGTCTTTGCCATATTTTTGAGCGTCCTCTGTTTGCTTACATCCCACGATGATCAAATAACTTCACTTCATCATCATCGAACAAGCTTCAATTATCGAGACATTCCTGACTCACAACAACTAGAAAAACAATCAACACGACAAGCCCCGTCATAGTCCGTTCTTTTCCTCTTGCAACAGTGGGATTTAACCCACACCATCTTCTTATAGGGACATCTAATAGCGTCGCAAGGAGGCGGTCTTGGCTAACGCTAACATAGAAGAAACTAGTCTAGAACGAATGGAAGCTCTGCTTTCACACTCAGCAATGGGCGTTCACGTTCTCTTTGATAACAAGTCGATCGCAGACGTTCTCAAAGACGTCAAAGACGACAAGGACTTCTACAGCTTCGACAAAATGAAAAAGGTCCAAGACGTAATGACAGAGCTCATTGCGAAAAAAACCTATTTCGAAAAAATGGCTTACCTTCAGGCCTTGGACAACGAGTCTTACCAGATTCTCGTTCGTGCTTACTTCCACATCGTTGAGAATACCGTTCGGGCTAATCACGAGCATAGTCACTAGCTTCGACCGGGGATTTGCGGCTTAGGCTGCTTTTCCGGTCATCGCTTCGTCGGGCACGCATCCATGCTCGATCGCCGCCGGGCTTTGCCCGGTTCGCGCCATCGTGGCGCCGGCTAAGGCCCGACTACGGATGCCCGGAAAATCATCCTAAGCCGCAAATTTCGGTGATGCTTGGGACTTCGCTCCGAATTTTTCTCTCTACTTCGCCAGCACGCGACTTTCACTCTTCCAATCGCAAAAGGCCAAACTGCTTTTTCCAATCAAAATGTTAAATCATCCGCCTACCACGCCCTATTCCTAATGATTGAAGCTGTTGGCGTGTTCAATCGTTGAGCGCAGCTCCAGATAATTCACCAATCAAACATCCTGCGAGGAGCTTCGCATCGGTCATCAACGCGCCCTCTAAGTGCGAGGGGATGTGGATTTGTCGATTCAAGTTTTGCGTTGTTTGTAGAGTGTCCGTAGTCGGGCCTTAGCCGGCGGCACGATGCCGCGAACCGAGCGCAGCTCGGCGGCGACCGAGCCTGGAAGGCGTGCCCGACGAAGCGACACTCTACAAACAACGCAAAACTTGAACCGCGTGCGAAGCCGCCTCCCCACCCCGCCAAGAGGAAAGGTGTCTAAGAGCTTGGCAGTTTCCGAAAGATTTTGGGTTGAAGGAGTTCAGTTCCGGTGATGTTGGGAATTGTGTCGAAGTGATGGAGTCTTAAATTGATCGACGAGGTGAATTTTATCGCGGAAAAAAGAGGCAGTGGTAATCTGAGGGTGAGATTGAGTTTTCCCACCGCAAAGCCGATAGGAGAGATTGTGAAATATCGATTTCTTTTGTCGGCTTTCTTTTTTTTCGTTCTTCCGGTGGCTGCGCAGGCAGAGTATCGGGTGTTTTTGTTGCAGATTACGAAAAGGTCTGCAGATCCTGCTGTTCCCCCAGCCTCTCGTCTAGTTGAAAGTACCTTGGATCATATTCAGTATCGCTATTTCTATCAGGTCGATGCTGATGAAGATGTTACTTATATTGCTACTTGGCGCTGCCGTGGTCGTACTGACGACTTCAAGGCGCACTGCCCGAATCCCCGCCAACCAGCGGCTGACGGGCTTTCGGACCAAAAGACCAGAATTCCACAGACGTAAGCCAGTAATCTTAAGGTAGTTGTATCACTTTGATACACTACCAGTATGTCATCTATCGACAATTCTACGCGTAAAGCACAACAGTCTGATTTGAGTGAGCTTCAAAACGAGTACAATCGTAAGAAGAAGGAAATCTCAAAGGATAATGAAAATCAGATCGCCGATCTGAAAGAATATTATTCCGAAAAGAAAGATGGTGTGCGCGAAGAGAATGAAGCAGCTATTAACCATCTTCGCAAGAATCAGCAGGAAAGTCTCGACAACGCCCTGGCTGAGCGCCAAAAATTGAATGAGACCTACAACTCTCGCACGGCTGCGATGCAAAAAAACTTCGATCAAAAGCTCTCAGAAACTCGCGAGAAACGCCAAGAGCAAATTTCTGAAACTCAAGAAAACACTCGCGAAAAGATCCAAGCCACAAAGCAGAACGCCGAGAAAGACATCACTGCTGTTCGCGAGAAGTCCAACAAAGACGTCACCGAAGCCAAGCAACGTTACACTCGTGATGTCGCGCAAATCAATGAATTCAGCGATAAGCGCCTGGAAAAACAACGCGAACAGAATAACATGGCTTTAAGCAATGAAGTTCAACGTGGTCGTTCTGCGCAGGAAAAACTGCGCACCCGCAACGAAAAAGAATACGGCGAGCTTCGCCAAAAAGGCGACGTAAAAATCGCCTCAGAGCAAGAGAAGCAAGAGCAAAAAATAGAACGCGTCGATAAAGATGCAGCCTCTCGCTATGAAAAAAATCAAAAGCAATGGGCTTCCAAAGAAGAGAATCTGAACAAGCAGTATTCAACTCGTATTACTGACAACAAAGATGCTTACGAGAAGCAGATTCACACTCAAAACAAGCATTTCCAATCGACTTATCAAAAAAATGAAGAAGCCAATCGCGAAGCCCTGGACGTACAAAGTGAACGTTACGTCAAAGAACTTGCAAGCACTCACAAAGACTTCCTTAAGGCTTCAGAAAAGTACACCAACAAACAAGCTGATCCTTTCTATCGCATCGAAAACCGTGGTAGCGACCTGCAAGAAAATGGTGGCTTTTACGTGCTCAGAGCTTTCGTACCTGAACACGAAAAAGACGCCGTAAAAGTCAGCATTCAAAAAGACAAAGCAACAGTCTCAGGACAACGGGCTTTCAAAGATAAGATTGAAGATGGCGCGAAAAGCATGTCTTCCAGCAGTTATCAAACCTTCCGAGAGGACTTTGCTTTCGATAAGCCCATCATCGCAGAAGGCATGACTCGCGAACGCGACGGCGACTATGTCATCTATCGCATCCCTATTTTAAATAATCTTGGATTCAGCCGCAAAGCCTAGAAGGAAGCTCAGACCTCAACTCGGTCGAGCGAAATAAAAAAAGCTCCAACAATGTTGGAGCTTTTTTCTTTTAAGTCCCAGGAACTTTCTGGGTTGTTTGGAAATATTGGCAAGGAGATAGAAGATCCTCCAAGAACAGCGCCGCAAACTGATGGCGTCCTTCCACCGATGATTTCTTATAAAGCACAAGGGCTTGTTGGCGGACTGTTGTTTCTGAAGTACCACGGATCGTGGAGATTTCGCGAAGACTTAGACCTTTGAGAAGGAGAAGGCCGATTTCGCCCTCCGTTTTCGTCAGTCCCCACTGTTTAAACTGATCCTGAATATAGGGCTGAAGCCCCTGGCTCAAGATACAAGCGTTAGAACATTTCATTACTTCCCCATTCCGAATATTCAAGATCTGTTATCTTAAATAGAATGCGAAAAATACTTACATGTCATCTAACATATGTTTATGGTCTAGTAAATATAAGCCCCGAAAGGCCTTAGAACATTACACTTTCATGAGATAGCGCACTTCTTTCATTACAAATGAAAGACGACCTTGAAGATCTTCAAGCATAGCAAGGTTTGCATGCAACTGCGCCAAAGCATCGACTTCAACAACAGGCACATCGGCCATTTCATGATAGCTCTTGTGAGTCATGGGCTCGAGAGATTCAGAAAGTGCTCCCAAGAAAGATTCAACTGAAGTTGCAGTTTCTACTGTTGTTGCTTCGACTGTTTTATTCATATTGATCACTCTCATCACATACTCCCTGGCCACTTTCCGGCGACAGACTTAAAAGTCTATTGAGGTTCACTTCATTCCCACAACTTAAATAAACTTACATAGAGTTTTTACAACGCGGCCCTACTCTGCTTCAGTATTCGCACTTCAAATCGCTAACGTCTGTCGACGCCAGCTGTATTCTATTTGCACCACTTGGCAGATAAGTCGCCATGACCGATCCCCCAGAGTCCTTATGCTTAAGACCCAACACATGTCCTAGTTCATGAAGAAGCAAAGCTTCGATATTTACATTAGGATTGAATCCGCCCGAATCTTTCCAATAGAAACCAAAATTCAAGGCGTTAACGCGGATATCTGCCTCTGCGATCTGATCGCCATTCCAATAGATACTGGTTCTGGCTTGCTCTGTAGAACGGTTCGCTTCCCAGGTATTCATGAAATAGATAACGTTTTTTCCGTCTTTATGAGGGGCAATTTCCCCGCCCACTTTTTCTGTAATGATATTGAAGAGTCTGCGACCCGCACTGCGCTCCCAAGTAAGAGCTGCTGACTGCAAAGCGGGAATGTATTCATTCGGGAATGAGTCATGAATATAGAGGTCGATGATCCCTTCGTTTTTCCAAGAGACTCTCTCTCCATAGGAGTTTTGCACGAAGCCACAGTCTGTCTCTGCCGCTTTAGGCGCGCAGGCTTGTACAAATAAAGCTACTGATAGGAGCAAAGCTGCCCCAGTCCACTTCCACATCAGAGTGTCCTCCTGACCTCTTCCATTACAAGAAGAAGACCAATGTGGCTTGAACGCCTGACATCTCTAAGTTCATAGAATTATTGATGATTCACCAAAGAGCCAAAGCTCGAGAGGTTTTCTGATTTTAGCCTGCTCGCGTGTCTACTGCACAGACAGGCCTGCCCGAGCCCCCTAAACCGTTGATATGACCTCAGTTTTTGGTGTCAAACATGAGTACACCCCCTCGCCGCAAAGTGTGGTGCAAAAAGACTCTAAACCCGTTGGTCCAGCGATTGCTTTAGGAGATAGGCAAGTCTCAAAATGAGACTGCATCGGGCACCCACACATCGTGGCCACAATCGTGGAATTCTTTGCGCCCACTACCCCATCCCATATCCTTCCTTGCCGGTGGAGAGCTAAAAGCTCCAACCACCTTCGCGCGCGATAAACGAATTCTTGCTTCAGAGCTTTTCATCGCAAAAGTTTTGATTTCGGGTCTGTCAGGTATCAAGGCTCGCAGCAAAAATACAAGAAGCCCCAGCTGTTGCTTCTGTCTTAAAATAAACTTAGCATTGTCTATATGAAAATCTCAGCTTTGCTTTTGTCTCTTTGCCTTTTCATCTCTGCATGCGCCACCAATCAAAAAAGTCGCCTGGCCGCCACAGCCGTCGGCATTGGTGTCGGTGGAGTCATCGGCGCAGCGACGGCTCCTGAAAACGAACGCAAAGAGTTGCATGCGATGTATTGGGCTGGGATTGTCGGAGTGGTGACTGCGATTGCCGCCAACTACTACTGGAATGATGAAAACGATCTTAAAGTCATGAAGCTTGAAAATGACAAACTGAAGTCAGAGCTCGGACTCTTTGAAGGCACACCCAGTGTTTTATTGCGTCCGTTTAGTGAAAAAGAAAGCAAACGAATCTACAAAAAAGATAACGTTAAAATGAATCTCTATAAACGAGATGAATGGGTTGATGACGGACCTTATCGCAAGTATCACCAGGATCAAATGCTTGAAATAGTCCCTTTGGAGAAAAAGTAGCTCATGAAAAAAAAGCTGCTTGAGATTCTTCTATCCCTTGCGATCCTCTGGGCGGCCACCAGCACTTTTCTTTATGTGCAGTTGAAAAACAACCCCCGCGTCGTCGCAGTAACCACGGGGCTGAATTCCCCCTCATCACCAGAAAATTTCCAATTGGGCGAGATGGAGAAGATCACCTTTCTTCGCCAATACTTGGAACGTTATTTCAACTATGACTCAAATAACTTTTGGCAGACTCAAGCTTCTTTAAGTTTTTTGATGGCTCCAGAACTGCGCGACAGACGTCTCGAGGAAGTGCGCCGCCTGCGTGAGAAGATTCAGCAGAAAAACCTTATTCAGAAAGCTCAATTAATATCTCTTTCTTCGAAAGGACCTAACTCCTTCGAAGCACTTATTACCCAGCAGCTTATTGAAGGCCAAAATAAGACCAGCGATCTGAATATCACAATTCAAATGGAACTGAGTACGACGGAACGCACGCTTGAAAACCCCTGGGGCCTGGTGGTCAAGCATATGGAGATCCTCGCGCCAACAACAGATGCGGCCCCCTTCAACAGCCATTTAAAAATTATCGCGAAAAACCCACTTATCATCACCTTCCCCTGCGCCATTCAAAATATTGAAAATTCCAACGAGGCGGATGTAAAAACGAAAATCACCACTTTCAACGTCAGTGAAATCCAAATCACCACGGCGAAAGGCCTTAGCGCTCCAGTCACGATGAAGGCGCTCTGCAAAGACTCAGAATTTTCCTTTGAACTTTCTGCTGTAGATAAACAACAAGACCTCTTCAAAGCTTTCCCTCTGGAATCAGGCACCGCGCGTAAGAAAGACCTTCCGACAAGCACACAGCCCAAGGTCCGCAAAAAAGATATTTACGAAGAAGCCGTTGAAAGAGCTTTACGCAGCAAGGGTTCAAATTAATTTTATTTTAAGAAGATTTAGCGACAGATTTTCCCGCCTTTGGGAAAATCAATAGAACTTGAGTTCCGACCGCAACACGTGAACGGATTTGCAAATCACCACCGATACTTTGCAATGTTTTGCGAGCGTCAAAAAGACCTAAACCATGGCCATGATCTTTTCCAAAAGTCATACCTTCTGCCATCAAACGCGGAAGAACTTCTTCGGGAATCCCACAGCCATTGTCCATAATCTGCAAAAGCCAACAGTCTTCCCGGTCCAGCAATGAAACATTGATCTGCGCATCTTTCTCCAAAGACGCTTCGATGGCGTTATTTAAAATATTAGCCAGTATTCTTTGCAACTTCACTTCCGGCAATGCAATCATCACCTTGTCCGCTTTCACATGCTTGTGCCACGCAAATTCAATTTTCGAATGAGAAAAGCGATATTCTTTTAGAAGTCTGCCAGTCACCTCAGAAATCTCTGATACCATGGACTGAACTTCATTCGTCTTAAGATCAACATTTTCAGAAGAAGCAGAAAGACCTGCCGGGTCTCTCCCCTTCACTAGCAAGTCATCGGCAATCCCACGAATTCTAGAAACTGCCAAGGTCAGAAGTTCTTTTTTCTCTTCGGTCATCTCGTGAGACAATCGACTGAGCGTTGTCAGCGCCGTCAAAGGTCCGCGAATATCGTGCGCCACCTGGCGAGACATGGTTGAGATCTCTTTATTCAACGAAAGTTCGGCCTGCAGCTCTTGCGCACGCAAGCGATTGAGCAGTTCGCGACGAGAACCAAAAAATAAGAAAATCAATCCAAGGAAAAGTCCCAGCATAAAGATCGGCGACGTCATGGATTTCCAAGCCAGCTCTGCCGAGCTATAGCAGACATTCACGGTCCCCGCGGGCAATGAAAACAACGTGATGGGTACGGTGTTTGAGAAGGCACACAAACCTTCAACTTTGGCAGCTCCTGGTGCACCAACAAGGCTGTTTTTAACCTGGACTGATGCCACCGCACTGTGAACATCGCGAAGCTGCCCAAGAATTTTATCCAACAAAGTGCTGTCTTTTTTCACCAACAAGGACTGCGCGATATCCTCTTCCCAGATCGAGAAGTACTGGGTCACCGCAGAGCGCGCACGATAAACCTCATAGCTAAAGCTCAAACCGGCAATAGCAACCAAAACAACACAGAACACCGCCAACCAAGGCCATGAACTGCGTTTTAAGAGGTTTTGAAGAAGTGGTTTCATAACCACTTTAAGAGCAAGTTCCACTCCAAGCTGGAATGAAACCTGGTGATTATAACCGTAGAGCCTTTTGACATTGGCCAGAACCGGCTCGACGTCTCAAAATGAGACAAGCCTCTCTAGCATTCTTTCGTGCACCTTAATGCATTGACTCTTTGTGAAGGTGATCTTTGATTTCTTTCACTTCAGCGATGCTCAAGTCGTAAGGACGACCGCAGACTTGGCAAGTGACGTGGACAGGTTCATCTTTTTCAATCATGTCTTGAAGCTCCGCCTCACCCATGACTTCCAAAGCACGCACGACACGATCTTTAGTGCAAGGGCAGAAGTATTCAAGACCCTGAGCGTGTTCAAGCTCTTCGAATGGAATTCCTTCCATGAATGGCTTGATCAAGTCTTCAGGAGTTGCACCCGCAGCAAGCATCTTCGTAATATTCGGACGTTTGTCTTCGTAATTTTTTTGAATCAATTCAACAATGGCTTCTTCCACCCCAGGCATCACTTCAATCAAAATGCCGCCCGCTTTTTCAACTTTGCCATTTTGATCAAGATAAACACCCAAAGAAACAACGGAACGAATTTGATGCGACTGATGCAAGTAGTGAGCAATGTCTTCACCGATCTCACCACTGATCATTTCAACAGTTCCGTGGAAAGGTTGCTTTTGGAACGGCTGATGTCTGGCCACGGTCAAAAGACCGATCCCCATGGCTTCTCTCAAGCTCAAACCTTTGTCGTAATTTTCAGGATGCCATTGCGGGTTCGGAGTGTAACCTCGCACATGACCATTGTAAGAGGCTTCAGCATAAACACTTTGCAAATGACCACTGCCTTTGAAGAGCAAGCCCACTTGTTGTCCATCTTTCAGATTGGCAGCCATCAGTAAGGCACCAACCATGCTGCGTCCCACAGCCACCGTCGGCAACGGCGCCATGTTCTGCAGGTCTTGCATATGGCGCACAACTTCAGTCGCATCCACAGAAGCAATACGCAAAGTTAGATCTTTAGAAACAAAACGATGGACGCGATTAATGTCGTGATTGGTCATGACAAACTCCCGATTTACGTGGAAAATAAGGCCGAAATTAACAAAGCCCCTCTTAAATGTCACGAGTGAAGTCATGAAGATTTATATCTTTCGCCACGCCCAAAAGGCCGTCGATTTTTCCGGAGATCCCGATCTAACCCTCGAGGGACACAGCCAAGCCGTGAAGCTCATGGAAAAAGTCCTAAAAAATGAACTTCCTACTCCGACTCAGCTTTGGGTCTCCCCGCGAAAGCGCACTCACAGCACCTTTCGCCCCCTCGCCGAGCAATTAAAACTCCCTCTGCAAGAGCAGGAAGCTTTGCAAGAGCAAACCAGCGACGAAACAATTGTCGACTTCCGCAAGCGTGTTAAAAATTTACTCACCGGCGCAAGCACCCTGACTCAAGATGTGGTGTTTATGTGTTCGCATTATGACTGGGTTGTGGAAGCTTTGGCGGTGATTCCGAGCGATACCGATTTTTCTTCGGACTACGAATATGCGCACTGGAGTCCCTGTCAACACATGGGCTTTGAGGTTTCTGAAGACGGATTTTTTAAATTTATCGAGCTAAAAAGGATTAATCTATGATTCAAAATATCTGGGCTGTCGGTCGCAATTATGCGGAACATGCAAAAGAACTTGGCAACGAAGTTCCGACGGAACCCTTGGTATTTTTGAAAGCTGGCAGCTGCGCTACACTGGCTGCAAAAGAAATTCACCTTCCAACTTGGGGCACGGACATTCATCACGAAGTTGAACTCGCCCTGCAGTTCGATGACAATCTGCAAATTGATGAAGCCTGTGTTGCTTTGGATCTTACGGAGCGTGCGAAACAAGCTCAACTCAAAGCCAAAGGTCAACCATGGACCCTGGCAAAAAGTTTCAAAGAGGCCTGCCCTCTTTCCGGTTTTTTCACGGTGAATGATTTGGAAGAACTAAAAGCCTTAGACATTATTTTGAAGGTCAACGGAGACATTCGCCAAAAAGGCAACACCAACCAGATGATCTTCACTCTGGAAGCGCTCATAGACTTCGTGCGTCAGCATTTCCCGGTAATGCCCGGAGATCTGCTCCTGACAGGCACTCCCGCCGGCGTAGGCCCTTTAAAAGCAGGAGATGTCGCCGAGGCCGAAATTGTGGGCAAAATCACTCACAAATGGCTCGTCAAATAGCTACTCCTGCGCTGCAGGAGTGTAGACCAGCTACTCCTGCAACGCAGGAGTGTAGACAGTTATAGCTTGAAATTCGCGTCCACTAGAGTGAATATTCCTTCGAATTTACAGCGAAGGAACCCCTTATGAATAACGATATTCAGTCGCAGATTGTTACGCGTGGTGAAGAGATTATGAAACGCATGGAAAGCCAATCCAAGGCTTCCATCTTCTCAAAAGACTTCTGGTACGGCTCCATCATGGAATGGAGTATGAAAAATGATAAATTTAAAACCAATATGTTCCGCTTTGTGGACGTACTTCCTTCAATCAACTCTGGTGATGAAGTTTCTCGTCACTTGAAAGAATATTTTTCTGAAGACGGCGGCGCATTGCCACCAGTATTCAACGTCGGCTTAGGCTTGGGCTCTTTGGCTCCGGGCTTGATGGCCAGCGCGATCAAAAAAAATGTCGTCGGCATGGCGAAGATGTTCATCACAGGTGAAAACCCGGATGAAGCTCTTCCGGTCTTGAAAAAGGCGCGCAAAAACAAAATGACTTTCACCGTGGACATTCTGGGCGAAGCGATCTTGTCTGAAAAAGAAGCGCAAGAATACACCAACAAGTACGTAGAGCTTGTTACTTGGCTCGCGAAAGATGCCGAGAAATGGGATGAAGTTCCTCAGATCGATCGCGATCATGAGGGTGCCCTTCCGAAAGTAAATGCGTCAGTTAAAATGACGGCGCTTTACTCACAAATCAAAGACATGGCTTGGGATGAATCTAAAAAGATTCTGAAAGATCGCATGCGTCCCCTTTTCCGTTTGGGGATGGAAAAAGGTGTCTTCATCAATCTGGATATGGAGCAGTACTCTGTCAAACATCTGACATTGGAAGTCTTCACTGAATTGATCAATGAACCTGAATTTAAAAATTATAAATTCTTCGGTATCGTGATCCAGGCTTACCTTCGTGATTCTTTCGAAGACGTCAAAGCCTTGACAGAGTTCGCGCAAAAACGTGGCACACCATTCTGGGTACGCCTGGTGAAAGGTGCTTACTGGGATTACGAGACCATCGAGGCAGAACAACGTGGCTGGCCGGTTCCAGTTTATACAAAAAAAGCGGAATCAGATGCGAACTACGAAATGTGCGCGAAGTACTTGCTTGAAAACATCAAGCACATCCGCCCGGCTTTCGCTTCTCACAATGTCAGAACTTTGGCAGCGTGTATGGTTTACGCAGAAAAACTCAACATCCCGAAAGAAGCTTTGGAATTCCAAATGCTTTACGGAATGGCCGAACCCATCAAAAAAACCTTGGTCGATATGGGCTATCGTATGCGCGAGTACGCTCCCGTGGGCGAGTTGATTCCAGGCATGGCTTACCTTGTACGTCGTTTGCTTGAAAACACTTCGAATGAATCCTGGTTGCGTGGAAAATTCGCCGACAACAAATCTGTAGCAGAGCTTTTGAAAGATCCTGCTCAAGGTTTGACTCCGACTTCCCCAGTGATCCCTAAAAAACCAGGACGCTTCTACAACGAACCGCTTTTGGATTTCGCCGTCAAAGCAGACCGCGAAAAAATGCTAAAAGCTTTGAGTGATTTCAAAGCGTCTATGCCGGTAAACGTTCCATTGCATATCAACGGCAAAGAAATCTCCACTTCAAATATCTTTGAACGCGTGAATCCGTCTCATGCAGATCAAGTGGTTGGCAAAATCAACATGGGATCTGTTGACCACGCGGAACAAGCTATGCAAGCGGCTCAAACAGCATTCAAGACTTGGAAAACAGTTCCAGCGGCAAAACGCGCCGACATGGTTGATAAGCTTGCCGACATCATGACTCGCGATAAATTTAAATTAATTGCGACGCAAGTTCTTGAAGTGGGCAAACCATGGGCGGAAGCTGATGGCGATATTGGCGAGGCGATCGACTTCTGTCGTTACTACGCTCGTCATATGCGCGAGTTGGCATCACCTCTTCGTCAAGGGGCCCTTCCTGGTGAGCTGTCTCAGTACATTTACAAATCTCGCGGTGTAACAGCTGTTATTGCTCCTTGGAACTTCCCTCTGGCGATTCTTGCCGGAATGGTGACGGCGGCAGCGGTGACTGGCAACACAGTGGTCATGAAACCTGCCGAGCAATCTTCTGTAGTTGCCTGGGGCTTGATGAAAATGATCGTTGAAGCAGGCTTCCCTGCTGGTGTTATCAACTTCCTTCCTGGTTACGGCGAAGAAGTTGGTGAGTATATTGTGAATCACAAATTCACCACGACTATTGCCTTTACAGGTTCTAAAGCCGTTGGTCTGCACATCTTGAACAAAGCGTCTTTGGTTCAGCCAGGGCAAACTCATGTAAAAAGATGCATTATCGAAATGGGCGGTAAAAATGCTGTCATTATCGATAACGATGCCGACCTGGACGAAGCAGTTGATGGAGTTCTGTACTCTTCATTCGGCTTCAGCGGTCAAAAATGCTCGGCAGCCAGCCGCGTGATCGTACTTGATGAAGTTTATGATCGCTTTACTGACCGCTTGGTGGAAGCTGCAAAATCAATCGAAATTGGTTCTGCGGAAAATCCAAAAGCCTACATGGGCCCGGTTGTCGACAAAGAAGCTTATGAGCGCATTTTGGGAACTATCGCTGAAGGCGAGAAAAACCATAAGTTGTTGTTCAAAGCCAATGTGCCTTCTAACGGCTACTATGCTCCAGCAACGATATTTGGAAATGTTCCTGGCGACGCAAAACTTGCCCAACAGGAAATCTTCGGACCTGTTGTGGCTGTGATCCGCGCTAAAAACTTGGATCATGCTTTGGAAATCGCCAACAGCACTGAATACGCTCTTACGGGCGGTCTTTTCTCTCGCAGCCCAGCGAATATCGCTCGCGTGAAGGAAGAGTTCGAAGTAGGTAACTTGTACGTCAATCGTGGCATCACAGGCGCCATGGTGGATCGTCATCCATTCGGTGGCTTCAAAATGTCTGGCGTCGGCTCAAAAACCGGCGGTATCGACTACTTGAAACAGTACATGGAACCAATCTGCGTGACTGAGAACACTCTCCGCCGCGGCTTTGCTCCACTAGAAGAATAGTTAAAACCAAAAATTCACAGACACTAAAAGGCGCTCTCAGGAGCGCCTTTTTTATTATTTCCCCTTGGCTTTAAGATCGATCTTCTGTAAGTTTCGCTGCGCTCTCAAGGAGACACATGAAAGCCCTGGTATCCCTCTCAATTCTAATTCTTTTCATCACTTCCCAAGCCCTGGCAGCTAATGACTCTTTAGGAGTCTTCTTCCGTCCCGAGAAAACAATTATCCAGATAACTCAAGGAGGCATCCAAAGCCGCCTGCAAAAATGGCTGAAGTACGTCGGCGCCAAGCAAGATGCTCAGCTATTAAGCTCAGACAATAGCTTTAAAATGGAGTGCGTGCGGGATCTAGATACAGCTCGATGCCAGCTTCGCCTGCTGCCCTCCGCCTTGGTTCAATTCCATAACAAGAAGATTCAGGCTCACATCCCGCTAAAAGATCTTGGATTGAGTGATGCCGGACCGATTGAAGTTCCTTTTGAAAGTGCCAATGGCGATCGTTTGGATTTGGTCGTCAGTGATGGAACTTTGCATCTTTATGTCAGCAAAGCCCGCTAAGAACAAAACAACAGGGTTTTAAAAAGGAAAAAGGCCAGAATTGCTTCTGGCCTTTTTTATTTAAATCAAAAATAGAGGTGAGAACATCATGCTCCCCGAGTACCTTCCTTGGTATCACCCCTCCCGTAAAGACAATCTCAACATGCCAATGTACATATTGCAATAGGGTAATTTCATTTTTTTTCATTATTTGCGATTTTCTTTAAAAAATCATAGCTAACGACTTCGCTACACGCAGGCGCTCCATCTTCTTCGGAGTCATCTCCCAACATCGATAATCAAAAAAACACCATCACCAACCCAATATCACACAAACTAACACCTCAAGCATCACTTCATCCAAACACTTCAAATTTAATTGTTTCTTAAATCTTTCCAATTAGTTACTTGTCTTTCTTCAACATCTTCAATATACCATCGTTCATGAATCAAGCGAGTTTTCGAACGAAAGACATCGCCATGGAAGATCCGCGATTGAAGGCTGCCAGCGCCTTTGGCGGAATTCTTTTTCGCAAAGCGCGATACCGAACTCATCGCCCACTTTGCACTAAGCGCTCCATTCACCTTGTTTTAAGATCTTCTCAAACCACGGGAAAACGCAGTTTTCAAAGCTCAGAAAACTGGAAAAGAATCGAAAAATTATGTTTTGAATTTGCGGCTCGCCACCGCATTCAGATTCAGCACTACGCCAATGGCGGCAACCATCTACATCTGGTCATTAAACTTAAAAGAAAACTCGCTTACGCTTCCTTCATCCGCGCCCTCACTGGAGCCATTGCCCTCAAAGTCACCGGAGCAAACCGCAATCAAGCCAACAAAACCCGCTTTTGGGACTTCCGCCCCTTCACCACCCTAGTAGAACGAAGCACCAAATACTCCATCGCAAAAGATTATGTTACTTTAAACTTCCTGGAAAACCTCAAGGTCATCCCGGCAGTTCGCGCACGCCTCAAAGGAATAAGAGCGCAAGCAAGCGCGCTCAACACCAGCTAAACATACTCCGTTGTCGAACGGCTTATTTTATAAATGAAGGAAGTGGCTCCAACGGCAGTTCCGAGAGAGTACTCTCTGAACTCTAAGGTATTTTGGAGATGGGATGCTGAAAGCGACCAACTCCTCCCCTCCAAACAACCGAGAACCAAGGCAGTTCAAAAAGGTCCAGATGCAAGGCGGAGGATTTTTCGAGAAACGCAGGCGTGGCAGCGCCACGTCGGAGTGAAGCGAAAGGCCCGACAACGCAGTCAGCTGGGCCTTTTTCAACTGCCGCCTAGAAGTCAGAGATTAGGTCGGCTAATTCGGGATAGTCCACGAAAGGGTTGCGATTTCCCTGAGCTTTAAAGATCTCATTATTTCTTCTGGCTTCATCCTCATCAACAGGATGTTCGCGATTCCATTTCTTCAAGATTGCTTCTTCTTCGGCATCGATCTTTGAATCGTATCGAACTGCAAAGTAAAGTAATGCACGAGCAACATGACCTTTATGTTCCATCGGCGGTTCAAAGATATCCTCACTGCCTGCGGAACCGATACCGAAGCGAGAGCCTGAGTTCGGGCATTTATCGAAAGTCATTGTGTCTTGTGTAACTTCGCCAAACCAGTTGTTGCCACGAATTGCATTCAACTTCGAGTCCGCTGGAAACAAGTGATGCAAATCTGACTTCTGATCCTCTTTATTGAAGGCACGATTGAATCGGCTTTGTGGCCAGGTGTGCTCAATATTTACGACAGTGTTATTGGGAATAGTGCCCGGTGAGGGACCTTTGCCTCTGAAGTCACTTTGACCACGGTACTCATTGCAGTAAACATCCCATACGGCATAGCCGTTGGTGCCTTCTTGCTTTAAGTAGTAACCACCCATCAACCAAACACGTGCACCGTTGTAACCGATCGCGCGGTGAGCATAACAACGTTCACCGGTAGCACATTGATCGACGATTTTATCGAAGCTGTTTGCTTGCACCTGATGCATTTTGCGTAGAACAGTTTTTAGTCTTTGCGCCAAGGCTTCATCTCGCACACCCGCTTTGAGATCTGCGAAAAACTCTTGCCCGTAGTATGGAAGGACTCGTGATTGTTGGCCTGCTTGCGCGACGCCAATGAACAACAACGACGTTAAAACAATCACTGACTTAATGAGCTTAGATAGCATCATTCGGTTCCACTCCTTGAGGCATTACTGCTGTTGGGTAGCTTGCACTCCAGCTTTGCCAGAGTTGCTGGCTGTAATGTCCGCGAAGGCCCATTTTCTGTCAATGGGTGGGTAGAAATTTCAGTGTTAGTATTTAGTTAAGACAGGGACACCTTTGGTGCCCACGCGATAGGCATAACCGCCAATCAAACCGAACACAGTTCCTCCGAGATGGGCGGCATAGGCAACCCCACTCCCAAGGCCTTCTGGAGTTGACCAAAGATTAGCCAGGTCCACGAGAAGAAAAAGAGGAAATATCATGAAAGTTGGAAGATAAATGAAACCATTATGGCCCGGCATCGGAGACACAAAATAGAAATAACGAACACGATTGCGAATCTCGGCAACGCAATAAAAAGCTAATAGCGCACTAATGGAAGCACTGGCTCCCACCATAGGCACGGTCCCCGCTCCTTGCGAAAGCAAAAAACCCAAACCACCAGCAAGACCGCCAATCAAATACACCAACAGCAGTACACCACTGCCCGCCAGAGACTCCACCGCAGCACCAATCACAACTAAGAACATCAAATTCGAGAGCAGATGAATCCAATTCGAATGAGAAAACTGATAGGTCAACCAAGAGAAGGGACCTTTTTCCAATGAGCTTAAACCAAATCTAAATAGCAACTGCTCTTGATATTGTTTTCGAAAAGTACTGATATCTTTTTTCCAGGCCGCGATGGCTATATCGTCACCACGATAAGTGGAAGTCTCTGCGACCTTCAGGAAATCAGCGTCACGCAAAGCATATGCCCCAAGAACACCCATCTGCTCCGTATTTTCTGGGCGCATGTTATGAGTCCACTCAGGTTTTTCATAAAGGGTTTTTGCCGGAACATCTTTGAGATACTGATAATACAGTCGACCCGACAACGTCAGCCCATCCTCTTGCAGTAAGTTGCTTGAGGACAGCGACGAATGATGGCCGCTAAAAATAAGTATAAAGATAAAGACATTCAATAACACCAACGTCAGAGTCAGCGGAAAGCGTTTGTAATCGCGAATGTCGGCGGGGCTTGGCAGAATCATTGAACCCCGTATTTTTCTTTGAATTCTTCAATCCAAGATTTCGCTTCCGCTCTGCTGTCAGATTGAACACTCGCAGGCACGCGACCTGAATTACGACTTGCGCCCTCTTTTAAGGCCCAAATTGAACGAACATATTTCTTTTCCATTGCCGCTCTCAGTGCCGGCACTTTTTGCAACTTCTCAATGGCTTCCAAACTGGCAATGAAATTCCGTGACTCATATTTATCCTCAATCAAAAGGACTTGGGTCACCCATAATTTCTGATCCACATCTTTCAGCAGTTGCTTCTCGCCGTTTTCCTTTAAATAAGTTCCCAGCAGACAGGCTGATGACGTGCCATCAGCACAAATCTTTTTAAAATATTCTTCCTGCTCTTCTTTATCAGAGATCAGGTACTTCGCCAGATAAGCCATCTCCTGGGAGTTCACAGGATCCCCCCACAACGAAGCTTCAGCTTCTTTGTGAAGACACTCATCTGAGATCTCATTGAGCATAAATAAAGCCAAGGCTGCATCCAAACGCGAAGTACCTTGCAAATCAGCGTCTTGAATTTCCTTACACTGCCCACTCGCGGTGACAGCTGTTTTGTAACCACCAGCATGCAGGGAGTGATAAGTTTTAAGCGCTCCGACCACTGCAAACAACGCAAAGATCAGAAAGCTCATGCGCATCCATGAGGAAATAAATCTTTCCTCCAGCTCCAGAGGCCCCTCATCGCTTACTTTTTTAAGTGTGATGACCATTGTATCCGACGCACGTTCATGGAAAGCCCGGCGCAGCGGATGACTCAGAACTTCCAAAAATGGAATCGCTAAAGCAACGAAACTTAGACTAAAACAGAATGAACGAACCAGGCACTGCGAAAAGCTCACACGACCTTTTTCATGCGGATAAGAGATCACCCGCATCTGCATGAAATACTGACCCGGTGTCGCCTGCCAGAAATACATAAAGACGGATTGAATTAGAACGATTAATGCCGCTCCCAGAATAAAAACCAACAACCCGGCAACAAAACCTTCCGCTGATTGCGAGTCCAACAGGAAGTAAGTCTTTGTTTTCCTCATCAAGCCCGCAAGAAGCAAACTGACGATCGGTGAAATGATTAAGAAATCCAACACCAACGCCAAAAAGCGATCTGCCACGAAGGCAATCGCTTTTGGATTCTTTTGATTTTTATTATGGCTTGCTTCTGGAGCCGACAAATCTGGAAATAACATACAGATTGTATCGGCTTGGGACAGAAAAGACTAAAGTGTTTACTTCGTGAATTTCAAGGAATGAATGCGACCTTGTTCATCTAAAGCGAAGTGGGCTTGCCCCACGATCGTCTTGCCGCTATCGATCAGGCTGTACACCTGTTCTGTCTCAGAACCTTGACTTGGAGACACTTCGACAAATTCAATTCCAAAGGCATTCGAGTACTTTTTAAGGAACTGTGCTTTATCTGCGATGGCCATCGGCGTTTCGCCCGCTTGAGCATCAATAAACTCAAGGCTTTCGATACGACCTTTTGCCAGTTTCATTCCGTATTTACCTTCAAGATAACCAAAGATGAGTTCATCACGCACGGTTGGCCGCTCTGCAAGATTGGCTGCGAATGCCGTCTCCCCGTTTAAACGCTTTGCCAGTTCATGCTCCCATTTCACATCACGCGCGAAAACTGCAGGCTCGAAACTCGCAACTTGACGAGTGCCATGCGCAGAAAGACTGTGATCAGCATTGTCCACCAACCACTGATTCACAAAAACAGTCATCAAGAGAACCGAAGCAATGGAAAGAAACAAAACAGCTTTTTGCTCTTGGGCTTTGTCTTGCAATCTTTTTCTCAAAGATCTTTCTTTTGGAAATTCAATCACCTTAGCGTTCCCCATTTGATCTCCCTGCACGGCGTTCGATTTTAGTTATCGTCATAAATGTAAGTCTTCATGAGTAACTGGTTACAAAGGACCTTGCCAGGAGTGTGCCTGCATCACTTCTAATATATTATCTGTCGCCGTAAAATGCATGTACACATGCACAAAAGGCGTTTGACGTATCACTTTGATCATCTCATGTTGAAACACAAAATACAGCTGGACCTCACTCTAGGTTTTACTCCGGCAGCGCCGGAGTGCAGAACAGAATAGCTAGTTCCGCAGCATTTCATCGACCCAGGAATCAATACCAGCCTGCATTTGCGGCAGCTTGTAGTAGAGAACCCTATCGACACTCACGCCTTGACCTTCGATGCGTTGTCCACGAGCGCTTTGATAATAAGCTTCAGGAATTGAGATTTGCACACCAGGCGCAATCTCATCCATCGGATACCAAACACCGACCAAGAGCTGTCCCCGGCTGGGTGCTCCTGCAATATAGCTTTTCTTAAATTCTTTCAAAGCTTGTGCGACCATCTCCGAAACTGAAGAGGATTTTCCGTCGATCAAAACCCTCACCTTGCCGGTAAAGCAGCCTTCAGATTTAAAAGTTCTTAAAGAGACTTTCTTGTTAACATCAAGCACCGCAAGTTGGTTTTCATCTTTCAAGTCATTGGGAAGATCAGCCTTGGAGTCTTGCGCATAACGTGGCTTTACCAACTGGCCCACTTCAACAGGTTCACAAATAAATTCCGAGAGCAATCGCAAGCCCGCGACAAAATTTCCACCCGCGTTGCCACGCAAATCTAAGACGACCATTTTAGAATCACGAAGATCAAGAGAAAGCGCCTTCATTTTTTCTTCGGTGAAAAAATCCGCTCGAAACGAAGGAACTTTTAAAACTGAAACCTTGCTGGAAAACTTTTGAACTCTCAGACTGTCGTCTCGTTGAAACGATCCCTGCTTGATTTCAAAGCTTAGATTTTCCTTACCACGCAGAATTCGATATTGCCCCGGTTCACTGGCCACAGTCCAGGAACTGGGCTGCTCCCCATTCAAAGAAACAACAATATCGCCTTTCTTAAGGCCCGCTTTTTCGGCAGGTGACTGGGGATGTACTTTAAAGATGACCAGTTCACTCTCAACGAAGTCTCCCTCAAGACCCGTGTCCGTGGATTCTCCTTGCCAAATATTTTGCACTTCTTTGGCATCATAGATTTCCAAATGAGATACCTTCAAAAGATCGAACACATTATTGAGGTCTTGGATGATTAATTTTTTCGGAGAATATGCAGTCACCAAGCGACTGCGACGAAGGCAGGTTTTCTTCCAGTCGGCCAGTTGATCATCGGAAAGGTAAATTTTCTCCGCGACAAAATTACAGACCAGAGGATAGGGATTCACAAACGACTTTTGCATCGCAAAGAAAAAGGCCCCCACGGCGCAGGCCAATGCTAAGAAGGTGGCGAGAACGATTTTAACCATCGAGTTCGCTATCATGTCTACACCCCGACTTCATCGGAGCAGGTTTAAGGTGAACGCAAAATGGACTTCTTACGAAGTCCATTTTGTTCTTCCAATCTATCGAATCAAGATTGAAGAAAATTTTTGTTGCATAAAAAATTATGCAGCAATCGGTCCTGATTTCTTCTTGCGAGCTGCAGAAGGATCAATATGGTATTGCTTCACTTTGCGATACAAAGTCGCGCGACCGATACCCAAAGCTTTTGCAGCTTCAGTCAAGTTGCCTTTGTATTGAACGATTGCATTTTCAATTGCTTGTGCTTCCAACTCTTCCATTTTTTGAACGTTAGAAGAAGCTGTTGAAGCCGTTGCAGTTGGGAATTGAAGAACATTGCCACCAGCATCAGTAGTTACAGGGCTATTGCCTGATACCAACGCAGGAACACCCGCTGCAAGTTGTTGTCTGAAAAAATTATTGTCCAAGCCTTCACGCCATTGCGCTGAAGAATAAGCATGAACAGTCACATCATGGTTCTCCCAGTACTTCTTTGCGTTATCTACGGTTTCCTGGTTATCGCTCACCACGATCATTACTGTACGTGACATTCTAGTCCTCCCCTTTTGAAACATTAACGAATGCTATTTGACTCACTTTGTACCTATCGGCGTTCCATCGTGAGACTAAAGAGCCAGAATCAATTTTTTTTTGAGACACTTTAAACTGGCCAAAACACTCGACTTTTGTAGGTCTAGGAAATGGCTCTTGCTTTTTGTTCTCTTTCGAGTCGGCTTCTGCCTCTTTATATAAGAGATGGCTTCGTTCCTGGTTATCGGAAGTGCGAGGGTTTGGGGATGAGGGTGAAGGCTTGCTGGTGCTTCGGGGGCGGCACGCCTTCCAGGCTCGTCAGCGCCGGCTACGCCGGTTCGGGCCATCCGGGCCCCGCTGAAGGCCGCCCTACGACCATCAATCCTTCACCCTCATCCCCAAACTCGTCTTCGATTGGAATTGGCTTCTTCTGTTATTGAGGAATCTGCGATTCGGTTGGAACATAGAAAAAGGTACGGACACACTTTTGGTTTCGCAGAGGCGTCACCAAAAGTGTGTCCGTACCTTTTTGCTGCCGCAGAGAGAATCGGAGGCAAAAAAGGCCGTCTCGAAAGACAGCCTTTTGGGGATCTATTTTTGTGGTTCGCAGTTGATAGTTACTGCTTTGGTGCCGTAGTCCTTTGCTCTAAGGTGGCAGCTTATCATGAAAGATGTCGTTTCGATTTCGTTACAATCGCCGGCGCAATAATGAACCGCCATTGTTTTTACACTCACCAAGTAGTCTCTTTCTTCAAAAGAACTTCCTGTTCTGGCACTCTGATAATTTGAAACTTCCAGAGCGTCTACGCCTTGAACTCCATGGGATTGAAAATCTTTGTCCGCTAGTGCTATCCCAATGACGGTGTCTTTGTTTTTAATTTGTTTTCTGACTTCAGCGACAACTTGTTGCTGGCGTACTTTTACGATTTGTTCTACGGGAATAAGTTCATCACTTGCCTGAGAGAACTGAGCCATTGATAACATCAAGCCAGTGATAATAAGTGCTACTGTTTTCATCTAATATCTCCTTGTTTAAGTTCGTTATGAGTTCATTTGACGCATTGAATAATATCAGAAGGCATAAAATCGAACAGTTATATTATGATTCGATAAAACATAAACAATACAATATGATATAAAGATATATCCGATAATTCTAGAATCGTTTTTATGCAGGCGTGATACATCAACTCAAAACATAAGGCAAAGGGCGGTTATGTCCGTATTGAAGGAACAACTACAGAATGCTGATAAGCTCTTGCGACAGGCTCGCATCGCTGAGGCTGTACGACTTCTTCCGAAAAAAGACTTCGAGGGTCTATCTAGAGAAGAGCGCTTGCTGGCGGCGAATATCTCTCGTCGAACCTATCACATCGGCTTGGGGTTGCGACTTCTTCATCCTCTGATTTTCTCTGAGCACTCACGACCGCAAGAAAGAGAACTGGCTGAGTATGCAGTTCTTCTAACCCTGAATGGAGGCTTCGAAGAAGCTAAGAGATTATTAAACCCAATTCAGAAACCGCAACATCCAGAAACGCTTCTTGCAAAAGTATGGACCCACTTCGGCGTATGGGAGTTCCAAGAGTCGATTCCTCTATTGACGGAATATATTCAACAACAGAAGGATCCCTACTATAATTTTGCAGGTCGCATCAACTTAACAGAGGCTCTTTTTGAAACACGAGATCTTACGCGCTGTGAACGTGAACTTGAAAGTATCATCAAAGAACTTTCTGCGACATCATTCGGCCGACTGCGAGCAAATGCCTTGCATATTCAGGGAATGCTTCTTCATGCTCAAGGCGATCTAAAAAAGTCCCAACAAGTTTTGCAACAAGGTTTGAGTATTTTTGGAAAAGCAAAAACTTCCGATAAACTTTTATTGCATCGACAGATAGGTATCAATACCGCCACCGAACTAAACGATCTCAAACCACTTAAGGATTTCCGCAAGGTCGCAGCCAAAGATCGCGCTTGGGACAGCTTACGAAAAGTGGATCTAGAGTCCTTGAAAATCAAATTCGACCGATCACTATTCTTAAAACTCTATTTCGGAACGCCGTTTGTTCAGTTCCGACGCGATCTAGAACGATTGTTTCCAAATGCTGAAGTGCCCGATACTTTTCGTTGGGGGGACAACAAGGGCTCCTGTCTTGATTTAAGCTCAGGAAAGTTTTTACGAGGACCAGATTCTGTTCTTTCAGGAGTTTCTTTGAAGCTACTCGAAGTGTTTTCGAAAGACTTGTACTCGCCGCTAAAAATCGGCGACATCTTTAGCGGACTATTTCCTGACGAGCATTTTCATTTCGTCAATTCACCGAACAGAGTCAGACAAGCCCTTCATCGATTTCGCCAAGATATAGAAGAAAAGAAATTGCCACTTTCACTAACTTATCGCGAAGGCTTTTACCTTTTAAAGCCCTTAAAAAACTTCGCAGTGATGAGAGATTTGCAGAGTTTAAACCGCAATGTTTCGACCGATTCCCAATTTGAAATTTTAAAAGCGCTGAAATACTTTTCACGAAAAGAAGCCATGAGTGCTTTGGGTCTTCCTAAAGCCACCGCCATTCGTCTGATCGGACGATATGTCGCCGAAGGAAAGCTTTCACAAATTGGTGTCGGAAAATCAACGATGTATAAAGTCGTTTCGTATTAATTCAATAACCAATATTTTAACCGAAAATTTCGATCCGCATTTAACGCACATGCGACACCATAAGTGTGTCCGTACCTTAGGCAAAAAAAAGGCCGTCGTTAAGACAGCCTTTTTAGTGGTTTTAATAAGAACAAAAAATTATCTGCGACCAGATTTGATTTTCACTTGAAGCTTAGAGATCAAGTGAACGGCCATTTTTTCTTGAACACGGCACATTTTAAGTTCGTCGCGACGGTAAGAACGTTGAGAAGGAGTTAGAGTTCCTGTTTCAAGTTCCATTTCGTAGTCCAACTTAGAAGAACGGATGCCTTCAAGCTCTTTAGTTTGTTGCTTGAAGAGTTTTGTTACGCCAGACAATGGAGCAACTTCGATCCACTCTTCTTTACCACGGTACCAGCTGACCATTCTTAGAAAGCGAGCTTTATTCTTAGCCAAAGTGAACTTTGGATAACCTGTATCTGGCAATTCAAGAATGTTTTCGATTTCATCAAGGTTCGTGTCGTCTTCTTCACCTTCCATAAGAAGGCTGCCTGCCATTTGCGCCAAAGCTGCTTCGCTAAGGTCGTCATCCATATCTGCTTCAAAAGCAGAGGTTTTCTTCATCTCCTTTTCGTTCTCCATCTCGGAGTCGAAGTCGGTTTCAATTTCTTCGGCCTGAACATTAGCGCCTGGATTGATCAAAGAGAGCCTCCCCAAAAGTGCAATTCGTAATAAGTGATTGAAGTGGGACGGTTATATCCCAACTTTCAAAATGACACAATATGTTAATTGCATGAAAAAAGGTGAAAATAACGAATTCTCCCCAAGATGCCGAGAAACTATCTTGTTTATAGGTCACTCCCACTCAACACATTGAAAGCTTTTCGTGCATACAGTTTAAACAGTAATTAGCGGTAAGCTGCGACATCTACGCGAAAGTTTCCGGGTTTTTTCCAAAAGTAGGAGGCAATTGCCTTCACCTTAATGCGATAAATAGGTCGCGCATCCATACTAATTGTGCGTGTGTTCCCCGACTTCAAATCCCCAGGAAGAACATAGTCCAAGCGCTCATCCATATAGTCTGCGTATTGAATACGGACTTCTTTGATTTCGATATTATTGCGCCCGGCTGTCAAACTGAGGCGTGCCAGCTTATTCAATCCCACTTGAGGATAAAAGGTAAACTCGCTCTCTTTGAAGCGGCTGAGCTCTGCTGTTCCCAAGGAGTATCGGACCGGCACACCAGAAGGTGGCTGAGGAGGCGGTACGGGCTGCTGCTGCCCCGGATCCTCAGGCAAAGGCTGAGGAAGGTCATTCCAGGCAAAACTTGTATTTAAGGAAAGAGCTGTGATGAGAAGAACGATCCACTTCAGCATAGAACCCCCTATTGGAAAATGGAGAATAGAGATCAGAAAATGGATCCAATCTCTTTAACCATTTAAAATAGTCGGGCCTTCTGCTGTTTGGAAACTGGAGAACTGTTTTCTTGTTTTAAATCAGTCCCAGCGCATGTGTTTTACAGATTCACCAGAGTCGCGAAGCTGGCGAAGAGCATCGATTCCGATAGAGATATGCTTGTCGACAAAATTAGAAGTGACCTTCTTGTCGCTCTCTTCAGTTTTTACACCTTCAGGAATCATCGGATTGTCTGAAACAAGAAGCAGAGCTCCGCGCGGAATTTCATTCACGAAACCTGTGACGAAGATCGTTGCCGTCTCCATATCCACAGCCATCGCACGCGTTTTGGTAAGATACTCTTTGAAAGTCTCATCGTGTTCCCAGACGCGACGGTTTGTCGTGTAGACAGTTCCTGTCCAGTAGTCACAACCGTGCTTTACAATCATGTCAGAAACTGATTTTTGTAAACGGAAGCTTGGCAATGCAGGAATCTCTGCCGGAAGATATTCATTACTTGTGCCTTCACCGCGAATCGCCGCGATTGGCAGAATAAAGTCACCTAATTGGTTTTTCTTTTTAAGTCCACCACATTTACCCAAGAACAAAACTGCTTTTGGGCTGATTGCAGAAAGTAAATCCATACAAGTGGCAGCTAAGGCGCTCCCCATACCGAAGTTAATAATTGTGATGTTCTCAGCTGTAGCCGATTGCATGGGTTTATCCAGACCGCGCACTGGGACATTGAAGCGCTCCGCAAATGTCTTCACATAGCCACCGAAATTTGTAAGCAGGATATAGTGACCGAACTCCTCAAGAGGAACACCTGTGTAACGTGGCAGCCAGTTTTCAACGATTTCTTTTTTTGTTTTCATGCTCTTCCAGTCTCTACTTCAATTTTATTCGCTTGATTAATTGAGCAAGTGTAGCATCCTTTTTTACGAGAGAAAAGAGGCATCCTTATGAGCTCCGCACAAAATGATATTCTGATGGAAATTGCACCCCGTTTGATCTCTTTGGGAGGCTCTCAGGTCCATCGCCTAATGCCCTACAAAGAAAAGCGCATGGTCGGACCCTTTATTTTCTTCGATTATTTCCCTGCGACGGAGTTTCCTCCGAATGAAGGCCTGACAGTTCGGCCTCATCCTCACATTGGCCTTTCGACGCTGAGCTACCTTCTCGAAGGTGAGGTGCTGCATCATGATAGCGAAGGTAACAAACAGCTGCTTGAACCCGGTGACGTCAACTGGATGACGGCAGGGCGCGGAATTTCCCATTCAGAAAGAACTCCCGCCCATCTCTTGGGAGCACCACATCGCCTGCATCTGTTGCAATTCTGGGTGGCACTTCCTATCGAGCATGAGGATCGCACCCCCTCTTTCACTCATCATCCAAAGGAGAGTATTCCCAATTTCAAAGTGGGCAACGCCGATGTCTGCCTCATCGCGGGCTCTGCCTTTGGAAGAAAATCTCCCGTGGAAACCTTCTCGCCTTTGTTCTTTATTGATGTTCGCTTGAAAGCTGGAGACATTTTTGAATTTGCTCCAGAAAAACACCACGAGCTAGCCTTCTACATTATTTCGGGCGATCTGCAAATCAACGAGAAATCCATCACTCCCGATGACTTCGTTGTCTTGCATATGGAATCTCAACTCCGTGCGATTGCAAATCAAGATACACACTTTGTTGTTCTGGGTGGCGAACCTTTTCCGGAGAAGCGAAATATTTTTTGGAACTATGTCTCTTCTTCGAAAGAAAAAATTGAGAAAGCGAAACAAGCTTGGCGGGATGGCACTTTTCCGCAAGTTCCCGGAGAACCAGACATCATTCCGTTGCCGGAGTAACAAGACATTCATCACACAATTGTTGGGGACACCCCGGACATGGGCTTAATCACATGTCCCCCACCCAAGAATTTCTGACTATTACCGATCTGTAATTGTAGACTCACTCGCATGGGAGACGAAAAATTATGGACGACGCAAATAAAGTTCTCGTGATTCGCAGAAAAGCCACACTGGACACCTCGACTTCAATCGAGGGAGCACCTAGTAAAGATGTGGTCGTTGAGTTGGCTAAAAAACAGCTGCTCGATTTTTTAAAACTCATTGTGGACTATCCAACTGAGGTCCAGGTCTCGATCCAGCAAGGTGATCGCACTACAATTTTCAAAATTGATTGCACTCAAAGAAACCTAGGAAAAATACTGGGTTGCAAAGGTCGCATGATTACCAGCTTGCGCAATATGATCCTTGCCATCACCGCTCGTCACGGATTTCGCTCCATCATTGAAGTTCCTTACTACGCCGCGAACACGACTGAAGACGAGTCCTGCAAAAAGAAAGTTGTTAATGATTTTTAACAACTGGTCTCTCTCTCACATTTTTAATTAGGTACTGTTGCCTTATGACTACAGAGCTCATTGAAATTGATTCGTATGTATTAGGGCAAATGCTCGATAAAAAAAATCTCTCTCGCCAGGACTTTGCAGATAAGCTTGGTATTTCGACAAAGACGATTCAACGATGGATTAACGGCACTGTACGAAGAGTGCGCCCTGACACCTTGGGACGCATTGCTCATACCCTTGAAATCACCCCGGATCAATTGTGCAAATCATCTGTTCCCATTGAAATGCGTCCCATCAACCGTGCACTCGAGGAAATCTGCAAAGATTCTTTTCTTTGCCGCATCCGCGTGACTGATGAATACTCCAGCTATCTTAAGCTACTTAAATCCTTCTCCCCTAACGAACTCTGCTCCGCCCAGCGTATGACGCTTTATACTCATATCGGATTCACTTCATTCTATCTTGGAAAAAATCGCGCAAGTCGGATGTATCTCGATGAAGCATTGAAAATTGCATACTCGCTCAACATGCCAACAAAAATAATTTCCATCTTAAGCTGGTCGGCATTACGTGAAGACTTCTGCGGCAATCGCCATGAAGCTCTTTCCTTGGTAGAACGCTGTGAAGATTATCTAAAATATACTAATGACTGTTCAAAATCCCGAGCTGAATATCTCTTCCGCAAAGGGCATGTGCTCTATCACGGAGAACAATTTGCAGAAGCCATTCCCTTGATTCGAGACTCGATTTTAATTGAGTACAAACAGCCACAACAAAATCTGTTTGCGTTGGGCATGAAGTACTTCCATCTCAGTGAGTGCTATCTCAGAACTCGGGATTTTGCCAAGGCCAAAGCGGCCCTTTCAAAAACAGCGCGCATCGCCGAAAAAGCCGGCTGGGTGCGTGGCCACGCTTATAGTTACTTCGGACTTGGGATCATCGGCATCTTTGAGAAAAGTGATTGTCAATCTGTCCGCGCCAGCTTTGCGAAGGCTCGCATGCTGCGGTCATACACGACATCTGAAAAAATTAATACTAAAGCAGAACAACGCGAGTTCATTTATTTTGCTATTAAAGGCCAGACCAATGAGGCGCGAAATCTAATTCTTAACAATATTCGTTTCAATCGTCGCTTTATCCACTTTTTTGCTTCCTCTATTTTGGATGGGCTCTTTTTCGCAAAACTATTTCCAGAATCTTTTTCGATGAGGCCCAGCCTTATAGAAAGAGCTACAGACTACTTCGAGAAAAATAATCTGCAGCGTTCTTTAAATGCTCTGAAATTACTAAATTCAAAAGAGCGAATCTCTATGGCAGAATTTCTAGAACTCTACGTTTTTTGACAAGCGCCCAGGCTCTGAGGTTCTCTCTACAGCTGGAGCCTTCCATGTTCCATCAAGGACAACTTGTTTGGGCCAGTATAATCTCATCACTAAATTGAAATCCTCGGCCGGAGCGGGAAGCCAGTTTGCCTCCTTGGCTTTTCCAGGAGATTGAGATTGAACATAGATATCCAGCGAACCGTCAGAATTAAAATTCAGCCGATCCCGATCCCCGATCGCAAATCGGTCGATTGGATTCTTAACAAAAAATCGTTTTGAGTTGTACATCGAAAGCGACCAAAAACCATTGACCGGAGGGATCTGTCCCTTTTTAAATCTCAAAACATATTTGTTCTTGCCGTTAAACTTATCTCCGGTCGCATCAGTAACCGCCCTGAAATAGACCGCATCTTCGCGCGTGTTGGCGCCCAATCCCGTCATGGCAACGTAAGCACGATCCAAATATTTATCTCCGTAAATCCCCACCGTCCTCAACGACATCCAGCCATTGTTCACCGACGCGTTCGAAGGAATCGACGTTTGCAAACGCTTCACTCCTGCAGCATATCCATCATCAAGAGCCTGTTGCATCGCCGGAGACAAGTTTTCATAAACAAATGCTTCTCCCGGTGTCAATCCCATTGCTTGAAGCTTGACGACCATAGGGACATCCGCTGCAACCGGAGGATTGTGCTTCATTTCTTCAGCCATATGACTGAAGAATGCCTTGGCATCCATCTTTGCCACTTGATCCACAGGAGGCGTGCTGGTGTCAACGTTGGGATTGATTTCAACATTAGAGGGTGGAAGATAACTCTTCCCATAAAAACGCAAGGGCGTAAGTTCCCAATTGTCCTGAATATTGTGAACAGTCAGATAGTCTTTCTTTCCATTCGTCTGGATCCGACCAATCAGCCAAAGATTATTCGTAGGAGACTTAATCTCCTGCATATCTGTAGGAAGAGGCCCTTTCCACTTGGGACCCGTAATTACAAACTCTCTGCGATCATTGCCACTTGAACGCGTCCCCGGAGAAGCAATGACTTCAGTCCATGCAGAAAGAATGGGCGCAAGATAATATCGGTTGGAGCTGGGAAGTGTTAAGACAATAGGCCCTTCAGACACATCCAACCAGGCAGTGCTATAAAGAGTGTCTGCATTGGGAGTCACGACTTCCATGAATCGTTCATCAGGAAAAGTGCGTTTGTGCAAAAGTTGATTGATGGGAGCTTTCGACTTCGTCGTATAGGCGGCAGCTGTTTCCACATCGCGGGTCACTCCGGAAAGAACCAAGGGATAACCATAGATAAAAGCCTCCGCAGCGAATGTCTGTGCTTCCTGTGGAGTAATTCGTGAGACGGTCACTTCTTTGGTCGTTGAACAACCGATCAAGGCGCCAAACAGCACAGCATTCACCGTCAGCACTCTCAGTGTAATTTTCATTTCTGTTCCTCCTGATTATTAAGACTCCATCCACCACCCAAGGCTTTGTAGAGGTCGACAACGGAAACCAAGCGCGCTTGCTGAGACTGCACAAGTCCCAGTTGCACTTGGAACAACTGCCTTTCAGCATCCAGCACATCCAAATAAGGCGACTGGCCATTTTTATAACGAAGATTTGCCAAATAAAGATTTCTCTCTACGGCATTGACTTGAGCCTTCTGTGCCTCGAAGACGGCCCGCCCACTATCATAGGATTTAAGGGCATCGCGCACTTCTGTGAATGCGACTTGAATAGCTTTTTGATATTGAACCAGAGCTTCCTTTTGGCGGGCGGTGGCCGCATCCACTAAAAATCCAGTTTTGCCGGCATTAAAGATCGGCATCGCTAAGTTCAATCCATAGGACCATGTCTGCGATGGCCCTTTAAAGAGATTGTTGAACTCAGTACTTTCTCCTCCAATTCCTCCCACCAAAGAAAAAGACGGAAAATAAAATGACTTTGCAAGACCGATACGCGCATTGGCCGCAATCAGTTGTTGCTCCGCAGAGGCAATATCAGGGCGGCGCTCCAACAACTGGGAAGGTAAAACCATGGGAAGTTTCGGCGGCACAATGAAATCACGCATTGATTTGCCGCGAAGAACCGGACTTTCAAAGATACCTCTTCCATCACGTCCCAACAAAATGGATAAAGCGCTCTCGGCCCGACTGACAGAGTTCTCCAATTGCGCAACGGTCGCCGCGGCTGAATGCATTTCCGCTTCTGATTGCTTGGCAGTTAGTTCAGAAGTCATTCCACCTTTGAATCTTTTTGCTTCAAGCTCATAAGAACCTTTGCGACTGGCCAAGGTCTCTTGCGCAATGGTCAGTTGTAAATCCAAAGATCGCAGTAAAAAATAAGTTGTCACGACTTGCGAAACCACCGTGAGCTGAACATTCGCTCGATTGAAATCCGCCTGAAACAACTGCGCCCTGGCCGCCTCATTGCTGCGACGAATTTTTCCCCACAGATCCAGCTCATAGCTTAAATTCAAACCCAGAGTATAGTCTGTGAATGTCTTGCTTCCGGTCGGCGTAGCGAAACCCGCATTTTCAGAAATTTTAAATTTCCCTCCACGTCCACCCAAGTCTAAAGATGGAAAGAAGTCCGCCTTCGCGATACCAAGACTTGCTCGCGCCTCATCAACTCGGGCAAGTGCCAACTCTAAATCAAGATTATGTGCAAAGGCCTGCTTCACCATTTCATCAAGCTGAGGATCATTAAAAAGCTTCCACCAGCCAATATCAATTTTCTCCCGCTGCTCCAACTCCGCCGATTGCATAGATGGAATTGTGGAAGGCACAGCCGAATCCGGTCGTTTGTAATCCGGCCCCACGGCACAAGCGCTGAGTACTGCACCTAAATAAATATTTAAGAGCTTCAATCTCATGAATGGCCCCCGTGCGCTGGTGTTGCTGAGGTCGGAGGCAATACGTCGATAGAGGACTCTGATGGCGACGGCGCTTTCTTTTTCTTACCAAACAACATCACCATGGAAACAAAAAACATCGGAATAAAAAAGGTTCCCAAGACAGTACTAACGAGCATTCCCCCAATAATTCCAGTCCCAATAGAGTGACGACTGGCCGATCCCGCTCCGCTGGAAATAGCCAAGGGCAAAGCTCCCAAGATGAAGGCCAAAGAGGTCATGATGATAGGGCGGAAACGCAATTTCGCCGCTTCCATCGCACCTTCAATCAAAGGCTTTCCTTCTTTTTGTTTCTCGATGGCAAATTCAACAATCAAAATTGCATTTTTCGCGGAAAGTCCGATCAAGGTCACCAGGGCAATCTGGAAGTAAACGTCATTTGCAAGACCACGCCAGTAATTGGCAAGAATCGCTCCGATCATCGCATAGGGAATGGAAAGCAAAACCGAAACTGGTAAGCTCCAGTTCTCATATTGCGCTGCCAAGATAAGGAACACAAATATAAGGGCATAGATAAACACCATCAGCGAAGTACCGCCGGTAAGCTTTTCTTGATAGGCTGGCCCCGTCCAACTAACAGCGAAGTCTTCTGAAAGATTTTTAGCCTCTTCTTCAACGGCCGCAATGACCTGTCCCGTTGAATATCCCGGTGCAGGATTGGCGATAACCCGGGCCCCAGGAAAGATATTAAGCCGTTCTAAAATTTCAGGACCCGTAGTTCGCTCGACATTCAACACTGAAGTGATTGGGATCATAGAGCCCTTGTCAGAACGAACATAGACATTACGAATATCATCGGGTTTGGCGCGGTAGTCCCCCTTGGATTGCAATTCAACCTTAAAGGTGCGACCAAATTTATTAAAGTCATTGATATAATAAGCACCAAAAGTGGCTGCCATTGAAGAGAATATAGAATCAATGGGAATCCCATAGGCCTTGGCTTTTTCGCGATCTAAATTTAGGTATATTTGTGGCACATTGGCGCTGTAGTTCGAGTTCACTGAAGCCACGGCTGGATTATTTCGTATTTTATCAACGAAGTTGCGAGTCGTGTCCCCTAATTGCTTGGATGTCACTCCTCCCTTATTCTGTACATAAAACTCCACACCTCCCGTAACACTCATACCGACGATGGGTGGTGGGTTAAATGCCACGATATTTCCATCCGGTATTGTGGCGTTCAAACCAAAAACTTGCCGCGCCAAATGCTGAGAACTTTGATCTGCTTTCGGTCTTTCCTTCCAATCTTTCAAAACAATGAAACTTGTTAACGTGCTTGTCCGTGTCGTCCCAGTCAGCAGCTCGAAGCCCGAGATTGTGACAGTATCCACAACCAGCGGAGAGTTCATGGTAAAATTATCGAGCTTATCCGCCGTTTTTTTAGTGCGTGCCAGTGAAGACCCATCTTGCAGACTTGGCGCTGCCAAGATATAGCCTTGATCCTCATCGGGAACCAATGCCGTAGGAACTAGTTTAAACAAGAAGGCCGTGAGGGCCAAGATACCGACAAGAAGACCATAGCTGATGGTTTTGTTTTTAATAAAAAACTCCACCACGACAACAAAGCCATCTGTGATTTTATCAAAACCTTTGTTAAACCAGCGAAACAACACCATTGGCTCCCCGGTGTGTTCTTTCAAAATTAAAGCACATAAAGCTGGCGTTAAGGTCAGCGCAACCAGGCCGGAGATGGTAACTGACACGGCAATGGTAATGGCAAACTGTTTATACATCTGCCCTGCCAATCCTCCAGTGAATGCAACAGGAATAAACACGGCACACAATACCAGAACAATCGCCACGACCGGACCGCTGACTTCTTCCATCGCCTTAATCGTGGCTTCTTTCGGAGGAAGTTTTTCAGTGCGCATAATCCGTTCGACGTTTTCAAGCACAACGATGGCATCATCCACCACCAATCCAATTGCGAGAACCAGCCCGAACAAGGTTAAAGTGTTAATTGAAAAACCAAGTGCATACATCCCGGCAAACGTACCGACAATCGACACAGGCACTGCCAGGCAAGGAATCAAAGTCGCGCGCCAATTCTGTAGGAAAAGATAGACCACTAAAAAGACTAAGACTATGGCCTCAAAAAGTGTTTTAACGACTTCTTCAATGGATATTTCAATAAATTTAGTCGTGTCATAGGGAATTGCATAGACTAATCCTTGCGGAAATTTCTTCTGCAACTCTTTCATCTTCGCATCAACTTGACTTGCTACCTGCAGCTGATTGGCTCCGGGAGCGAGATAGATCCCGAAGGCCACCGCCGTTTTGCCCTTCCACTTCGTATCTACGCCATAGTCCAAAGAGCCCAATTCAACAGTCGCGACATCTCTAACCCGGATTTTAGAACCATCTGGATTGGACCGAACGATAATGTTTTCAAATTCTTTCGGATTTTCGAAACGGCCCTGGGTGGTCACTGTGTAGGTAAAATCAACTGCATTCGATAATGGCTCAGCGCCTACTTTTCCCGCAGCAAATTGGGTATTCTGTTCCCGAACGGCCTTGATAATGTCATCAGAGACAACCTTCAGTTGGGCCATTTTATCGGGTTGAATCCAAATCCGAATTGAATAGTCGCGAGTTCCAAAGATAGAGGAATCACCAACACCTTGGATCCTTTTGATCTCGTCGATAATATTCACCAAAACATAGTTGCTGATGTAGGTCTGATCGTAACGCTGATCCGGTGACTCAATTGTCACAACTTGTAAAATCGCAGAAGACTTTTTATCAACCTTCACGCCTTGACGTCGAACTTCTTCCGGTAGCATTGCCATCGCAGCTTGCACGCGATTATTTACATTGATGGTGTTTTGGTCAGGATTTGTTCCTACCGCAAAGGACACTGTCATGATCATATCGCCACTGCTGGAATTCGTGGACTGAATATAAAGCATATTCTCTACGCCATTGATTTTTTGCTCCAGTGGCGCCGCAACCGTTGCAGAAATAGTTTCTGCAGACGCTCCTGGGTAACTCGTCGTAACTGAAACCTGCGGCGGAACAATGTCAGGGTACTGAGCGATCGGCAAACTGCGCATCGACGCATATCCTGCCAAAATCAGAACAATCGAGATCACACTCGCAAACACTGGCCGACGAATAAAAAAGGCTGAAAACATTCGGAGCTCCTGTCAATATTTTGTGTTTGCTTGAAACTCTTTATTGGGAAGCGATACCGGTATCGAATTTGCCTTAGCCATCGTCGATCCAGAAACAATCTTAACTTGCATGCCATTGCGAACCTTTGCGGCCCCCTCAACAACTACGTACTCGCCGCCTCTCAGACCTTTATTAACCACCACTTCACTGCCGATTTCTTCCCCGGTCTCAATATTCACCTGCTGCACTTTGCTTTCCGAATTAACCGCAAAAACAATAGGTCCGTTTTGTGTTTGTATAATTGATTTTGAAGGAACGGCGATAGTGTTGGTTCGTGAAAACCCGCTTACATAGACTCTGACAAATTGCCCCGGCTTTAAATAGCCATCAGGATTATCAATGATGGCCCGGGCCTTTACCGTTCCCGTGGTTGAATCAATTATATTGTCATTGAAATTCATGAATCCTTTTTGGGGATAAATACTGTTGTCTCCCAAACGTACTTGCACCTCGAGCTTGGTCATATCGACAGGTCTTGACAGCTTACCCAAAGCGGACAAACGACGAAGCTCCAGAAGTTCATTGTCGGTATAAGAAAAGTTCACATACGCGGGATCAATTTGCGAAATTGTTGTCAGCAAAGACTGATCTGAATTTACGACAATCAGACTGCCCTCAGAAACAGTCTCTTTACTGGTGTACCCATTAATCGGCGCAGACACAGTGGTGTAACCCAAATTAATTTTGGCTTCTTCTAGCTTGGCTTTTGCCCTCTCCAAGGATGATTTTGAAGAGTTAAAATCAGCTACGGCATCATCACGATCTTTCTGACTGACAGCATTTTCTTTATATAGTGGTAAAATGCGATTCAAAGATTGTCGCGAATTGGTAAATCGCGCCTGGTTGACACTCACTTCACCTTGAGCTTGTTCTAATAGTGCCTGATAAGGAGCCGGATCGATCTTAAAGAGAAGATCACCAGCTTTGACCTTAGCCCCCTCACGGTAATATCTCTTTAGAAGGATTCCACCGACACGGGCACGGACTTGAATATCGCGAATGCCTGACATCTGTCCCACAAACTCTTTCACTATCGGAATTGTTCGAGGCGAGACCTTCACGACGGTCACTTCGGGAATCATCTGAGGAGGTGTTTGTGCAGTCTTTTTAGTACACGAAACTATTAAACAAGATATTAGAAACAGTCTGAGCGCATGTTTCATTCCAACCTCTTCCGTGAGTTTGACTTGAACTTGGATCGAGCCCAAGGTCGCCGTGAACCTGCACAGGATATGACTGGAATATGGTCGCAAAGTACTTACAAATTTTTAAGTACAGGCAAAGGTCAGAGCCAAGTTGTTTACTGACAAGAGACTACGATGGCGGATTCAATGCACTCTTTAGCGCTAAGAAAGCCGGTTTGTGGAATGGCTGTCCCAAAGTAATTTCAATAAAACTAATTGCCGCGATGGCATTTTTGGGATTTGGATTATTGACAGACTTCATCACGATTTCGACAAAACAATCTGCTAAGGCTACAACCCGTGCGAATGGATTGATCTTAAAGTCGCGCAAACGACGAGGGTATCCTTGCCCTGGTGCATTCTCATGATGTTCCAAAACAATCGAGATAATATCATCAGATATTGAAGGCATTGATCTTAAAATCTCGACACCCCGATAGACGTGTGATTCATAGCTGGCAGCCTGTTCTCGATTCATTGCATGACGAGGTAAATCCAGAATTTCATCAGGCAGTTCTTTCATTCCCACATCATGCAACAACGCTCCTAAAGCCAACTTTTCAAGATTCGTTGCCATCGTCCATTTCATCGATCGGGCGATGATCACCGAGACCGCTGAAACCATCATAGAGTGGCGAATCAGATCGTCATTCAAATTGGCCATCAAGTTAATCACATAGCTGATATCGGACTTATCTTCGACCAAGGCTTGGATAGACTTACTTATGACCTTTGAATGTTCCAAGGCTTGATGATCGAAGCCGAGATGTTCAATCTCTTTAAAAATGGAATCTGCCGCTCGCGAAAGAACAACCGTTTTCTTCTCGATGCTGATCTTATCGCTATTCAGGACAATTCCCGCAACGGTTAAGGCTTTACCAACACACTTATGATAGTCGCTCTTGCGAACGTAAAGCCATTCCGCCTTTTCAGGAAAGTGCATGTCGTCAAAATGAACCTTCGCGCCCTCTTTAAGGATCATGACGAAATTTCTCTCTGACAGCTTCAGAAAAATGTCCACCGGGAATTGTGTCCCCGGAATAAACTCATCCCTGGACACAGCCATAAAATCGTCAGGATCTAACGGTGCACTTTTAATGTCTCTGACATTACTCATGTTCTATTTATCGGCAGATTGAAGCCTTTGCTGTAATGAAAGTATCTCAAACTGAGAACTTCATTTTAAGCGTTAAACCACAATCAAACTATTAATAGTGCCTAGTACATTGGAGACATCCGCAGTCATCTGCTCGACACGTAAAGAGTTCGTAATTCCCTGACGACAATCCGTCTCTAAAACTCGCAATGAATCTTTAAAGGCTTGAGTCAGATCTTCAACATCCTTCAACCGAGAAGCCAAAACTCCCGTGACTTCATCAACTCGGGCCATTTCAATCTTCCCCACGACGCGAATCACATCCATTCCGGCTGTAGTCTGAGACAAGCGCTTACAGGTGTGCAATAGCGAACGACTGGAGCTCGTCAAAGCTAAAGAGGTCTCTTGAACCTTTTTGAAGTTTTGAACAATCAAAATATTCAACAAGGCCAATCTCTCCAGGAAAATCAATTTTTCTGAGTCCGTCTGAGACTGCGCCCCTAAATCGCCCGCTTGCAGAACTCGTTCGCGAATCAGATGGTCCATCATTTCAATTTGAAAACGTGAAGAGCCGAAGGTGAAACACATATCTTCAGCTGATTGACGAAAGCTCTTCAAGGCCTCATCCAGATCCTTTGTACATTGAGCAATCTCGCCCGTCAGCTTATCCAAATTCGCAGCAACAACCCCCAAGGGCTTTCCCGGCTCTCCCAACTTTGCGGAGGCCACGGTTAGATTGGTGGTCACCATTTTTACGGACTCACAGGTCTTCATAATATGTTGTGATTGACTCAAAAGTCCGTCCATATTCACCAAGAACTGAGAGCTCACTTCAAAACCTGTTCGCACTGAATCCATGCAATTCTGCGAGGCATAAGTGACATTGCGCAAAACCTCATCGGCAATCCATTTCACCTGAAGACCCTTATCTTGAACCCCTAACGCAAGATCGCGTGAGCGCAATTCGGCCTCCAAGGCGCCTCTCATAAACTCTTCATAACTGGCGAACCCCAGTTCCTCAGCAAGAGTTCTATGCAAATATTGAGAGGAGGCTTCCATTGCCGAGGTCTCGATTTCGATGGCACTCATTTTCTCATAGACTTTTTTGACTTGAGCAAAAAGTGGTGAACTTGGTTTAAGACGAATCGACAGGTAGCCATCACTCATCGGAAAGGCCATCGCAAAAACCCAATAGTACTTGCCCATTTTACTTTTATTCTTCACATAGGCCGCAACGACTTTCTGGTTCTTTAAAAAATCCCAAAAAAGTGCAAACACCGCTCGTGGCATATCGGGATGTCTAATGACATTGTGGGGTCTTTTTAGCAGCTCCTCTTCAGGGTATTCACTGACGCGGACAAAAACACTGTTGCCCGATTGAATGATTCCGCGAAAATCAGTCTTAGAATAAAAGAGTTCATCCGCATTAAACTTCGCTTCATTTTCATTCGCACCTGTAAATACCATAACCCACGTCCCTCTGTACCAGAGGGGCCTGTGTACAAAAAAAATGTTTATCTGTGGAGAAGATTTAGAAAAATCCACCCCCTTGTGAGAGGAGAAAGGTCAGATGAACACGGAAAAAATCCATCAACAATTTATCTTTACACCGTGCAACAGATCCTCACAGACCATTGAACTTCCGTGTCGAATATGGGATCGGTTTATATGACTTTAGCAAATAAAAATACTCAGCGCCTCTCCTCTCAAGAACTGCCAAATCGCTTAGCCCAGGCGCGTGGCGATCAAGAACTTGATCTGCTGATTACCAATATCCAACTTCTCGACGTGATAACGGGGGAAATCTATCCCACTTGTATCGCTATTGGTGGGGAACACATTGTTGGGGTGGGTCTTGAGTATGCTGACAGCAAAACGCGCCGAACCTTTGATGGACAAGGTGCCTTTGTCACTCCTGGATTCATCGACGGCCACTTGCACATTGAATCCTCGATGATGTCCCCGTTTGAATTTGAACGCGCGACCTTGCCACTTGGAACAACGACAGCCATCTGCGATCCTCATGAAATCACCAATGTCACGGGAGCCAATGGATTTGAATGGTTCCTTCGCTGTGCCGAACTGACGCGACAAAATCTTTTCGTACAAATGTCTTCCTGCGTCCCAGCTCTGCCAGGATTTGAAACAAATGGATCTGATTTTACGCTCGATGAAATGGTTAAGCTCAAAGATCACCCAGCAGTTTTAGGACTTGCGGAGATGATGAACTTTCCTGGTGTCATCAATGCGAACACCGAAGTGCTCAGCAAGATTGAGGCCTTTGATGACTTAAATCTAGATGGTCATGCTCCTTTGTTGCGAGGAAAAGCGCTGAATGCTTACCTGCTTGCGGGAATTCAAAACTGCCACGAAACAGTCACTTTGGAAGAAGGCCGCGAGAAGCTGCAAAAAGGGATGGGCTTAATCATTCGCGAAGGCAGCGTTGCAAAGAATCTGAAAACCCTCGCTCCGCTTGTGAATGATTTCTCTTCACCGCAATGCTTGCTTTGCACTGACGACCGCAATCCCTTTGAGATTGCCCATGAAGGTCATATTAACTTTCTGATTAAAGAACTAATCAATCACCACGGTGTCGCGGTTCATGTCGCTTATCGCTTAGCGACTTATTCCGCAGCAAAACACTTTGGCTTGAAACGCTTAGGGCTTGTCGCTCCTGGAAAGAAAGCAGATCTGGTCATTTTGAAGGACCTCAAGTCGGTCGACATCCAGGACGTTCTGATTGGTGGACAGTTTGTTTCTGAAATTGATTTGAAATCCGAGTCTGCGAATAACTTGCAGCTCTCCCAACCACCAATGATGAATACCATCAAACGCGAAGCGATGAAGGCCGCCGATTTTGGCTATCCAACCCAAGCAGGCCTTTACAATGTGATTGAGATCGTCCCGAATGAGATCATCACCAAGCACATCACCACATTCTTTGACGGCAAGAACTTCGCCCAAGATGACGTTCTATTTATGGCAAACATTGAACGCTATGGAAAGAATTTGAAACCTGGTTTAGGTTTCGTCAAAGGCATGGGTTTGACTTCAGGGGCTCTTGCCAGCTCTGTGGCCCACGACTCCCATAACATCATGGTGATTGGCACCAACACCGAAGACATGGCCGTTGCAGTCAATGAGATCATCGCAATGGGTGGAGGCTTTGTCGTCGCCAATCAAGGTGAAGTTAAAGCTCGCGTGGAGCTGCCGATTGCAGGACTTCTAAGTTTGAAAAGTGCCGATGAGATCAAATCCGGCATTGAGAATCTGAAAACTGAATTCAAAAAACTTGGGGTCGTTTTGGAAGAACCTTTTATTCAGATGGCTTTCCTTGCTCTTCCTGTGATTCCAGCCCTGAAACTAACCGACAAAGGTTTGGTAGATGTGACTAGATTTGAGTTCATCGAACTTGCCGTTCGCTAGAAAAATACTTCCAAAAGAGGTACACTGAGGCATGAGAACTATTTTATTTGTGAGCTTTCTGTTTTTTTCACAGCTGGCTTTTGCTAAAATTAAAGTTCGAATTACAACGGGCGAATGGCCGCCATATATTTCTAATTCTCTCGACAATAAAGGTCTTCTTGCGCAAATCACAACAGAAGCATTTGCTCAGAAAGACGTCGCAGTTCAGCTCGGTTTCTTCCCGTGGGCTCGCACCAATGAGCTTTCTAAATCAGGCGAATGGGATGGCACCATTGCCTATGCACGCCTGAAAGAAAGAGAAAAATATTATCTCTTCAGCGATCCCATTTACGTCGGTCGATATGTATTATTTTATTTGAAAACTCATCCCTTTAACTGGACCCAATACTCGGATCTTAAAAATATCCCAATGGCTTCAACTCGCGGTTTTGGCGGAATGGGCGATAGATTTATCCAGGCAGAAAAAGATGGCCTCATCAAAGTCGAAAGACTCACTTCCGATATACAAAGTTTTAACATGCTTCGCACCGGCAGAGTGCAAGCAGTACCTAGTGATTTAGAAGTGGGGTATGTACTTCTTCAAAAAATTTATGGTAAAGATGTACAACTATTTGCCCACCATCCTCTGGCGATTCAAGTATCAGAATATCATTTGGTTATATCAAAAAAAGTCAAAGATCCTCAGAATCTGATCGACACCTTCAACGATGGCCTTAAGAAGCTTCGTCACTCAGGTCGTTACAATGAGATCATAAGAAGCTGGTATGCAAAGCCCATCTATCAAAATGCAGTACCAAGTCATTATCTAACAGTGCCGAAATAATTTTTACTTTTTCTTCAAATAGGTTCCAACAAGTTCGGTCTGTGCAAGAATATGCCCCCTCATGGATCTTTCAAGATCCGCTTTTGTGGGCCGACCTAGCTCTGGCAGCACAGTATCCAAGGCATAGAGTTTATGGTGATAGTGATGCTTCCCAATCGGAGGACAGGGACCACGGTATCCCTGCGCTTTCCAATCGTTCAGTCCTTGATGCGTTTGCTGGGGCAGATCATGAATTCCTTCAGGCAAAGACGTCATCGACTCAGGAATATTAAAGAGCACCCAATGCACCCATGTGGTCTTGGGAGCCTGTGGATCTGGCGCATCGGGATCATCGACAATGATGGCAAAACTTTTTGTACCCTTGGGGGGATTCGACCAACTCAACGGTGGAGAAATATTTTCTCCCTCACAGGTGTATTGTGCGGGGATCTCTTGATTATTTTTAAAGGATGGGGATTCAAGTGTGAATGCAGCGGAAACCATAAAGCCTCTCGGGAAAATCTTTTCACTCGAAGAGGCTTTGGGCAATTTTTAAATCGGCAAGGTGCTGTTGAACTACAGCTGATCGATACACATAAGGTCGACTTGTTCCTGACCATCGAAAGTCAGTTGCCCCATCCAGCGAGTGCCTGATGAGAACTCCAGGTGTAAAGTTGCTTTTTTATCTGCGACGGCGCTGTCCTGCCACATAAACTGCATTGAACCATAGTCACAATACTGACTTAGAAGTTGATAAGCATTGATGCGTTTGAGTTCGTATTTGAAAGTCACTTCTTCCAAGCCATTCGCTCCGACCTTCAAATCCAAGAGTTGGTTACGACCATCCCCTCTGCATTTGAAATGATATTGGAAATTCGCAAAGCTGGCAGAGCAAAACAGAAAACTTGTTAGAAAAAGAGAGATAAATTTCATAGCCTCAACTCCAAAAAAGAATGTCTCTATTTAGCAGACTTTTTCGATCTTGGGAGTTAGGCTTTTAGTTTCTATAATGATTACAGACTATTTGGGGTCATCGTACAGAAAGACGTCGAATTTTGCGATCCAAAGCCAAAGTAGATAATGTAATAAATCGTCCCAGTTTGTGGATCCTGGCGCATATAATAGGCGTTCACCGGAGCCCCCTCATCTTCATAAACCTCAATGCGGGAAGCCTGACTGCCTTCAACGATCTTGCCATATCTTTTCCAGTTGTCCGTCGTACTTTGACGAGCTCTCGCAAGGTCCCAGGAAGCATAGGGATTTTCAGGAAAGAAGAATGCAAAAATTGAAGAGAAATACGGAGTTCCATTTTCGAGGTTATCAATCAGGATTTCCGCGTAATGAGTGACGTTGGGATCCAAGGTTCTATCCGAGTGATTGCACTCTCCGCTATAAACGCCGGGCGTGAGTTTGACGGCGAATGGAGTGCTATTAAAATTATTCAGAACAGATCTCATCTTTTCCGTGCAAACTCCCCGTTCACAGGCGTCCGTAGGAAGTTCTGGAATTGCTGGTGCCGCTAATGAGTTAATAGTCCATAGAGTTAATGCGCTTAAGATGATTTTTTTCATGATGTTCCCTCGTGCTTCAAGCATAAGGTTTCCGGGGGCGCGGTCAAGAAAGCGAACACGCCCCACCGAGATGGCGTGGCCTAAATGCGAGCCACAGCTGACTGGATATTGAATACAGCAATAACATCCTGCCGTCTGATTTTCGAAATTTCGTGGGGATATGAAGAATGAATGGTGCAGTCAGGCCTAATCTAGTCGAACCAGGTCATACCACATTAAATTCATTTATAGCGGTTTCCTGGGCGAAAGAAAATCTCGACCTGACGGAGCTGGCACGTTTGCGCTGGGTCGAGAGATGGAGCATTAAGCAGCTTGCTGCTCACCTCGGGTTGAGCACCACTGCGACTAAATCAAGACTTCGGAGGATAAGAAAAAACCCACGTCGTGGTGGGTTTAAATCTTGTCCACCGAATATTCGCGTCAAATAGCTGACTACGCTGAAAGGACAACTGCCATGAATATTGATAAACTTGTCGACGTTGCGATTACTGTTGTTTTGGCTGTCGCTTTAACTGTGAATCTTGATCGATTTACTTGGCAGGTACATTTAGCGACCTTGAGGCTTTTGAAAGCCTCTCAGACTTCTACGTGGGGTTCGCCTAGATTTTTTAATGGGAAAAATCAATAAGGTAGGCGTTCTTGATTTTCGAGAATTCGGCTTGTTCGCTTGATCCCGTGTTTTGCTTGGCAAAACACGGGACAGAATCTAGTGCTACTTGTGCGGGTGAGTAATTCTAAAATTTCCTTCAGGGTCACACTCAGGATGAGCCTCAGCAAAAGCCCCTACTTCTTTTGAGGTGTTACCAGCTTTAGAGTTCTTTTTTATTTCCATGACTTTTTTTCTGATTTCTTTTACGTCAGTAATTTTCTCATCGAGAATCATTTTAGTCATCTTGACATCATCTGAGCCCATTTCTCCAATGACTTTGGCTGCGAGATTCAACAACTTTTGAGAATTTTCGATTGAGCATGCGCTAGTGGCAGCAACCGAATTTGACGAAATACCTAAAATCATAACGAAAAGAATTCGAACCATAGTTCCTCCAAATGCAGAGTATCTTGGAAGTAGTATTTTGGTCATCAAGAGAATCTTTTTGGGGTCGCAACGGCAAATCTTGGCGTTGGCTTCATAGTCAGGCAATTCTACCGTTGGCCATGATCGCCTGTAATGTTGGTTATTAGGTGGTAGGCCGGTGGGGGCCCCCTTTGGTGACCGATACTGAATTGATGGCGCCAGGCTGCGACAACAGCGAGTCAATAAGCCAGCGCGAATATATTAGCTTTTTAGGTACTTAGAGATTGGATTCAACTCAAGATAAAGACAATTTTCGGCCGTATTTTGTGGCTTAGACATCGTCCACATCATCATCTGTAATTAACTCATAATTA